>DJYC01000109.1:4802-32369 GCA_002448445.1 Treponema sp. UBA6988
GACTACTACCAGCCGGAAGCCTACGTGCCAGCCCGCGACCTTTACATAGAAAAAGACGCATCCGTAAACAAAGAAATAGACAAGCTGCGCCTTGCCGCAACCTATGCCCTAATGGAAAGACGCGACGTAATCATAGTGGCAACTGTTTCCTGCATCTACGGACTTGGCATGCCTGATCTCTACAAAGAAATGCAGGTTCACGTAGAAAAAGGCCAGGCCCTGGACATAAAAAAGTTTGCAGCATCCCTTGTTTCCGTCCAGTACCAGAGGAACGACATGGTGCTTGACAGGGGCAACTTCCGCATAAAGGGAGACACTCTGGAAGTCTTTCCGCCCTACATGGAAACCGACCAGGCCTACCGCATAGAGCTTGACTTTGACGAGGTTTCAAGAATCCGCCGCTACGACGTAATGAACGGCAATACAATAGAAGAACTTGACGAACTGAACCTCTTCCCCGCAAAGCACTTCGTAGTCCCCAAAGACATGCTGGGAAGTGCAAAAGACCGCATCCTTTCCGAACTTGAAATGCGCGTGGAAGAACTTCGCGGACAGAACAAAATGCTTGAAGCAGAACGCCTAAAAACCCGCGTAACTTACGACATGGAAATGCTAAGCGAAATGGGCTACTGCTCAGGAATAGAAAACTATTCAGGCCCAATTTCAGGCCGTACCCACGGAGAACCGCCTGCAACCCTCTTGCACTATTTCCCGGACGACTTCCTCTGCATGATAGACGAAGCCCATGTTACCGTTCCCCAGATTGGAGCCATGTACGAAGGAGACCGCAGCCGCAAGCAGAACCTTGTGGACTTTGGATTCCGCCTGCCATCCGCACTGGACAACCGCCCGCTAAAAGCAGACGAATTCAACAAAAAAATGAACCAGGTAATTTTTGTTACCGCAACGCCCCGCCCCGAAGAAGTAAAAAAATCCACCCGCATCGTTGAACAGATAATCCGCCCCACAGGCCTCCTTGACCCAATAGTGGAAGTGCGCCCAAGCGAAGGCCAGATGCAGGACATCTACGTGGAAGTCCAAAAGCGCATTGCCAAAAACGAGCGCAGCCTTGTCCTAACGCTAACAAAAAAAATGGCGGAAGACCTTACCGACTACCTTACTGGCCTTGGCATGAAGGTAAAGTACATCCATTCGGAAATAGACACATTCGAACGCGTAGAAATCCTAAAGTCCCTTCGCGCCGGTGAAGTGGACGTACTAATTGGAATCAACCTCTTGCGCGAAGGAATTGACCTCCCGGAAGTAAGCTTCATTGCAATCCTGGACGCAGACAAAATAGGCTTCCTCCGCAGCACAACGTCACTCATCCAGATAATAGGAAGAGCCGCCCGCAACTCCGAGGGCATGGTCGTAATGTACGCAGACCGCATGAGCGACGCAATGAAGGAAGCCATAGACGAAACCCGCCGCCGCCGCTCAATCCAGGAAGCCTACAACAAGGAACACGGAATTACCCCAAAGACAATCCGCAAGGCCGTGGAAGACATACTCGTTCACCAAAAGGAAGACGCAGAGCAAAACGCCAGCGTAACACTGGAAGTCCTAAAAAAATCGCTCAACCTCTTTGTACCCGCCCAGCGCAAAAAACTTGTCGAAGCCCTCAAAAAAGAAATGGCCGACTGTGCCGAGCGCCTGGAATACGAACAGGCCGCCGTCTACCGCGACCAAATTGCCGAAATAGAAAAACAGTACGGAACAAAGTAGAAGCCTGGAATTTTTTCCTTCTTTTCTCGGAGCGAATGCATTGGTTTTACTGTGCCCGGCACTTCGTGTCCGGTCAGACCTCCATGGCATTTTATCCCTCTTGCAAACAAGCAGCGCCAAGGACGGCGCGTCATTTGTTAGCAGAAGAAACAGGCAAGTTTTCGCCAGAAAACTTGCGGGATAAAATGCCACGGAAGGCATTTTATCCCGCTTTCCATGGTTCCGGCTTTCGCCTCCATTCCTCCCTTCGGTCGGAACACGCTGCGCGTGCCATTCCAATCGGGGCTAGGCTTTATATCAAGTACAAAAAAAACAGAAATGATGGTGGGTATCCATAAATTTTCTGCAAAATGTGGTATAATAAATTGTAAAAGGGGGTGAACGATGAGTTTCGAGGCATACAACAAATTTGCAACGGCAGTAAAAGAAGAAATGCAGTCTTTGAACTATGAAGAGCAACTTGGCATTTTGACTATTGTTGTCAATGCAATGAATAGTAAAAAGAAAGAAACCCCAGCAATGAGCCTAGAAGAAAGACTTGCTTTGTTCAACGAATTTAAGGGGGCTATGAAAGTTCCTGCTGATTTTGATGCAAAAAAGGAGCTGACGGAATCTCTGGATGAAAGGTATGGCCTATGAGACTCTTTTTTGATTCTAATGTAATACTTGATTATCTTATCCCTACAAATTCTTTTCACGAAGAGGCAAGTAAAATTGTAAAGACTGTTTTTGAAGGAAAAGTAGAGGGGTTTATCTCTGCCCATTCAATGACAGATATTTTTTATATTTCCAGAAAGTACATGTCAATAGAAGAGCGTCGGCGTTTTTTGATTCTTATAGCTTCGTTTTTTCAGATTGTTGTAGAGAATAAAGATGATTTTCTTTATGTACTAAATGATGAGAACTTTTTTGACCTTGAAGACGGCTTGCAGATGAGATGTGCTGAAAATGCTAATCTTGATTATATTGTAACGGAAAACCTAAAAGATTTTGTAAATTCAAAGGTAAAATCAATAAGTATAAAAGAGGCTTTGGCTAAAGTGTAAACTGGCATTATTAAGCCAGTGCATGTTAAGCAAAAAAAAATGCGCAAAAATCCCCCTTTGCATGTTGACAGAGTGGCATTATTTCTGTAATATTGAAGAACTCATATCAGATTGAATAGGTAGGTAAGCGATATGTCAAGAAGTTGTGATGTTTGCGGAAAGCACACTGGACACGGTAATACTGTAAGTAATTCATATAACCACCAGAAGAGGACTTGGAAGCCTAATCTTCTTAAGATTAAGACAGAAATCGGCGGAACAACAAGAACTATCCGCATTTGTACACAGTGCCTCCGCAGCGGTTTTGTTACAAAGAAAATCAATGTAACACCAGCAAACGCAGGTGCAAAGAAAGCAGAAGGAACAAATTAAAGTTGTTCGCAAACTAAGAGTTGCCTAACAAACTAAAATTGTTCGCAAACTAAAGTTGCCTAACTAACTAAGTTATGTCCGGGTAAGCTAAAAATTGCCCGACAGAAAGTTTTTTTGCTTTTAAGAATTCCCGTCCGTGTTAGGGCGGGATTTTTTTTTGCTTCAAGAAAAAGATGCTTGCAAAGGTATTGCCACTCGATGGTACTTTGCAAATATGGGCCTAGCAGTTTAGGGGGCAGCCGTCATTCCGGGCTCCGACCCGGAATCTGTGGTTCATGAACCATTCTTCGGCAAGCTCATGAACCTCGGCAGGCTATGGAGGGGCGGCGTAGTCGTTCCTGGTGGGTGAACTTGTCGAACCCTGGAACAGTTATAAAAAATGGCAGCCCCTGAATCCACATTCGTAGCAGTTCAGGGTGTCGGCTTAGCGTCCGTTGTCGCGGAAGACTCCTTCCTTGTAGCCTGGGTCCAGTGCTCGCAGGAGGTCTCCTTGGGTAAGGGGTATGCTGGTGTAAATTGCGCATGGGTGGCCGTCGCATACCCAGTTGTAAACTTCGCCGGTATTGGGGTTTACCAGGCAGAATTCTTCCGCTTTTAGCTTTCGGCTTACGATGGCCGGGGTAACAAGTTCCAAAAGGGTTTGCCGGGTTATCATGTTGAGCGGTGCAAGGGTGTAGAATGCAAAGCCTTCTTTTTTTTCTACCGCGGCAAGATGCTTGTCCGGCTGATTTTTTATACGCTCTTCAAGGGCGGCAAGTGCCTGGGGGCAAAGTTTTTCCCTTTCTTCCTGCCTGCGCTTGGTTAGCTGGGCTGCTTTCTTAAAGACAAAGTCGCTTTCTTCTGCTGTTAGTGCTCCCTTTATTTCGCCCGCCAAGAGGTAGGGGCTGTCTGCGGCTCCGCTTACGGTTACGTCAGCATCGCTTCTGTTGTAGTAGAATGCCGTGGTAAAGGGGCGGTGGCTTGCCTTGTAAAGTTCCGCTACGAAGGGCTTGGCATCTTCCTCTGTGATTTTTCCTTCCAGTGCGTCCAGGGCTTTTCTGTAGGCTCTGGTTACCATGGCCACGTAGTAGATGCTTTTCATGCGGCCTTCTATTTTTAGGGAATCAACCCCGGCTTTTTTTAGGTCTGCAAGGTGGTCTATCATGCAGAGGTCTTTAGAAGAGAGTACTGCGGTAAAGTTTTCGCCTTCGTAGACCGGGAAGTATTCGTCGGGGCGTTTTTCTTCGTTAAGAACCAGATCTCCGCTTTGGGCAAGTTCGATTGCCTTTTGCATGGGGAGCGCGTCTTGGGTGGCGGTTTGCATACCAGCGTCAGTCTGCAAAGCAGCATCTGTCTGCTGAACCGCGCCAGTTTGCAAAGTTTCGCCACTCTGCATACCAGCGTCAGTTTGCTGAACCGCGCCAGTTTGCAAAGTTTCGCCACTCTGCAAAGCAGCGTCAGTTTGCAAAGCAGAACCTGCCTGCATACCACCGCCTGTCTGCATACCACCGCCAGCCTGTCCAAGAATGGGTGCCATAAGCTTGTAGTTCCAGCGGCATGTGTGCGAGCAAAAGCCTTCCTGTGCGCTCCGTCCGTTAAGATATGCGCTCATTAAGCAGCGGCCCGCGTATGCAATGCACATTGCCCCGTGAACAAAGCATTCAATTTCCATGTCGGGAACCGCATCCTTTATTTCCGCAATTTCCTTTAGCGAAGCCTCCCTTCCCATAACAACGCGCTTAAACCCAATGCTTTTGTACATTTTAACGGCTTCCCGGTTCATGCAGCTTGCCTGTGTGGAAAGGTGCAAATCTGCATTTGGAAAGTTCTTCTGAAGGATCGGAACTATGCCCAAGTCCTGGACAATAAAAGCGTCTATTGGGTAAAGCTTAAAGTAGGGAATGTCTTCTATTAAACGGTCAATCTCTGAATTGTGGAATGAAATGTTAAGCGCACAGTGCAGGCGGCGGCCTGGAAATAGTTCCTTTAGCTGGGCAACTTTTTTGTATTCGTCTTCGTAAAAATTGTCCGCCTTTACCCTAAGAGAAAAATTCTTTAGCCCAATGTATGCGGCGTCCGCACCGTAAGTGTAGCAGTAACGCAGCTTGTCCACGTTTCCTGCCGGAGAAAGCAGTTCCATATCCTAATTCAGCGTCCTATTCCGAGCGAATGTTGTTGCGGTCAAGAATCTTTTGCCGCTGCGATTTCTCTTCTTCAGATTCTTCATATTCTTCCGGTCGCTTGGAAATTTCCTTTCCTGCCTTTTCCACAGCAAGGTGGGATTCATTCAGGAACTCGTCTGCAAACTGGAACATGTACATCATGTCTGGCCAAATGTCCAGGGTGCATTCAACCTTTGCCTGTGCCAAGAGGCTTTCAAACTGCTTTACCTGCTGGATGAGTATTTCTTTTTCTCCCATCTGGATAAAAAAGGGTGGAAAGCCTTCAAAATTCTTTGGCGGTGCCTTTAGCGGAGAGATGAATATGTTTTCCGAATTGCTGTCGTAAGTGTACAGGTCGCTTGCCCTGCGCATTGAATCCCCGGAAAGCACTTCGTCGTAAACGCGGCGGCCTGTGAGCAGGGGGGAAGAGCGGGAGACATCAAGCCATGGAGAAAAGAAGACAACCTTTTTTACGCTCTTAAGCTGGTCTTCCGTCATGCGGAACATAAGTGCCAGTGTAAGACTTGCCCCGCTTCCGTCAGATGCAATTATTATGTTTGCGCCCGGCTCTTCTTTCTTGGGCTCTTCTTCCTTTAGGCCGAATGTGTATTCAGGTTTTTCCTTTGCGGAAGATTCAAGCCTTGCCGCTGCCTTTTCATCCGCATAGATTGAGCGGAATGCGGTAAGCAGGTCGTCTACGGAAGAAGGAAAGGGATGTTCCGGTGCAAGACGGTATTCAGGAATTGCCACCCTGCAAGACGAATCGTTTGCAAGTGATGAGCAGAAGTTCCTGTAGCTTTGCCGCGAGCCGCCAACAAAAGAACCGCCATGTATATAGAAGATAATTCTGTTTGAAGCATAAACCACAGGTGTAAGAAGGTCGTATTTTACCCCGCCTGCATCCTGTTCCGTGCATTCAACACCGGCTGGAAGAAGTTCGCAAGAAAATTCATTCTCTATGCCTTTGCGGTATTCGTTTATCTCAATTTTTGGGCTAAGCACCAAAGCCTTTAGCTTTTTTACCGCTGCCCTACGGTCTGCTCTTGTATTCATATCCCCACCAA
This sequence comes from Treponema sp. UBA6988, assembly GCA_002448445.1. Taxonomy (GTDB): domain Bacteria; phylum Spirochaetota; class Spirochaetia; order Treponematales; family Treponemataceae; genus Treponema_D. The sequence goes on from DJYC01000109.1 coordinate 11,151, forward strand.
CCTTTTTTCGTTACAGGATTATAACATATTTTACAAATTGTTGCTATATGCTATAATGTGCGTAAAATAATGTAGGAGTCTTTATGCCTATAAAAATAGATGCGGATTTGCCGGCAAGGCAGGTCTTGGAAAGTGAAAATATATTCGTAATGACGTCCGAGCGCGCCGCCACCCAGGACATACGCCCGCTGGAAATTGCCATCGTAAACCTCATGCCAACAAAAGAGGTTACGGAAACCCAGCTTCTGCGCCTCTTGAGCAACACTCCGCTCCAGATAAACATTTCCCTGGTGCGCATGGAAAACCATGTTAGCCGCCACACGGATTCAAGCCATCTGGAAAGATTCTACATCTCATCCGATGAAGTCTTCAGCAAAAAATTCGATGGAATGATAATAACAGGAGCCCCCGTCGAACAGCTTGACTTTGAGCAAGTTGACTACTGGGAAGACCTTTGCCGCATAATGGACTACGCCAAGAAAAACGCCTACTGCACCCTCTTTTTGTGCTGGGGGGCAATGGCCGGCCTCTACCACTTCTACGGAATCCCCAAATACGTAATGCAAAGAAAGTATTCGGGAATCTTCTACAGCGACCTGCTTGCACCAACCGATCCACTTTGCCGAGGCTTTGACGACAGCTTCCCCGTGCCAACCTCCCGCTACACCATAATCAAGGACCAGGACGTACTTGCAAACCCCAAGCTGGAACTTCTTGCCACAAGTCCCGTCAGCGGAGTAACCATTGTAAAGTCAAAGGACAACCGCTCAATCTTCATGACTGGCCACCTCGAATACGACAGCGACACCCTTGCCAAGGAATACAGCCGCGACATCAGCAAGGGCCTGAATATCCACATACCGGAAAACTACTTTACGGACAACAACCCCTCCCTCCCGGTCAAGTCCAAGTGGAGGAGCACCGCCCACCTTTTCTACTCCAACTGGCTCAACTACTACGTCTACCAGACAACGCCATACCTTCTTAACGAAATAAAGGAGTAGTGCAAGTCAATAAAAATAATAATGAGGGGAAAAGCCTTTCCCCTGGCCTCAGCCCTGCGGTCTTCGGCACACCCCATTCTCCTAGGGGTTGCTGACCGCACCCCTAAAACCCCGGACTTTCCGCAAGTACGATTAAAAACTGTGCTAAGACAAAGATATTGATTCCTGTTCTAGCTTACAATTATTTTCAATCATAAAATCAATAATGCTCTTCAAGTCGTTTGATTTTTCTGCCAAAAGTTTCAGTCTTGCCTTATCATTTTCAGATAGACTAATCCAATTTGTTTTGTTTTCTTCCAAAGTTTTTATATCCATCTTATATGGAATAAAACTCATGCCTGTTTTTCTTTTAAGATTTTCAAGAATATAAAATCCTCCGGCATCTATGTCACCAAAATGCTTAAATATAACTTTTGAATTACATTTGGAAATAAGTTTAATAAAATTTCCTTTTATGGAATTATGAAAGCCACCTAAATAAATAACGAGTTCATTATCGGATTGATATTTATGAAAGCTTGTAAGGTTTTCTATTGTCATGACATTAGCACCATTAAGCTCAACAGAAGATAAATCTTTTAGGGTTCGCGTTGAAAGGCCTATGTCTCCCTTTATTTTACTTAGGTCAATTCTTTCTCCACAGTATAAGATGCCTTTTCCTTTTACCATCACATATGTTGGAGTCTTAAGTATGTTGTGCTCTTCTAAAACTGTTTCTTTGTCATCATATTCACCATACTTGAATAGTATAGACCTTACGGAATTTTCTATAACCTCAAGTCGTTTAGAATTATTGAATAGTTTTACGGAAAGTTCACGGATGAAAATTTCATCCTGATTTGCTAAAACAGCTTTTACCGCATTCAATATATCTTCATAATCTGAAAAATTGCCATCAAAAAATTGAACCGGTTTGTTTAGACTTATTCGGTTTTGCTGTTCTTTTATATATGCCAAAAGAGATGTAAAAAGATTTTCTTGTAAGTCTTTAAAATTATCCCACATATCCATTAACTGATTGTTCACGGCTGCTTTGGAAGTTCGCTTTATATATTTATAGATTTGCTCAATTGCATTCTCTTCCAAAGACACTGAGCATATTTTACCGCTTCTTTCAGGCTTAAATGCTACGAAACCTCTTTTCTTCAGAGAGTCAAGATTTTGATTGATTTCTTTATACAGAGTAAATTCTGAATCATCATCATATTTTGGAAATAGTTTTGAGACCGCAACCCGAAATGTCTGATGGTTTTTGTTTTCTCCTAAAAAAGTTTTGCTCTTTTCATACGCATCAAGGAGTTCATTTAATACTTTTATCTCTATCTTAGTCGCCATAATATCTGAAGTCCTCTACAAAACTTACTGTATCTTCCCGCATAACTGTTAGAACAGAATCGACGTTTTCTTCAATGTCCTGAATTTTTGGTGATGGTGCTACCAATATTGTCTGGAACTGAAGTTGATTAAAGAATTTCATTACACTGGCAATTCTCTGCTCATCCATGTTATTAAAAGCCTCGTCCAGCAAAAGTAGGCGTACAGAATTATTACTTTTATAGATATTGTTCAAGGATGCGGCCATTATTACATAGAATGGTACTTGAGATTCTCCACCAGAGTTACTTTTTGCTTTAGTAGAGAGTTTTTGAACTGTACCGTTCTTTTTAGTAATTTCAATATCATAATCAAGATAAGTTCTGTAATCAGTGTACTCGCGAACGGCTTTGTCGCTGGAATCTCCTGCTTTAATTCTGGTAAACAGTTCTTCAATTTCGTCTTTGTATTGGTTTTCAAAATTACCGGCAAAAAGATTTGCTGTTCCCATATTGTCTTCAGACATAATCATCTTGTAAAGATTTCGTTTTTGAGAATTTGGGTTAAGAGTAAAATTGTAAGTATCTTCTCCGTAATTAATATCTTTGAGTGCTTTCTTTAGATTATCAAATTCATATTTTGCGCTTTCTATTGATTCTTTCATCTTTGCAAGAAATTCATTTCTAAAAATATCTTCACATTTTTCTCTTGATACTCTGATAGTCTCTTCTGTACGAACAATTTCAACTTTATCTAATTTATCAAACTGGGCCTTAAATTGATCAAAGCCTTCTAGGCCTGTATTAAAGTCCTTGCTAAATACAGAATTATAATTACTTTGCATTTGATAAAGACCGATAAAATTCTTTTCTCCATTAATAAGACGAGATGCCTTATTATCCAATCTTGTCTTGTTAATACCGTAATTAGTTTGAATTTCTTCAATCGATTCTTTTTTCTTCAAATCCTGATATTTTTCAAAAGCTTCAGTATAAATGGCAGCCTGATAATCCTGATACCCTGTTAATTCAATAACCTTCTTTTCAAGCTGTTCATTTAATTCTATAAGATGAGCTTTTGTATTCTCAATTTCATTTTCTAGAGTTCGCTTATCTCCAATCAAGGTATTTTCTTGTGATGTTAATTGTTTGTCTTTTTCCTCATAGTCTGATATTTGCTTTTGCAATTGAATAATATCCTGGCCTTTTTCTATTTTTTCAATATTTTCAATTTCTTTGTTAAGACGTTCAATTACAGAGCATAACTTATTGGGAGCATCCAAATAAGTCTTTAGCATATCAAAATTAACATGTTCGTATGAGTTTTCTAACTGTGCATATGTATTTAGTCTATCCCGTAAAGCCGGTATTTTCTCTGACCAAACTTTTCTTTCCTGCTTCGCATTTTTTAACTGAACTTCTATAGCATCTTTACCAATGTAAGGTTTTGAATAAATTTTCGGATCTATTTTTCGAGAAACAAAGTTTTTGTAAACCATGCAGTCTTTTGTAATTGATGAAGAGTAATTCTCAAGCTCTGGTAAAGTTTCGCAGCAAATTACATTTCCAAGAATGTAGTCTGCGTATCTTTTAGCATAGCGGTTGTTGGTCTGAATAAATGATGCTAGAGAATTAGATTCAGGCTTGACATCAGGAAGTTTTCTAAAGTTAATAATACCCTGATTATAGCTTCTTTTATTTGCATTATAAATTTCCAAAGCCAGATTATAATATTCAGGCTCTACTATCAGATAAAACCGCTGAGTGTTCAAATATCCTTCAATTGCATTAGTCCACTGCGTGTCTGAAATATTTAGCAGTTCCGCAAAAATATATACTGGAGAATCTATACCCTTGTCTGCAAATTCTTTTTCGATGCATTCCTTGAGTTTTACGGTCTCTTCTGGAAAACGAATTGTTTGTGACTGTAAATCTTCAATTTCCTTTTCAAGCTGAGAAATTCTAGAAGAGATATTATCCCTTTCTCTTTCTATATCGTATTTCTTCTTTTGAATGTCTTTAATTTCTGCTTTCAAAAAATGCTCAAGTCTATCAACGGTTTCTACTTTTTTGTTAATCTCAGAATCACTTCCTATGTTCTTTACTTCTTCAGCAGATACTGGAATATCCTTTAACTTTATAAACATAGAGAGATAATTATTTAAGAATCGTAAATAATCAGTAAGCTGTTGGTTTCTGGATTCTTCATATAATTTGTCATTTTTCAAGTTGTCAATGGAAGTCTGTAAGTTTTCCGTCAATCTGTGATAATCGGAATTTTCAAAGGTTTGCTGAAGTTGCATCAACTTAGTTCTAATATCTTTTAGCTGGAAATCTAAATCTTCTTGTTCTGACTTCTTTCTGTTTAGCGTTTGTTCAGCTATGTTGATTTTTCTTGCTGCATCATCCTTCGTTTTTTCAAGAACATCTTTATCTACAATCTTAACCAGCATGTCATTTACATTTTGATTATGGGCATTTTCTTCTATTTCCCGAAAGCGAGTTAAAATTGTTTCCAGTGTATTTCTTTCCTGCTTTGCCTTTTTAAGAGTCTGTTCAAATTCATTCAGTACATCAATACTTTCTCTTAAAGATTGAACATCTATGTTTTTTTCTGTTAGAACATATTTGTTGATAAAATCTTTAACGTTGTCAACAGGCCTGAATGCAAGAGCTTTCAAAATGACTTCAAAAAACTTATCTTCCAGATTGCCTAACCTATGCCTCAAGATTTCTTTATATTCAGATACAGTTTTTATGTACTTTACCTTCTCGCCATTATTACGAAATTCATCTGCCATAGCAGGTTTGTTCTCGTCTGTTAGGAAAGAGAAGTCATCAAGTTTTCCACTTTCTATGTACCATCGTTTGTTAGGCTGTTCTGTATCGTTTCCAGATGTAATGTGTACACCAATTACAAACCAGCGGTTTTCTTTTTCTTCATAAAACTCCAGGGCAACATTGCTAATAACATTTCCTTCACGGAGAAAAGTCTTTTCTGTTGTGTCAATTTTGCAACGCACATAGCTCTTTAAATCACGGTCAGAGTTTTCATTTGCAGCTTTATTAAACTTTGTTGAATTTCCTGTTAATACCATTTGGATTGCATCCAAAACTGTGGATTTTCCTGCTGCATTTTCTCCACTTATCAAGACAGAACCTTGGTTTATAGGAAAAGTTTCATAACCAAAATACATCCAGTTTACAAGTCTTACTCTATTCAGCTTCTTCGTCAACAAAGTCGTCTTTGCTATATGCATTTTCTTCTCCTTCTGCAAGTTCGTATTCTGCAAGTCTGTCTTTTACACTTTCATAAAGATGAGTAATTCCTTCATTTGGAATTGCAATCATAATTGAGGGATAAATCTCAATCCGTGTATCACCTTGCGTTATATCAGATGTCAAATTTCTGATAAGGTTATATCGCTTAAATAAAGCTATAATTTGTCTCTCCGAATTTTTATCAAGTTTCTGTTTGTTCTTAAGCTTTAAGACATTGTATTTGTCACGAATGTCCTGAATTGTTACGGTAACATTGTCTCCGTTGGTAGATAAGTCATTTCGTTTTTCTAGGTATAATAGCTTCAGAATTAAGAACATAATACTTTCAAATTTTGTAAATTGGAGTCTTCCGCTTCCGTTTCGATTGTAAATAGAAATCAGTCCCATATCTTCATCGAATCGCAAATCATATCCTAATAAATCAAAGACCAAGATAAACTGTTCTTTATTATCCTTTATGTAAATATAATCCTGACGGGTATCATCTTTCTTTTTGAGAATAAAACAATGATTCAAGAGGTTGTTTGCTGCTTTTGAGAATTTTTCTTTTTGAGAAGAGCTATTTCCTATTAGTTCAAGTGATTCAAACATTTTTATCTCCTGCCTGCTTTCTTATAATCTCAAAATCTGTGAATTCACATTTATCAGTTTTTATCCTCTTGTCTGTCTTTTTTACCCGATAAACTAATGATTCTATTGCAAATAACCTTATATAAATAAGGTTTTCAAAATCTTTTCTATTATTGATAGGAATGTCGGATGCCATTATTATGGGTTTGTCCTTTAAAAGCCCAGCAACAAAAGATTCTATCTTTTTTCTGTATAATCTTGCCATTTGCTTATCCAATAGCAATTTCTTTTTTAGAGCTTTTTCTTCTTCTGTTAGCATTTCAGCTACATTAATGGCTGTTACTTCTTCATAAGTCTTTTTTTCTGGAATCTTTTTTATTGATTCTTCAGAAACATACTTCTGGACAAATATATTAAATAATTCTTCTGGTACAAGCTCTTCTTCAGCAGAAGCTTCTGTTAGATATCGTAAGATTGTATTTATCTTGCCTTCTTGATTTGTTCCTGAAGCTAGCTCAAACTTGGCTCTTGAGGCTGCGTTTTTCATATAATGATTATTCTTACGGTCTATGTCTTCAATAATCTTGTCAAGATTTTCAAAGGCATTTTTTACATCAACAATCATCTGAATTATCTTATCTTGTGCTATGCTTGCATCACTTTCCTGCTCAATTTCCATATAGCCATCAACTAAATCTTTTAGTATCTTTGGATCTGTAAGCATCTTATCAAGATTGATTTTTATTGATTGCCGGAACTTACCAACATTTTCACTTGTCTTTAATCGATATAATGATTTTGAAACTATTTCATCATTATACGTTGTAAACATATCAAGTACTGAAGCCAAATCTTTATTTTTGGTCTGCTTGTCAATATGTTTTTTTATTGAAATATTCAATTTTTTTAGACTGGAAATCAATTGTTCTGTATTGCTTACAACATTTTTAAGGATAAACTGATATGGTTTTGAATAAAGCTCTTCATTTTGAAGAACCGCATGAATCTGTGAAATGAGTCCCTGATATTCAGTTTCTTCTTCTCTAATGACATCATGCATGGTCCTAATAAAAGGAACTGCATATTCTGTGAGCACCACATTTTGCTGATAATTTTTCTCTTCTTCAAAATCCAGCCAGCCACAATCTTTTAGGAAATTAATTGTTTTTTGCGCTTTGCTACGAGAATCTTTCTCAAAGCTTATGTCATCATCAAAACTTATAGCGTCAGTTCTATTGTTAAAGTAATCAGTTAGTGTAGAAACTATAGCTTCCCTGTCAACTCCATAAGAAATTTCACTTCGGTAAGAATTGTAAATAGATAGAAGACAATCTGCATATTGATTCTTGTATTTGCTGTTGAGAGGCTTGAAAAAATCAGGAGGTATGATGGAGAATAAGTTTTTCATAGATAGTCTGGGGGTACAAGCAGATTCTGCAATACAGGCATGTTTTTATTATATACCGTATTTGTGTATATTACAAGAATATGTTTTGAAATTCAACAAGTTCTGAACATGTAAGTGTCGTATCTAGGAGCTTTCGGGCATCAGGCGAGTTTTGAAACAGGCTTTATTTTTACTGTGTTTTTGATTGGTGCATTTTGTACAGATGCATCCAGCGGGGGCGTTACGGGGGCGGCCAGCCCCTGTAGAGAGGGTAGCACGCAACGAAGTGCGGGCGCAGGGGGATTCTTCCCCCTCCTTGAGATGCTGAATTTTACTCTAAAAACTCCAAAAGTCTGTTTACAAAAGGTATAGTAATCGGTATCATTCTTTTAATGAAGCGTTTTACATATTTGCTCTTGGCGCTGCCTGTGTTGTTTTGCCTTGCAGCCCTTACTTTTATCTTTCATGCTCCGCAGGACAATATGGCCCGCCACGTAAAAATAACATACCTAACGATAGGAAATCCCCCGGCCAACAATGCCACCCGCGAAGTGCTCGACGAACTGAACAAGGTTCTCCGCGAAAAGGCCAATGCGGAACTGGAGCTTATTTACGTTCCCTGGAAGGACTATATGCTCAACTACAACCGCATGCTTTCAAACAAGGGGACAATCCTTGACCTTGTGGGAACTGCATCCGACTGGCTTGAGGCGTGGCCGAATGTGCAGCGCGGGGCATTCATGCCGCTTTCCGTTCCCATGCTGAGAAAAAACTGCCCCTATACCTTTTCAAGCGTAAGTGATGAACACTGGGATGCATGCAGCTTTAACGGAAGAATTTACCTGATACCCGAAGACAATTATTCACAGTGGATAAACCATGGATTTATGTACCGCGGTGACTGGGCAAAAAAAGCCGGGCTTGAAAATGGCATACAGTGCTGGGAGGATGTGCTTCCCTACTGCCGCTATGTGCGCGAAAATGAGGGGATTGAATACCCTTTCAAGTGCCAGGCGACAAGAAGCATTGCCATAACGCTTTCCAACGGCTACATATTTTCCAAGAGCCGCTTCATTCCGTTGGACGGAGTTCTTGCAAACCTGATGTTCGGATTTAGCAGCGATGACGCGGAAAGAATCTATTCCCCGTATTACGAGGGTGATGAACTCTTGGCCTTCGCAAAACTGATGAAGGAATGGAGCAAGGCAAAAGTCTGGCCTTCCGACGTAGTTTCGGGCTACGACTGGAACAACCGAGAGGAATTCATAAACGGAAGGACTGCGCTTGAATGCCACCATACGGACACTTTTTATTCAATCGTTGGACCCAAGCTTATGGCCAACTTTCCCGATGCCGACTGCAGCTTCTTCTGGTTCGGAAAGGAAAGCGGCAACCTTGTACGTACGTCCGTTACCCACGGAGCAATGGCAATTTACTCAAAGAGCAAGCACCCGGAGCGCGCGCTAAAGGTTTATGACCTGCTTAGGAACGACCCGGAATGCTACTACCTGATGAACTACGGAATCCGCGGCAAGCAGTATGTAATCAGGGATGACGGCTTTAGGAGCTACCCCGAAAGCTACAAGCCAGAGCGTGACAGTTTTGCCACTAATTTCTGGTGGGGACGCAACGACATGCTGGAAGTGCGTACCTCAGAAAACCTTTGGGACAAGTACGATGAACTCGTTGCAGAATACAACCAGGTTGCGCTTGAATATCCCTATCCCGCGATTATCTGGAATTTTAGCGATGTTTCCTCAAAGCTTGAGCAGATAGATGCCGTCTGGAACAAGTTCATGATTCCACTTTGCTTTGGCTGCATTGGTGATGAAGAAGCTTTTGTGGATGAATTCCGCCGGGAACTAAAGGCTGCTGGCGTAGAAGACGTGATTTTAAGCCTCCAGTCGCAGCTGGACAGATATCGCAGGCAGCAGTCCAAGCTTAGAGGCAAAAGCCGTCCCTAACTTGCCGTCACCTGCCCCCGCGTGAGGATTCGAAGCAAAGCCCAGCAATTCTCCACAAATAAAAAAGGCCTAAAAGGAATGCCTCTTAGACCTTGAATGACCCTGGCGGGAATCGAACTCGCAACCTTCAGCTTAGGAGGCTAACGCTCTATCCAATTGAGCTACAGGATCAGATATGCATCAGAAGCAACCCGAGGCTTTTGGGCTTCAGGCTGCCGCTGTTGTTTTTGCTTTAATTATTTTGCGCGTTCAACGAATGAACCGTCGCGTGTGTCAATTACGATGCGGTCTTCTGTGTTGCAGAAGAGAGGAACGCGGACTTCAATGTCTGTGTCCAAAGTTGCAGGCTTGAGGGACTTACCAGAAGTATCGCCCTTGATTCCTGGTTCGCAGTACTTGATTACGCGGGTAACCTTTATAGGAAGGTCAACACCAACAGGCTTCCCTTCGTAGTATGTTACCTTGAGCTCAAAGTCGTCATCGTCACCTTCGGTTTCTGATGGCTTAAGGTAGCCAGCGTTGTCTCCGAGGTCTTCTTTTGTAAGGATCACGTCGTTGTACTCTGCATCCATGAAGTGATAGTCTTCACCGTCAATGTAGGAAAGTTTTACTGTTTTTTCTTCAAGGTCTACTTCCTGAAATTTTTCGCCAGCATCAATTCCCAAATCCTGTGTGCTACCGGTAACGATGTTCTTTACGCGAAGATTAACTGTGATTCCTTGGCGGCCACCCTTCTGACCGAGCTTTTTCTGAACAATAAAAGGAGAACCTTCAAAAACAAAGGCAGAACCTACTTTGATTTCATTTGTTGATATCATAATTTATCTTCCTTCAATAAAAAAATCTAGATTTCTTACAATTATATACAAATCGCAGAAAAGTTTCAATAGCTCGGGCGGTAATTGCGCGGAAATCAATTTTGCCTTCCGCTGCACACATACACCGTAGCAAGTGCGTACGGTGTACCCGAAGGGAGATTTCCGGTTTCGTTAGCATAGGAAAAATAAAAGAAACCGATTTCCTCTGTATATTTTTTCGATTACCTTCCATCATATTTTATGAAAACTGATTTCCATGCGGTAATTAGCTGCATTCACTGGGAATCTTTTTTGCTGACGAATGTTCCTGCCTGTCGCCACCAGCGGTCTTCGTAAAGTTCCGGCTCTTCGGGGTTTGCCCTTTGGCTGATGAATGGCGTAATTACCCTGAGGCCTTCTTTTTCGGCTGCCCTTAGGAAGCGCTCCACCGGGTCGTCCCAGCCGTGGCGGGAAAGTACGATTGCCCCCCAGTGGATTGGCATGGCAACTTTTGCGACCAGTATTTTGGCCGCTTCCACGGACTGCTCGGGGAACATGTGCACTTTTGGCCACTGCATGTCGTACTGGCCGCATTCCATTATGGCAAGGTCAAAGTCTCCGAACTTTTCGTGGATTTTTTGGAAGTGCCCGCCAAAGCCTGAATCCCCGCTTTCAAATATCTTGTGGTATTCGTCCTTTAGTACCCAGCTGCACCAGAGGGTGTTCATCCTGTCTGTAAGACCCCTGCCCGAAAAATGCTTGGCAGGAGTGCATGTAATGGAAAGGCCTTTTTCTTCCGTCTCTTCCCACCATGCCATGTTTGTGATTTTTTGCTTTTGCACGCCCCAGCGCTCAAGGTGCTTTTCTACTCCCAGGGGGACGATGTAGCGCCTTACCTTTTTGTCTATTTTGCGTATAAGGTCATAGTCAAGGTGGTCGTAGTGGTCGTGGGAAAGAAGCAGAATGTCTGTCTCCGGCAAGTCCTCCGCGCTAAGTCCCGGGTTTGAATAGCGGCGGCTTCCCACAAAGGAGACGGGGGAAATCATCTCGGAAAAGACCGGGTCAACAAGAATATTCATGCCGTGCATCTGTATGAGCAGTGAAGAGTGTCCGAACCATGTTACGCGGACTTCCTCTTTGCTGACAGGGGAAAAATCCGGCTTTTTTGTGGGAAAGTCAAAGTTTGGGCGGGTTGCTCGGCCTGAAATTTTCATTGGGTCGGGGGCAGGATTCTTCTGCATGGAAAGGACTGAAAAATCTTCTTCGTTGTGGAATTTTTTACCGTCAAAGTTTAATGCCCTGCGGGAATAGTCCTTTCTGTCTTCCTCGCTTGCCCTGCCACCAAAAGGCTTCCATGCCCTTAGAAAGATGAATGCAAAAAGCGTTACCGCCACAAGGAGTAACGCAATGCCTATGCCGATGTGTGCCAAAATATGAAGGAACTTGCTCATGAGTATAATATAGTAAAAAAAGCGTCCTTTTGCAAACCAAAGCCTAGCCCTGATTGGATGGGGGGATTTTAAGGGGGGCTTGCCACCCTTAGGAGAAGGGGTAGCGGAAGACACGACAAAGCGCAAGCGACTCGTGGCTGGAGCGAGGGGAAGACCTTCCCCCTTGTGAACTTTATATTTTGAATAATTGAATAAAAGTTGAATTTTTTATAAAATGTTTCTATATAAATGTAAAATGTTTTTATATCTTTTTTAAGGAGCTTTTTTTATGGATCCAAAGAGACCGCGCGGACGTGAGAAAAACGTTACGGAAGGCGGAAGTGGCGTACACAAAAGAGGGGACGGTCTTGGTACCGGGCCTGTAGGTTCATCTAACGGTTACAACGGACATTCAAATTCATCGGGAGGAAATTCATCCGGCGGTTATGGCGGAAGCAGCGGACACTCTGGCGGTCCCAGCCGTGGCATAAAGCTTGGCGGTGGCGGTCTTGTGGCCATAATCATATTCCTGGTGGTTCAGTTTTTGGGCAAGGGCTCTGGCGGCGGAATACTTTCCAGCTTGCTTGGCGGAGGCTCTTCTTCTCAGGGTTCAGCCGGCAGCTCAATTTTGGGCAGCCTTTTGGGCGGTGACACATCTGCTCCATCCGGTTTTTCCGGTGCAAGTTCCGGCAACAGCGTTCAGACTTCCTACAACAACTACGACAAGACTGTTGCACCCGGTTCAAGGGAAAAATATACAAAGATTGCTGGCAACGGCAACGATGACGTTACAATCATGGTCTTTATGTGCGGTACCGACTTGGAATCAAGGAACGGTATGGCTTCCAACGACCTTGCAGAAATGGCGGCATCCAACCTGGGCAAAATCAACCTGATTGTCTACACTGGCGGATGCAAGAGCTGGCGCACAAAGGGAATCAGCAACAGCAAGAACCAGATTTATCAGGTTACAAACGGTTCCATAAAACTTTTGGCGGAAGAAAGTTCCAAGAAGATGATTGATCCTTCCACACTTTCTTCATTTATTAAGTGGACGGCCGGAAAATTCCCTGCAAACCGCTACGAGCTTATTTTCTGGGATCACGGCGGAGGTTCTGTAAGCGGCTATGGCTACGACGAAAAGTATCCTTCTGCAGGTTCAATGACTCTTGCTGGAATTAACAAGGCCCTTAATGACGGCGGCGTAAAGTTTGACTTTGTTGGCTTTGACGCATGTCTTATGGCTACTGCAGAGACAGCCCTCATGATGAACCGCCACGCGGACTACATGATTGCAAGCGAAGAGACGGAGCCTGGCATTGGCTGGTACTACACAAACTGGCTTAACGATTTTGGACGCAACACTTCGCTTTCTACTTTGGACATTGGAAAGAAGATTGTAGACGACTTTGTTGCAACTTGCGCAAATCAGTGCCGCGGTCAGAAGACAACGCTTTCTGTGATTGACCTTGCGGAATTCTCCAATACGGTTCCTGAAAAGCTTTCTTCTTTCTCCAAGTCCATCACTTCAAAGATTAAGCAGAATGAATATAAGGAAGTTTCTGATGCCCGCTACCAGACAAGGGAATTTGCAACAAGTTCCAAGATTGACCAGGTAGACTTTATTGACCTTTGCAAGAACGTGGACAACAGCGAGGCTAATGCCTTGGCAAAGGCCCTTAAGGGTGCAATCAAATACAACAAGACTTCTTCCAACATGACAAACGCTTACGGTGTTTCCATCTACTTCCCATACGCGCGCGCCTCTTACGTGGACAAGATGTGCGACACCTACGACGACATTGGCATGGATTCAAGCTATGCCCAGTGTATTAAGGAATTTGCAAACCTTGAAGTTAGCGGACAGGTTGCGGCAGGCGGTACTTCTTCTGCGGCAGGCTCACTTTTTGACTTCCTTGGCGGCATGACTGGCGGTGCTCCTGCTTCCGGTTCAGATGCAATCGGTGACTTGCTTACTTCCTTTATAACAGGCGGCGGTTCTGCTAGCGGTGGCGGTCTTGGCGGTGGACTTGGCGACATTCTGATTAGCGGTCTTACGGGGCGCAACATTGGCTTTATGGAAGACTCGCAGCTTTCCGCAAAGCAGGCAGGGGAATACATTGCTGCCAACCGCTTTAATGCAGGTGCTCTTGTTTGGAAGAAGGACGGACAGAACAGGGACGTGCTTTCCCTTACGGAAGGCCAGTGGTCACTTGTTCACGGTCTTGACCTTAACATGTTCTATGATGACGGAGAAGGTTACGTAGACCTTGGCTTGGACAACGTTTACGACTTTAGCGAAGACGGAAGCCTTATTGCCTCTAGCGACAGGACATGGCTTTCCATTAACAGTCAGCCTGTTGCCTACTACCACCTGGACACAACGGAGCTGGGCGGAGACAAGTACACTATTACAGGCCGAGTTCCGGCAATGCTTAACGGCCAGAGGGTAAACCTTATCCTTGTCTTTGACGACGAGCATCCACACGGCTACGTGGCAGGCGCAAGGACCGACTACCGCGAAGACGATGCACATGCCCAGGCAAAGAACATAACACTTATTTCTGAGGGCGACAAGATTGACTTCCTTTGCGACTACTACTCTTACCAGGGCGAATACAAGGACAGCTACTACTTGGGTAACCAGCTTACGGTTGGCGCTGGCGGTGCAGATTCACTTAGCATAAGCAACACCAATGTGGGAAGCGGCAAGGTAAAGGTAACCTACCGCTTTACCGACATTTACAACCAGCAGTACTGGACACCGGCTATAGTTTATTAAAGTACAGTAATAGGGGAGAACTGCCGTCATGCCGAATTTATTTCGGCATCTGTACTTATTAATATGGGGGGGAAGTCTCCCCCTACGCCCGCACTTCGTTGCGTTCTACCCCCTCTACAGGGGGCTGGCTGCCCCCCGTAACGCCCCCTCTTTTTTTAAGCATCAGTTGGCTTTGCAAAAAAACAAAGGTAAAAAAATTATTATGAAAAAGACATACTTCTTATTTTTATTCTTACTTCTTTTTTGCTACAAGATATTTGCAGACTCAGAGACAGCCCTTAGGAAAAAGATGAAGACAGGGGAGTCCATTGAGCTTACAGGAAGCTTTGTCCTGTGGAATGGCTTTCCGCCAAACGTAAGGTTCCAGACTTGTGGCAATAAAATTATTGGCATTGGAAAAGATGAGGAATACAGTAACGAGGCTGAGGAAAGGATTATTTCCCGTCAGCTTGAAAGCGGATGTGTCTACACCTGCCGGGCAAAGTTCACTTATATTGGAGACGCAGACCTTCCGCCGGATTATTATGATGCGCCCCTTATGTGCTTTACTGTTTCTGACCTAAAGATAGAGGCCGCTTGCATGGAAATCGGTGGTATAAAAATAGACATAGGCTCTCTTAAGTTTGACAAAAAATTACGGCGGTTAAAATGCCGCTTGGAAGTTTCCAACTTGGGAAAACAGCCTTTAGGGTATTCAAACATGTTTTTGTACCTGCGCTATGATGGAAAAAAGTTACGCGCCTACAAGGATTCCCCTGCCAGCAATATGATTGATTTTAGTAAGGTTGAGATTCCCTCAAACGGCAAACTGAAGGAAGCCGTGTATTTTAATTTTGATGATGATGTGCAAATGGACTTTGCCAGACTAGAGTTTTTTTACGAATGAACCTACGCGGGATTGTAGGGGCCCGCCGCAGGCGGGTTGCGGAACGAAGTGGAGTAATGGAGCCGAAAGGCGGTTCTCGCAACGAAGTTTCAAGCGACCCCGGAAAGCCCGTAAAGAGATGGCATGGCTGCCGTTTTTAGCCAGGGAATGAATGGTAGAGCCTGTAAAAGTACCGTCCAAAAGAATCAGGGAAAAAATATTTTAGATGTTTCCGTTCTGGCGGTTTTTCTTTAGGAATTCTTCGAACTCGTCTTCTTCGAGCGGGTTTGAATAGTAGTAGCCCTGGATGTAGTCCGCGTCCAGCTTGCTTGCGGCTTCCGCCCCCTCTTTCGTTTCTATTCCTTGAATTACGACTTTAGCGTTGAATATGTGAGTTATTTCGAGTATGGAGTCAAAGAGTATGCGCTCCTTTTCTCCGCCCGAGAATGCTGGGATTACGATTGACTTGTCTATTTTTACGCTGGAAAATGGAATTGACATGAGTTTTTCCAGTGATGAGTTTCCTGTTCCCATGTTGTCGAGGCATATTTCGTAGCCTGCCCGTGACAGGGCTTGGAGGTTGGAGCTGAATGATTCGGTTGCAAATCCGGTTGCGGATTCCGTGATTTCTATGCTGATGCATGATTTTTGCATTGAGTAGCGCTTTAGTATTCCGCTTATGGTGTCGCTCAGGTTGTCCTGTATGCATTCCGCCATGGAAAGGTTGATGCCTATGCTCTTTAGGCCGTAGCTTGCCAGGTGCTTCTCGCTGTATGTGCGGCAGGCCTCGTTTATCATGAAGTTTTCAAGTTCCAGTATGGAGCCGTTGCGCTCTGCAAATGGGATGAAGACTGACGGGCTTATGTAGTTGCCCTTTTCGTCCGTCATGCGCAGTAGTGCCTCTGCTGTTTCAAAGGCCTTTGTCTTTATGGAATAGACAGGCTGGTAGAGGACCTTGAGGCGGCCTTCCTTTTCCGCGTTGTTGAGAAGCTTCTGGGTCTTGAAGATGAAGTGGATGTTGTCCACCGGCAGGTCGTGGGTTTTTACCAGACTAAGGTTTTCTTCTATTCCTTTGTCCAAAATGTGTTCTAGGTAGGCCTTTATTTCGTCAGTGGAGGAGGCGTGCTCGGGGCAGCAGATGAGGCTTACGGTTGAAGGAATGCGTACAGCCTTTTCGGGGCCTGTCCTGAAGTTGCAAAAGAATTCGTGGGCCTTTTCCAGGACTGAGTTGGCATAGGCTTCGTCTTCCTTGTCCAGGACTATCAGGTAGCCGCCGGGGAAGAATTTGAATATGAGGGAATTCTTCAGCATTTTTCCGAAAGCTCTTTTTTTTATTTCCGTAACCATTTCCGTTCTGTCCCGCTGGACGTAGGCTGTTACAATCTTTGCATCGTGCAGGCATACGGCTATGCAGTATGTCTTTCTTTTTCCCGATATTTTTTTTGCGCAAAGTTTGTTGAAGGCTTCTTCGTTTAGGAGGCCGGTCATGCTGTCCACAAAGGATTCCGGGGCTGGCATGGTAAAGTATATGCTGACGATTGAGATGGATATTGCAAGCTGCAAAAGCTCTTCCTTGGGGTAGAAGTTTTCTACTGCAACTGCGCTTGTGCATGCTATGAGTACGAATATGTAGATGAAGATGTTTTCAAGCGATGTGTAAATGCGCGCGGGGACAAAGAAGCATGTGGATGCGATGAAACATGCCGCGAGTCCAATCATGTACATGGTCTTGAAGAGGTTCGTCTCCACGTAGTCAAAGGATGAGTTTATGTAGAAGAGGCACTTTGTAAAGATGTTTATGACAATCATAGCCGCAATTGGAAGCAGGGCAACTACGATTACGGGCTTTAGCTTGCTAAGGCGCAGCTTAAAGTTAAAAAGGGCCGCAAAGTATATTGGCCAGAGGAACATTGTGTAAAAGAGCATGGAGACTATTATGTTGCGCATGACAAATAGTGTCCGGTAGTCCCTTATTATTTCCCCGGAGTCAAGGACGGAGCAAATGTCTGTGATGACGGTGGCAATTACTACGTTAAGGTAAACCTTGTCCTGAAAAATCATCAGCGGCTGGCGGATTAGGAATATTATCAGGAACGAGGATGATATTATCAGGGCACACAGGTTAAAAGTGATTATGGAGCTATGCATTCAGTGCCTCCAGAGAAAAGAATTTGACCAGGCCTTCCTGTGTAAGCGGCGGTGAATAGAAGTCTCCCTGCAGGGAGTCAACTGCGTGGAGCTGGGCTGCAATGTTCTGGGAGTTGGAGGATATTTCCTTGGCCTTTATCCGTATGTTCAGTTTTTTGAAGGCCTCTATAAGCGAGTTCATGGACAGGGTTTGCTTGCTCTTTTGCCCGGACACTTCAAGGGCCGGCATGGAAACTGTTGTCTCCGCAAGATTTGCCTTTAGGAGCATCTGTATGTTCGTGCAGCTCTTGCCCAAGTCTGTAAATGTAAAGGAGAATCCTTCTTCGTTAAGGCTGTTTATCCTGCGCAGGACGGGGGTGGAATATTCAAGAAAGGCTTTCTCCGGCAGCACGAAGCGTATTTTTGAATGCGGTACAAAGTAAATGTCCGCAATTTCGCAGATGATTTTCTCATTGCCGTTTCTTAGAATCTCGCTCATGGGAAGGGGCAGCTCCACAAAGGAAACCTTATGCTCAAGCAGGTGGGCCTTTTGGATTGTTCCGCATACCGAATGGTAGAGATAGAGGAATATCTGGTGTGCAATGCCAATCTCTTCCGCCGCTTCCATAACTTCCTTTGAGTAGGCGATTCCTATGGATCTGTCCTTTATGTAAAAGTCGGTGTCTATGCCTTCCGCCCTCTGAGTGGCGCAGCTAAAGATTGGCTGGTAGGTGATTTTTATGCTTCCGTCTGCAAGGGCCGTCTGCAAAAGGCTCAGTACAAGCTGCCTCCTCTTGTGCGCTTCCAGGTCAAGGTCCTTGGCAGAAACCAGCTTCTTTGCCGGTCGGTTGAAGGGGGATGCCGCAAGCTCTACAAAGGCGCAGAAATCTTCGTAGCTTGAGTAGTGCTCGGGGTAGGAAATCCTGCAGCAGCAGCATGTGTGCACGATGTTTATGTTGCCGATTTTAAATGGGCTCGAAAAGCGTTTTTCTATGAGCGAGATAACCCTGTCTTCTTCCAGCTCGTCGGTGTCCTTGCAGCAGAGGGCAAACATGTTTCTCTTTACGCGCATGACGGAAATCTTTCTGGAAATCCTGTTTAGAAATTTTGCCGCAAGTGAAATGAAGTCATCCGTAAGCGATGTGTCAAATTCGTTGTCCATGGAGGGGATGTTGTCCAGAATGACAAGCAGGCAGTCCCACTTTGCCTTTGCCGCAATCAGGGTTGCGCTGTTGGTAAAAAAAGCTGTCTCGTTCTGTAGGTCGGTTTTTATGTCTATGAAGTTGTAGGTGGACTCTATGCTTTGGTATGAAAGCAGGGCCACAAGGGGAAGCACCAGGTTTATGGCATGGACAGCAGGAAAGACTACCTGCATTATTATGGACAAAAAACAGATGGAAACAAGGAAGACGATAATAGGCCTGTCCTTTTTGTTCATGCTTTCCCAGGTCCTTGCGGTTAGTATGCTGATGTAGGCAAGGTAGTAGGCTATGATGGAAAAGAAGAGGGGCAGCTGCTTAAAAGAGCCGTCTTCCGTAAGGTAAAAGAGGATTGGCTTGAATTTGTTTACTGCAAGCAAAATGACTGACAGTACCGCAGGGGCAAAAATAAGGAACTGCTGGCGGGGCAGGGAAATCCTTCCGTGGACAACGGTGTAAAAGTAGCCTGTAAAGAAGGCTGCGCAGAGGATAAGCGACAGTGCTGTGATTGCGCTAAGCAGGGGGAGAATGAAGGGAACTGCCTCAAGTGTCTTTTGCGAGTTTTTTGCCAGAAGTCTTGCTGCGTCTGAGCAGATAAAGATGATGTTTATGGCGCAGCACAGGAAAAAAAGCCTGTTTCGGGAGACGGATGGCGCTCTTCTGATTGCGGCAACGCTTCCTAGCAGGATTAGAAGCACAAAAGCCACTACGTTAAAACGTATGTTGTCCATTCTTTTAGTATATTAGCAGATTTTGCTGCTGTCAATTGAAGGTTTTTTGTTGTTTTTTTGCGGCAATGCCATTTTTTCCACTGTATTTAACCTGCTTGCCAATATTCCTTGTATGTGGCGCTTGCGGGGTTCCGGCTTTCGCCTACATTGCCTGGCGGCAACGCTACGCGCCCCTCCAGTGCCTGCCGCGCTTTTCTCTGCTAACTTGCAAGCAGTACCGAGCCATGGATGTCGACTTAGCAGCATGCAGAAGTGCAAGGCAGTACTTTTCAACAAGTGTTTCTTTTGGGGTAGATTCCCTTCGACAGGCTCAGGGAACGTGGTTTGTTTGTTGCCATGCGCGCCCCTATGCTCCCCCCCTCACCGAGAATGGAACCGAAGGACGGTGACGAGGGGCATGTTCGGTCGAATTAGCAAGGTGCAAAATGAAAGAGAATTTTAGGCTTCCGTCCAGAAAAGTACCGTGCTTAAAAGTGCCTGATTAGTATCGTTTTACAAGGTTGATATTAATACTTAAATGAATCTGAAATCTAAAAATAGCGTTTTTTCCTTGAATTTAAGCCAAAAACACTATATTTAGCAAAAAAAATTGTAAATATTACAAAATTCAGTTGCTTAATTTTTTTAATTGGAGTAGTATATAGTTATAAAGTTTAACCCTAAAACAAATTTTTATATTCAGTGAGGTTAGAGTATGGTCCAGAGAGATGAGTGGAAAGGTTTTAAAACCGGACGCCTTTGGCAGGACGAAGTAAACGTCCGTGAATTTATTCAGCTTAATTACACACCGTTCGACGGTGATGCAAGCTTCCTTGCAGGTCCAACTGACGCTACAAACAAGCTTTTTGCAGAGCTTCAGCGTCTCCAGAAGGAAGAGCACAACAAGAAGTCTGTTGGTCTTGACGGAAAGGAACGCTCTGGTGTTCTTGACCTTGACACAGACATTGTTACAGGTATCAATTCCCACAAGCCGGGCTACATTTTTGCAGACGGTTCCCAGAAGGATTTGGAGCAGGTTGTTGGTCTCCAGACAGACAAGCCTTTGAAGAGGGCTTTCATGCCTTTCGGTGGAATCCGCATGGCAGAGCAGAGCTGCGAGATGTACGGCTACAAGCCAAACGCAGAGCTCCACAAGATCTTTACAGAGTACCACAAGACTCACTCTGACGCAGTATTCCAGGTATACTCACCAGAGATCCGCAAGGCACGTTCAGCACACATCCTTACCGGTTTGCCGGATACATACGGACGCGGACGCATTGTTGGTGACTACCGCCGCATTGCACTTTACGGTATTGATTTCCTTATTGAACAGAAGCAGAAGGACTTTGCAAACATCGGTGACGGTACAATGACTGATGACGTTATCCGCCTCCGCGAAGAAGTTGCAGAGCAGATCAAGGCTCTTGGCCAGATGAAGGAAATGGCTGCTTCTTACGGATTCGACATTTCTAAGCCTGCAAAGACAGCAAAAGAAGCATTCCAGTGGCTCTACTTCGGCTACCTCGCCGCAATCAAGACACAGAACGGTGCAGCTATGTCAGTTGGCCGCATTGCAACCTTCCTTGACATCTACATCGAACGTGACCTCAAGAACGGAATCCTTACAGAATCACAGGCACAGGAACTCGTAGACCACATCGTTATGAAGTTCCGCATGGTACGCTTTGCCCGCATCGAAAGCTACAACCAGCTCTTCTCCGGCGACCCAATCTGGGCAACCCTCGAAGTTGCAGGCCTTGGCCAGGACGGACGCTCAATGGTAACA
>DJYC01000053.1 GCA_002448445.1 Treponema sp. UBA6988
ACCTTTCCAGCACCGCTTAGGGGCTAGCCCCTAAGAACCCCTTTTTTTCAACAGGTGTTTTTTAAGAAATGTTCCCTTCGACGGCCTCAGGGAACGGATTTGTTTCTTGCCAAGCAATATCGAGCCATGGAGGGATTTTTCCTTGCAGGCATGTTTTAGTCTTTCTTGCCAAGGAATATCAAGCCATGGAGGGCGGGTTAGCAACATGCAGAAGCCCTTGGCTTCTGCAATCCAGAAAAAATCCAAGGATGGATTTTTTCTGGCGACATACGCCCGATTGGAAGGGCGGCGTAGCCGGCCACCGCAACGAAGTGAGGAGGCTGGAGCGGTAGCGGAACCCTGGAAAGCGGGTGGCGAAAGGCATGGGCGGTCGAATTAGCCGAGGAATAGGATGGTAGAGCGTATTAAGGTACCGTCCAGAAAAAATATTGGTAAAAATTTGTTATAATTTATAACAGTCTGCCAGCCAACTTGTTTTTTAAGTAACCTTAGAGTATTCTAGGGAATAGGGAGTAGAGTAAGGACGACTGAATGAAAGATACGGCCCCGGAAAATCAGGTTAAAATGCCTTTGAAATACCACATCGGACTCGTCATTGGTATAGGAATATTACTCTGCGGAGTTTTTTTGCTCGCGTTTAAATTTTCCTCAGGGGAGGATTCTTTTGGCTGGAAGTCCATTTTTCTTACCGCTTCGGGCGCTTTTCTTCTATATATATCCATTACGCTGATAAAAAAGGCAATATGGGTCTTTTTGGGCATAGCATTTTTTCTTTTTGGCGTGCAGCTTCTGCTTCTGGACGCAAAGATTCTGCCATTCACCTTTATTGAGACCTGGCCGCTTACCATAATTATCTGCGGACTTGCCATGATTCCCTCCGGCCTCTACAACCTCAAGCGCATCCGCACCATCTACCTTTTTCCCGCAATACTGATGATTCTTATGGGCACTTTTTTCCTGCTCTTTTCCATGCACATCTTTAAGTCTTCATTCAGGCACTTTATATTCATGTGGTGGCCTATTATTTTGATTTTTGGCGGAATATGGCTTATAATACTGTTTGTAGTTCAGCAGAAGCACCATGAAATTCTGCCCTACATGAACGACGATTCTCTTATTGAAGGGGAAGAAAGCAATGAATCTTAAACGGCTGGCCATGATTGCTCTTGCTCCGCTAGTATTTTTCTCATGCGCAAGCACACCCTCCCCTTCTGCCGGAGACGGGAAAGATGCCAATTCCAAGCAGGAAAGCGATGGTGGGGAGGAAATTGTTACGAGCATTCCCCTGCCGGACAACTCTTACCGCTCCTATTTTTATTCGATAGACACAAAGATACTTGCTCAGGTGGAAAACGGCTCGCCCGACTCCCTTCAACAGGCATCTTCCCTTATCTACAAGAATTCAAAGGGGACGCTCTCGGAAAAGGAAACAGTCCTGATGAACGTCTGCAAGCAGATAATCGAAACCGCATGGCCATCCAAAAGAATCAGCTGGGAAGTTCCGGCAAGTCAGGCGGTTAACCCCTATACGGCCATCCTTCAGTCTGCCGCAAACGGAATCTATGACTCCACCACTGAACGGACGGACTTTTTGACTACAGTTCTTCCGGCTATGGTTGTCTTTTCCAAGGCAAACCCCAAGACCTACTATGCAAAGGCAAAAAACGACCTGGACAAAGCCCTTGCCATGAGGCCAGATTCCGTACTTGCAAACTACCTCATGTCCCTTATGGAAATTACCCAGGGAAAGAGCGAGTCTGCCGCAGCCTACCTTAAAAAGGCGGAAAAGGGAGCATCTTCCTGCGTGGAGCTAAAGGCTGTTGAAGCTGCAATCCAGTACAACATGGGGAACTATTCAAGGGCCCTTTCGCAGGGGGAGCTTTTGCTTGCATCTTCACCCCAGAATTCCCTGCTTTTAAAGATTTGCGCCACCGCTGCCCTAAAGACAGGCAATGTGGACAAGGCGGAAAACTATGTGCTTAGGGTTCTTCAGAACGAGCCGGAAAATACCAACTTTACGCTTTACCGCGCAGACATCCTTATGAGCAAGAACGACTACATCAAGGCATCTTCGCTTTTGGATGCTGTTGCCAAGACGGATTCCACTTCCAAGCTTTACCTGATTGAGCGCACCAGGCTTCTTCGCGAATGGAACAAGAACAATTCTGCGGCTTCCCAGGCAATTGCACAGGCTTTGCAAAAATACCCCGAAGACGTGGATGTTCTTCTTTGCGCAGCTTCCGTTGCATCGGAATCAAGTTCGCCTATTGCAGGAAAGAGCGCCATGGAGCTTGCCAACAAGGTTCTTGCCAAGCTGCCGGAAAATGTCCAGGCCCAGCGGATTATTATAAGCGAACACTACAAGGCCGGCCGTTACCAGGAAGCATACCAGATGTGCTCAAAGCTTATAAAGGAAGACAATGGCACCAAAGAGACTTTCTTTGCATACATAGACATCTGCATTGCCCTTAAGAACAATGCCCAGGCCATGGAAACGGCATCAAAGTTGTATTCAGCCTACCCGGAAGACGAGGATGTCCTTCGCTCCTACATAAACATGCTTGTTGCCACAGGAAAAAGGGAGCAGGCGCAGAAGCTTATAAACACAAAGCTAGAAACTGCTTCCGGAAAGACAAAGAGCTTTCTTTATTACCAGAGGAGCCTTCTTGCCACTGGCGAAGACGAGATTTTTGCAGACCTAAGGGCAAGCCTTACCGCAAACCCGCGCAACAAAGACGCGCTTTACCGCTTCTACAGAATCTACTATAACAAGCAGGACTGGAGACGTGCCCAGTATTATCTAAAGCAGGTTGTGGCAATTGACCCGCGCAACAGTGAATTCCTTGCCCAGAATGCCGAACTGGATGCCCTATTGGGAAGATAAAAGGCCTTTTGTACGCGCTTGCAGCGAATGTGGATTCGGAATCCATGAAGCCTGATGCTGGAATTGGTTGCGAGCAACCGCATTCAGCATGACAACACGGGTTTTGAAACTGCCTATACAGCGGAGGTAAAAGATGGATTATTTTGTAAGCGTTAGTGGGGATGATTTTGGCCCTGGAAGCAAAGAACGCCCTTTTAAGACTATTTCAAAAGCAGCTTCACTTGCAGTTGCGGGAGACAGCGTAACCGTTGGGGCAGGAACCTACCGTGAATGGGTTAAGCCTGCAAACGGTGGAAGCGGAGAAGACAAGCGCATAGTCTACCGGGCAGCAAAGGGAGAAAAGGTAATAATAAAAGGCTCTGAGGAACTTAAGGGCTGGAAGAATGAAGGCGGGAGCGTATGGAGTGCAAGCGTTCCCAATTCAATTTTTGAAGGGGCAGCTTCTTACGGTGAATGCAACCCCTTTGCAAAGCCGCTTTGGGGCGACTGGGTTGTTTGGCCTCTTGAAAAAGAAAATGAAAAGCAAGTCCATCTTGGCGACGTGTACCTTAACGGAAAGTCCTTTTACGAGGCACACTCCCTGGAAGAAGTGCGCAAGGCAGAAAAGCGCCTTACAGGCTACAATCCGCCGTGGACCAAGCACGAGGAAGCAATTCTTGAAGTGGAGCAGACAGTCTACCAGTGGTTTGCAGAAGTGGGCAGGGAAGAAACAAAAATCTACGCAAACTTCCACGGTTTTGACCCCAACAAGGAGCTTGTGGAAATAAGCGTACGACAGAGCTGCTTTTACCCAGACCGCACAGGCCTTGACTACATAACAGTCCAGGGTTTTGAAATGTGCCAAGCCGCAAGTCCCTGGGCACCACCAACGGCAGACCAACCCGGAATGATTGGCCCCCACTGGGCAAAGGGCTGGATTATAGAAGACTGCATCTTCCACGACGCAAAGTGCAGCGCGGTAAGCCTTGGCAAAGAAATTTCCACCGGGGACAACGACTGCACCAAATTCCGCGAAAAGCCGGGCTACCAGTACCAGATGGAAGCTGTCTTTAGGGCAAAAAAGGACGGCTGGAGCAAGGAAAAAATCGGGTCGCACATAATACGCAACAATACAATCTACGACTGCGGACAAAACGGAATTGTTGGGCACATGGGCTGCATCTTCTCCAAGATTGAGCACAATCACATCTACAACATTGCGGTTAAGCATGAATACTTTGGCTACGAAATTGCAGGAATAAAGCTTCATGCAGGAATTGACGTGCAGGTTATAGGAAACAACATACACAACTGCACGCTGGGCAGCTGGTTTGACTGGCAGACCCAGGGTGTACGCATAAGCGGAAACCTCTACTACGCAAACGACCGCGACCTTATGGTGGAAGTCTCCCACGGCCCCTATATTGTAGACAACAACATCTTTGCAAGCCCCTACAACTTTGACAACATATCCCAGGGCGGGGCCTACATCCACAACTTCTGCGCAGGAACCATGAGGAGGGAACAGGTTGTAGACCGCTCCACCCCCTACCACCTTCCCCACTCCACAGACCTTTTGGGAACAGCCCTTGTCTTTAGCGGTGACGACAGGCTTTACCAGAACATCTTTGTTGGCGGGCAGGAAACCTTTACCCCCCAGTCAAAGTCGGGAACGGACGGCTACGATGAATGCATCATGCACCCCATGTGCAAGGAGATGAACAAGTGGTTCAAGACAGAACAGCTGAACACTGGATGCGCAAGAAGCTGGCAGGAATACAAGGAGCGCATAAAAGAAGCAGGTGACGGAGACCACGACGTGTTCATGAGGGTAATGCAGGCGGCCTACGTTAACGGCAACCACTACTGCTTTGGCGCAAAAGCCTTTAGCGGAGAAAAGGACAATACCTTTAGCAAGGAAAACCCAATGCTAGAAATCCGTGAGGAAAAGGGCAAATTCTATGCAGAATTTACTGCTGACCAAAGCCTCTTTAAGACAAAGACAGAACCTATAGAAACAAAAATGCTTGGAAGGCCAAGGATATGCAACTTCCGCTTTGAAGCCCCGGACGGAAGCGAAATTGTCTTTAACAGGGACATTTGCGGTAACGAACGCTCTAAAAGCCCAATTCCCGGCCCCTTTGAAAAGATAGAGGCTGGAAAGAACAAAGTTCTTGTTTGGGAAAAATAGATTAAATGGAAGTTTCAAGAATTGCCTGCTTGTTCCTTGTGTATACAGAGGCCCGGAGGGTTTTGTAGCGGCTCTTCAGCTTTTCAGGAATCTCGTATATGGACATTGCCACGACTATATTTTCGCAAGAGTCAAAGTCATCCACTGCAACGCATTCCTTTATTGCCGCGTAGGCCTCGTTAAAGCGCTTTTCTTCCATAACTTCCTTCATGCCGGACGGGCTGCTTCCCGGCGTAACGACAGGAAAGAGATGGCCCGTATAGGAAGCATAGTGCTGCACAAGGGCATCCGTCTTTTCATCAGCCTCCCTGTAATTGTGCTCGTCACAGCATTTTTCCAGATAGGCGGCCTCGGCAGAAAGCTCCTCAATTCCAATCAGCTTGGAAGAACTCTTTAGGCTGTGCACGCGTATTGTATAGTTCTTCCAGTCACCGTTTCGCTGGTAGTACTCAATAAAGAAAATGTTCTTGTCTATGGCATCATAAAAGTCGGAGACTGCGGTCTTCAGTATGCTTTCCTCCCCGCAGTGCATCAGGGCAGATTCAATGTTCACACCCGGAACGTTCTTGTAAGCCGCAAAGAAGGTGTCGTCATGCTCTGAGGGTTCCTCGTGTACAGCAAGGGGCTGCTCCTCCTTGGCCTCTTCATTGCGGACGACAAGCTCGGGCGGCAGATAGTCCATAAGAAGCTTTTCAAACTTCTGGTAGTCAACAGGCTTTGTTATATAGTCCACAAAACCGTGCCTCAGGAACATCTCGCGGGCACCGTAGATTGCATTTGCGGTAAAGGCAATGCAGGGCGTGCTTTTGTTAAGGTTCTCGTGGTCGCTGCGCATCTCTGCTATGGTCTCAAGGCCGTCCTTGCCGGGCATGCGGTGGTCAATGAATATCACGTCGTACTTGTTGTGCTTTACAAGGTCAATGGCGGCATCACCGCTAAGGGCTGTGTCCAGCTGAATCTGTGTCTTCTTGAGCAGGTTTGCAATAACCGTCAGGTTTATCTTCATGTCGTCCACGACGAGAATCTTTGCCGTCGGCGCATGGAATGACTCCGAATAGGTCGAATGTGCCTCGTTTATGCTCTTTATGCGGGCGCTAAAGTTTCCGATTGGTTCCGCGCTTGCCACCTTCTGCTCAATCTCAAATGAAAAAGTGGAACCAACGCCTTCCTCGCTTTCCACCATAAGCTCCGTGCCCATCTTCTTAAGCAGGCTCTTGGTAATGGGAAGGCCAAGGCCGGTTCCCTCAACAGAACGGACGCTTCTTTCCTCCAAGCGGTCAAAGGAATCAAATAGCTTGGGTATGTTCTCCTTCTTTATGCCTATGCCCGTGTCCTTGACGGAAACAAAGAGCTTAACCGTCTCGTCATCGCTTCCGTTCCTAAAGTCCAGGGTAAAACTGACGCTTCCCTTGTTCGTGTACTTGACTGCATTGGTGAGCAGGTTCAAAATGCACTGCCTTATCCTGATGTCGTCTCCGTAAAGCTGGCAGGGAATCATTGGGTTAACGTTAACAATAAATTCAAGCCCGCGTTCCTTTGCACGGGGAGTAATCATATTGATAAGGTCGTTCAGCGTGGAGTTGATGTCGTACTTTACGCAGATAATCTCCATCTTGCCCGACTCAATCTTGGAAAAGTCAAGAATGTCGTTGATTATGGAAAGCAGGTTGCGGCTGGAAGAATTGATTTCGTTTGCATAGTTAAGGATTGTCTTGTCCGCACACTCGCGCAGAATCATCTCGTCAAAACCGATGATTGCATTTATAGGAGTGCGTATCTCGTGCGACATGTTGGCAAGGAAGGTAGACTTAGCCTCATCCTTTGCCTTGAGAAGCTCCATATCCTTGTCGTGGCTGTGGGCCTTTATCGTGGCATAGCGCAGGTAGTAGCTGCGGAAGACTCCACCCAGCACAACGCCTATTATGCCGAATATAACGCAGTCAATTATGTCCGTTACAAAAACACCCACGTCCTTGAATTTATAGGAAAAGAAAAGGTCCACCGCAACAACCAGGCTGTTCAGAACGAAAAGCTTGAACGAAAGATCCATTATGCAGATGGGAAAGACTACAAGAAAGCAGAGGGTTATCGTGTACGGATCTGGAACCCTTGCCATGCAGCACATAACCGTTGCAAAAATATGCATGGAAAATGTAAAAACATACAAAAAAACGAGCGGATGCTTCTTTACATACTCCCCGAACAAAAAGGTTGCAATCGCAATCGAAAGGAAGACAAAGAAGAATGACATGTAGAATTTATGGTAGGAGGGCTTGTTAAAGAAAGTGTTTGCAGGAATGTAGGAAATCAGCACTAGCGAAAACATTATGAAAAGAGCTGCATAATTCAGCACACAGAGAAAACGGTAGTTGTACAAATAAAGCGCATCACGGTTTTCCCTAAACAAAGAGGCAGTTCGTTTCCATTGCAACTTCAAAGCATTAATAAGGCCCATTTGTTTCCATTATAATACTGTTTTCTTAAAATTAAAATAGAGTTTTTTGAATTTTTTCTAAATTTGGACGGTAGCCTTATCCGCTCTACCATCCTGCCCCTCGGCTAACCCGACCGAACATGCCTCGCGTCACCCGCTTTCCAGGGTTCCGCTCCCGCTCCATTGCCTACGGCAACGCGTCCCGCGCCCTTCCAATCGGGCGTATGTCGCTAACCCGCCCTCCATGGCTAAATATTCCTTGGCAAGAAACAAAAACGGGGGTTCTTAGGGGCTAGCCCCTA
>DJYC01000081.1 GCA_002448445.1 Treponema sp. UBA6988
CCTCGCTTCGGAGTAGGGGGTTTTTCCTCCCCTTAGTTCGGGGTGCAAGGGTCTCCCTTGAAAAATAATTAATCCTTACTATATAATTTGCTTATGCAGAACAAATACACTGCCTCGCTTGTAGGCTGCGGAAGAATTGGCTGGACCTTGGGCTACGACAAATTGCGTGAACAGCCTGCATCGCACACAATGGCTCTTAATGCAAACAAAAGAATTCAGCTTATTGCCGGATGCGACACGGACGAAGATGCTTTGCAAAAGTGGGGAAAGGCAAACAAAGGATGCAAACTTTTTTTAAGCGCGCAAAAACTTTTTTCTGAATGCAAGACAGACATTGTTACCGTTGCGGTAAACGAAGATGCCCACATAAAAATTGCGCTGGAAGCCATAAAGAACAAACCCCGCCTTTTAATTCTGGAAAAACCTGTTGCCCTTAACACAGAAGAAGCCTTGCAGCTAAAAAATGCCACAGAAGAAAACAAGGTGCCCGTCCTTGTAAACCACGAGCGCCGCTTTGCCCTGGACTACAATCTTGCAGCAGAATACCTTACGCAAATTGGGGAAATACAAAGCATAAACGCAAGCCTTTATTCAGGAATGAAAGTCTACGACAAAAGCGAAGAGGCCACCGGAGCCTACAGCCTTATTCACGACGGAACCCATCTTGTGGACATTGTGCTTTTCTTTCTTGAAGCCCTACAAAAAAGTGAAAAGCTAAATGAAGGTAAAGCAATTCTAAGCTCGCCAAGTGTAAGCGGAATCTGGCGGGACCAAAAAGGTTCGGTGAGGAACGTAAGCGCCAGCTACTCTTTGCCAAGCGTTCCCTGCGTAACAATAAGCATAAGCGGAAGAAGCAAATACTTTGGCTTTGAGGTGGACATCCGCGGAACGAAAGGCCGCATACTGATTGGAAACGGATTCTTTAATATTTACATGTCTAAGGAATCAAAGCTCTACACGGGATTCAAATCGCTGGAAGAAATAAAATTCAAAAGGCCAAAAAAGACGCTCTACTTTGCAAACATGATTCAGAATGCAGTGGACTTCTTGGACGGAAAGGAGGAACTTCGCTCAACATTGCAAACAGGAATGAATGCCCTTGCCGTTCTGGAAGAAATTAAAATGGCTCTGATGTAATTTTTTGCAAAAGGCATGAGGCCGGATTGGAAGGGTGGCGTAGCCATTCCGGAGCGCAGCGGAGGAATGGAGCCGAAAGGCGGAACCCTGGAAAGCCGTTCCACGATGAAGTCTTGTTTGCAAAAGGCATAATTCATTTACAAAAAGCTGCCGTCCAAAAAATAATGCAAAAGACAAACAGAATCTTGAATTCTGCGCTGATTGGATTTATGATTAAGCCAAGAGGTAAATTATGAAGCGTTTTTCAATTCTTACACTGTTGGTTTTATTTGCGGCATTTTTTGCCACTGCCCAGAATTATTCCAGGCTTTTGATGCTAAAAAAATCCCGCATGAACGGAGAAGATGTCCGTGCTGTTCAGGTTGCGCTTAACGATCTTGGCTTTACGGAAGTTGGGGAAGCGGACGGATGGTTTGGTCCAAAGACGGAAAAAGGCGTAAAGGCATTCCAAAAGCTTGCAGGATTTTCTGTAAACGGCGTTGTTAACAAAGATGTTTACGATCTGCTTGTTAAGCAAAAAAGCGGCAATGTTATGCAGGCCTACCTTAACGAGTTGAACCAAATAAATTACTATCCAAAGCTGGACCTTTCACGAAAGAGTTACGACTACAACGGCCATTCTGCGGAAGGCGGAGAAATCTGCGTTTACCAGTCAGATTCGGAAAGTCTTTATGCGGAGATGAATCTTTGCGGAGAAATGGGAAGATACGTGGCAACCCTTTACAATGTTTCCGGCACAAACTTTGTTCTTGTTTGCGAATCTACAACTTACAAGAGCCACATGAATCCTGACCCAAAGACAGATTCCGTTGAATACAAAATCTACTATTATAATTCGGGACTATACTTTAACATTGTAAACGGCCAGGCTGTTGACAACACGGACAACATTCACGACCTTGTCCAGGAACTTAAGAGCCGCATGTAGTGTTTACTAAAAAACTATTTTCAAGGGAGCTCCCTTGTACCCCGAAATAAGGGGAGGCAACTTTTTTAACGTTAAAAAAGTTGCCTACTCCGTTTCGCAGTGAAACTTCTAGCGAGCGAGGGTTTTCCCGCCCCTTAAACCCCTCTTCAACGGAACGCCTTGCTACCGTTTCATCCGGCACGGCTTAGGGCTACCGCCCTAAGAACCCGGTTTCATCCAGTGTAATTTTTATTCTATGAAGATTTATGCCCTTTTTCAGTGGACACGATTTTTAGCAAACTTTAAAAGGCTTACTTTTTCTTTTTTGAAGGAACTTCTTCTTCCTGCTCACCCATCAGTTCCGGGGGAACAGGTTCTTCTTGGGGAAGTTCCTCTTCTTCCGGAGCATTGTAGTTTACAAGGCTGATTGAATCTGGAAGGCTAAGTTTTTTGTAGACTGGTGACTTACTGAATATATCCGCATCAACTTCTTTAAGCCAGCTGTGGTTGCTCCACTCCACTTTGGAAAGCAACGGACAGTGGGCAAAGGCCTTGGCTCCTATTTCTGCAACGGAGGCAGGGATGGAAAGTTTTTCAAGATTGGGGCAGTGGTAGAATGAACCCTTTCCAATTTGAACCAGTGTTGGCGGAAAGTCTATTGTCTTGAACGCGCAGTTTACAAAGGCATTTTCTTCTATTTCCGTAAGGGCCTGGGGTAGCAGAACCTGCTCCAGCTTTAGGCAGCCGTAGAAAGTTGCATTCCTTATCTTTGTAATTCCTTTTGGCAGGGTAACGCTTTTTAGCGAGGCGCATGAATAGAATGCGTTTGCACCAATGTAATTAAGCTTTGCGGGGAATTCTATAAAGAAAAGCTTGTCGCACCAGCTAAAGGCTCCGGCTTCTATGCGGGAAAGGCTTTTTGGCAGGGCAACTTCGGACAGGGCGCGGCAGTGGGAAAATGCCCATGAACCGATTGTAACAACCCCTTCCGGGATTACGATTGAGCGAAGGTTTTCGCAGTGAAAGAATGCCTTTGGGGCAATAGCGGTAACGCCTTCCGGGATTTCGGCAGTGGCAATTCCCTTGTCCACGGTGCCGGTTACGGTTTTTCCGTCTTCGCTTAAAATTAGGTTAGAATAGACATTTTGCGCAGGGGCTTTTGTTTCCAAAGAAGCCTTTTGTTCACTCCCCTTTTCTGCGGCAAAGAGCAAGGCTGGCAAAGAAGCGGCAAGTACAGTATATACAATAAAAACAACTTTTGTCCTAAGATTCATGGTCTCTAGTATATAGAAAAAAACTCTTCTAGTACAGTGTGCGAGATAGCTCTGTAGAAGGCAAATGTAAATCTTAATGAAACTTAGTAAATATAAATATTAACACGAAAGCACTTCCATTCCCGGCAGGAACCGCGTCAAAAAAGCCGAGCGCGGATATAAGGTATCTGACTCGCTGCGCGGCTTGAAGCTACGCTGCCGGGTTCGCACCGCGCAAATGCTTTTTTGCCGCGTTTCCTGCCTCCATTCCAGTGCTTTCTTAACATATTTTTGCAATACAATTATTGAAAACATACACTTGCCTCCTACGCCCGATTGGAGGGGCGGCGCAGCCGTTGCGACAGCAATGGAGGGGGTAGGGTCCCCCGGAACCCCGGAAAGCGGGTGGCGCAAAGAAATGTTCGGACGAATTAAGCCAAGGAATAAAATGGTAGAGCAAGCAGGACTACCGTCCTATAGACTATCGTCCTAAGAAACTTGCTATTCCCCCTATTAACTAAAACCATTCTTTTCTATATAATACCTTGCATGAAAACATCACAATTACCTTTACACACGCTGCGGGAAGCACCTGCAGAAGCCATAATCTCTAGCCATCAGCTTATGATGAGGGCAGACTTAATCCGCAAACTCGGCAACGGACTTTACACATATATGCCTTTGGGACTCCGCGCCTACCGCAAAGTGGAAAACATCATCAAGGAAGAATGGAACAGAAGCGGCGCATGCGAATTTAAGCCAACAGTAATTGTTCCCGGCGAAATTTGGAAGCAGAGTGGCCGCTGGGACACAATGGGCCCACAGATGCTCAAGGCAAAAAACCGCGGCGAACAGGACATGGTTGTTAGCCCCACCGCAGAAGAAGCATTCACTGCAATATCAGCGGCAGGCCTTACAAGCTACAAGCAGCTTCCAATCAACATGTACCAGATAAACACAAAGTACCGCGACGAAATCCGCCCAAGATACGGTGTTATGCGTGGCCGTGAATTCAACATGGCAGACGGTTACTCCTTTAACAAGGACGATGCATCCCTGGACGAAACCTACCAGGCTTATGCAAAGGCCTACCTTAGAATCTTTAAGCGCCTTGGCCTTAAGGTAATTCCTGTAAAGGCAGACACAGGCGCAATGGGTGGCTCAGGAAGCGAAGAATTTATGGTGGAAAGCCCAGTCGGAGACGACACACTTATCATCTGCTCCAAGTGCGGTTATGCGGCAAACGTGGAAAAAGCAGCATCTTTTGCAGACCCGGCTGTAGACAACGACGGCAATCCCCAGAAGCCAACAGACCTAAAGCCAGAGCTTGTGGAAACACCCAACGTCTTTTCTATAGAAGACATGGAAAAATTCTTTAAGTCCACGCCAAAAACCTTTATTAAGGCACTCATCTACCGCGTAATAAATTCAACCCTGGACTTAAGCAAGGCTCCCCACTGCAAAGACCTTAAGCAGACAAAAGACGGAGACTTTGCCTTCTACCCGCTTTCTTACGTATGCGTAATAATCCGCGCAGACCTAGACGTAAACGAGGCAAAACTTGCAGGCGCACTAAAAGCAAGCGAAGTATGCCTTGCCGACGACGAAGAAATACTTAAAATTGCCCAGGCACCACACGGCTTTGTTGGCCCACTCACATCACTTTGCCCAATCGTGCAGGACCTTAGCGTAAACGACATGCACGACGCAATCACCGGAGCCGGAAAAGCTGGCTACCACCTAAAGCATGTTGAACCAGGCCGCGACTTTACAGCATGGATTAACACAGACGTTCGCACCGCAAAAGAGGGCGACACCTGCTGCACACCTGGCTGCGGTGGCAAGTACCACACAACAAAGGGCAACGAGCTTGGCCACATCTTTAAGCTTGGCAAAAAATACACCCAGAGCATGGGCGTAACCTACCTTGACGAAAACGGAAAAGCCGCAGTACCAACAATGGGCTGCTACGGGATAGGCGTTGACCGCGTACTGGCAAGCATCATCGAATCCTTCCACGACGACAAGGGAATCCTCTGGCCAATGACAACCGCACCTTTCCAGGTGGCAATCGTTCCAATCAAATACGACGGCCAGATGAAGGAAGCCGCCGACCGCCTCTACGAAGAGCTTACAAACGCAGGAATCGAAGTGCTTCTTGACGACAGGGCTGAACGTCCGGGCGTAAAATTCAACGACATGGACTTGATTGGCTTCCCGGTACGCATTACTGTGGGCGACAAAAACCTTCCAAACGTGGAAGTAAAGCTCCGCAGCGAACAGGATGCCCAGCTTATCCCTCTGGAAAATGCCTCGGCAAAAGTTGCAGAAATCGTAAAAGCAGAACTTGAAAAGCTGAACGGCTAAAATTGTTACCTTAAGCATTTTCTGTTGTTTGATTTTTTGGAGCGCTTCCTTGGTAAAAGGGAGCGTTCTTTTTAAGAACAGAATAGGAATCGTAGCACCCGCTTTCCAGGGTTCCGGGGGGCCCATCCCCCTCCATTGCCTGGCGGCAACGGGCTTACGCCCGCCCTTCCAATCGGGGCTAGCATGCCTATGCTAAAATAGGAGTACCCATGAATCTTTTAAAAAAGCTTTTACCCTTCCTTTCACTGGCATTGATTTGCGCAGCTTACTCATTTGCAGTACCGGGCGTAACACAGCAGATTGCAGACACATCAGGAGAATACGCATTCTACAAAGACTCTAGCTTTAACAGAACATCCTACATTGGCATAATTTATTACAATGATTCAACTTATGCCTTCCGCTACTACTCTCCCGCAAGCCCAAAAGATTCCCTTGTGGAAAAAGACATCACAATCTATTTTTCCGTAGACCCAACCAAAGACAAACTCTTGCTTACAGGAGAAAACATCCGCGGGGCTGCTGCAAACGATTCAGACATCATAAACTACCTGCACGACCTATTCTATGAATTTACCGCCCGCAGGCAGAACGTTGAATTTGGCAAAAACACAAGGGTAACCCTTTCCTCTGATTTTGCCCAGTTTGGCGGAGAAGTTTCCATCGTTTACAACAAGCGCATCCCAATTTTCAGCATAGAATCAATAAAGGCAAAAGACGGGAGGGAAATATTTTCTTTGCTAACAACCGGCCAGCTCTACAACTCCACGGACACAAGCTTTACATCCTTTAAGGGAACAGAAGGACTGCCCAAAGACAAGGCCCGCACCTTTGCAAAAGACACAAAGGCAAAACCGCAAAAGGCATCCTGCGACGACATGAGCGTTACCGTAGATTCATCCTGGCAAAAGGCAATGGACAACATGTGGCTCTTGGGAGACAGCGCCGTGCTAACAATCGCATCAATTCCGGCAGCAGGCATAGACGCAGACGCATACAGGGAATTCATAATCAGAAAATCTTGCCAGGGTTCAGACTGCACCTTTTCTTTGTGGCCCTTTCAGAACGTAACAACAAGCGGAAGCACCACAAGCATAGAGTCTGTCTACTACCGCCCGGCAGAAGCATCAGTAACAAGAACCTTCAAAGTGCTAAAATGCCGCAAGGACGGCTCTTATGCCTGCCTAACCCTTTCGGTCTACGACAGCATCTATCAAAAGAACAAGGCCTACTTTGACACAATCGTAAAGGCTGCACGCTAAAATAAAATATTTTCAAGGGAGGGCCCTTGGACCCCGAATTTGGAGGGGAGGAAAACCTCTACTCGGAAGCGGGTTTTCCTCCCCTCCAAACCACCCCACCTTTCCAGCACCGCTTAGGG
>DJYC01000035.1:0-24608 GCA_002448445.1 Treponema sp. UBA6988
TCTTTTTTTGATGTATAATAATCCAGCCCACGCAAACCACTGGTAAGGCGTAGTTGTGGTTTGATTTCTTTTTTTGATGTATAATAATATGAGCCGCACAAGGCCATATTATATAAAGAAATATACAGATTATACATCAAAAAAAATGCAGGCTTTCTATCAAAATTGGTAGAGAGTCTGCATTTTTTAATAAAATTCCAGCTGTGCCGGGTGCTTTGGCTTTTTTTCAACAGTTTCTCCGATATACGTTTCAATATCGCTGAACTGTTTATCGGTAAATTTTAGTATACTCACCGTTCCTTCCTTTGGAAGCCATCTTTTTATCCTCTTAATGTGAACATCGCAAGCTTCAAGACTTCCGCAGAAACGCTTGTAAACACTGTATTGCATCATGTCAAAACCGTCATCAATAAGATTCTTTCTAAATTCCGATGCTCTTTTCCGCTGAGATTTTGTATTTGTCGGCAAATCAAACAAACAGAACAACCACATAATCTTATACGCATTGAACCTTTCATAATTCATCTAACAAAACTCCGGAAGTGCAAGTTTCTGAGCCTTACCTGTCAACACTTTTGAAAAGGACGCACTCGTCATTGAAAGGGCAACCATCAATGGATGCGTCATTTTCCCAATATGAACATCTCCAGTTAAACTTTTTAGAATTTCGCTTTTGAATTCTTTTGTAAGTTCCATTTCGCTACTATTTTTATTTACATATTCAATTACAATATCATCAACGAACGGCCTGTATGGCTCCATCATGTCATCTGCAAGTGCATAGGCATCATATTTATTATGATGATGAATTCCAAACGTTGGCAAAAGTCCCGAACCGCTTAAAGCCCGCGCTGTTGCTGCCCGCAAGATAGCATATCCATAATTCAGCAAATTATTCGGATATTCCCCATAACGGTCGCGAGTCCAATTTTCTTCAAAAAATGAATCCCAATAAATTTTTGCGGCCACCGCTTCTCGGTTTGTAACATCCCCACTCTTTACTTCACAAGCAAGCCTTTTTAACTCTACCGCACTCTTTGAATACTTCTCTAAAACTTTTGACTGATTTCTAATTTTCTGCTCAATAATAGATTTCCAACATTGCTTTTTTAATGGTAGGCCAGCTTCTATCTGTGCCGAAAAAATTTGATTCTGAACCGTATTGCAATCCAAAGGCAAGGTCATGGTAAAAGGCAGATGTTTCTCGTTGCAAAAAATAACGGCAACGTTGTTTTCCGTCAAAGCATTTATAAGAGGAATTGAAATATAAACCTGATTATTTTCAATAACAACAAATCCAATATCTTCTATTGGAACCGAAGATTCTTCTTGAGATTCTTTATTCTGAATAACAAGCTGCCTGTTCTTCATAGTTAAACAAACAGCATTCGAAAAAAATAGCGTTCGTTTAATCATGCCTTTATTATCGGCTATTCAATCAGATTTCCACAGTTTTTGAAATTTATAAACCTTATGCCTTCTGATTCTAATTCAATATCACCGCTGTACACAACTGTTGGCGAATAAGCATTTTTTGCAAACCCGCACATTTTTTTTAGATTCCTGCAGAAATCTTTGTTAAATGTCGAAGCAGATTTTATTTCCACAGGAATAATATCCCTGCCGTTTGCAATGATTAAATCAACTTCAAAACCTTTACTGTCACGGAAATAATATAAACTTTTTTCAAGGCCTTTGGCATATTGCGCCTTTAAGATTTCAAGAATCACCATATTCTCAAAAAGATTTCCAACAAGAGGATCGCGGGAAACCTGCTCTGCATTTTTTATTCCTAAAAGATAGCTTGCAAGTCCTGGTTCATAAAAATAAATTTTTGGTGACTTTACAAGTCGCTTCGTATAATTTTCAAAATACGGTTCAAGCTTAAAAATTATAAATGAAGATTCAAGGACAGAAATCCACTCGCTGATGGTTGTTTTAGAAACACCAGTGTCATTTGCAAGGGATTCATAATTTACAACCTGGCCAATTCTACCCGCAAGCAAGCGAAGGAATTTTTCAAATAAATTCTTATGCTTTACATTCAACAAGCTTTGCACATCGCGTTCAACATAAGTCTGAAAGTACGAGCGGTAAAGCAAATCAACAGGCTGATTTTCTGAATAATGGCGAGGCATGAATCCCTGATACAAAAATTCATCTTTTGAAAAGTCTAATCCCACAGAATTAACTTCTTTAATTGAAAAAGGCAGGAGATTTAAGATAGCCGTTCTTCCAGCAAGCGACTGTGAAATTGCAGATTTTAACCCCTGCTGAAAACTAACGGTCAGAATGAATTGGCCATTGGATTTTTCTTTGTCCACAATCACTTGTATTTTAGAAAGCACTTCTGGAACACGTTGAACTTCGTCAATTATTACAGGCATTTTTACCGTACTAAAAAAAGCATTAATGTCATTTTTTGCAAGTTCAAAGTATTCAGGGTCTTCAAGATTTATGTAAGAGTAATCTGAAAAAAATGTCTTAGCCAGGGTCGTTTTCCCAGACTGCCGCGGTCCTAAAATAGTAACCACGGGGAAAAATTCCGCACACCGCTTTAATTCTGAATCTATAAGGCGTTTTATCTCATTCATAATTGAATTATAGTGCAAAACGGTACAAATCGCAAGTTCAAGTTACGATTTGTACCGTTTTTTTTAGTTTCGGGGAATAATTTCGCCTATTGGGGATATGGTGAAGTCAGTGCCTTCAACGAGGCAATATAATCCAGAATTTGAAAGCCGCTTGTATTTGTCAATTCCTTCATCAATACATTCATTTTTATTATTTTTATTTTTTGCTTCGGCTATTACTATATGAGAAAGATTAACCCTACCATCACTTTCAAGAGTTGAAATCCTATAAACACGAGAGAAAAGGTCTTTTGCTGGCAAGTTAAATACATCTTCATCAAGAAAATTTTGTAAAATTATTATCTGTCCATTTTTTAGTGCCTTATACAATTTCAACTTAGTACCTTTTTTCTCCATTACAGCCGGATAAAGTTGTTCCCCATTTTGCTTTTTATGAACAGCATCCAGCAGATTCAAAACAATATAGTCACTTTGAAATTTCCCCTTCTCATCCTTTCCTCGGTACAAAGCAATGAGATAATTCTCATCATTTACAACATAATAATTCTGCTTGTAATCTTTTGGATTGTGGTCAATAACATTATTATGTTTTTTGAGGACAAGCGGAGAAGTTGGTTTTGCTTTAACTCTTATCCGTTTTACATAAACATTCTTTCCGTTCATCTGGTATGGTAAAAGGATTCCCTTTTCCTGAATTTCAGCAAGAGTTTGTTTTCCGCTTTCAAGATTGTTTATAAAAGTATTGCGAATTCCCTTATCCACAATTTTGTCAGCGGAATCTTTTGTAAGCGTATCAACAGAAACACGCTGGACAAATATTGGCTTTTTATCTTGTAAATTTTCACCTTTCTCCGATGGCGTCATAATGCAGCCATAGAATGTATCTTTATGCAAAGAACCTCGTGCCGTATTCCCCTGAATATAGATTTTGTTTCCATTTTTGTCTAACTTCGGCTTTCCCGTACGCGGATCACGAAGAACTTTCTTTGTTTGCCTGAGCGAATTGTCATCCACATAATACTTTGGAACAATGTATTGAACGGCCGATAGAACATCTTTATCAAAGGAATCCCATGGTTTTGCAAATTTTAAATGCGTCCCATCAGCACTTGCCCGAACGGCCTCTGAAAGCAAGTTAAATTTAGTTCGGTTAACACAAGCAATTGTTAATGCATCTACTGCATGGTGGCGGTAATTAGTACGGTCTTTGCTTTCCGCCCTATCGAGCAAGCCCCACTGTCTCTTAAAAATGTCGGTCATAGAGCCTTTTACCGGGAATGTATGTTCAAATACGGACTTTAGATACTGCAAAGCAAACTTTGTAATGATTCTGGTGTCGTTGAGCTGGCTGTGCTTAAAACCAGATGTAACTTCCTTTGCCGTAAATCGCCTAAGTTTGCCTTTGTAATAATCAAGCTCAAGCTGGGCTTTATGGCGGGCAACAATTTTCCAATTTTTAATTTCTGGATCAATATAGCCACCACGTGTTTTGTTTCTCTCAATTGCGGAAAGGCATTCATCAATTTTGGCTTCGTACATTCGCTCGAATCTCCTGCTTATTTCCTCAAAATTAGGAAGCTCAAACGGAATGTGCTGCTTCTTTACATTCCTGTTAAAATCAGAGTCACAGAGAGTAAGATTTTCCAAAGAATCATCATACGAAAGACTTCGAGGAATAGTATGCTCAAAATCAAATTTCGGATGCGGGCCAAACAAATCACAGATGCCGATTTTCTTTCCTGTGTACGGACATGTTTCATTCTGCTCCTTCCATAAGCGGAACTTTTTAACATCAGAATCTGTTGGCTCAATTTCAAATCCGCACTCTTTACAAAGTCCAATCATCCGTGCCTTGTACTCTGCATTTTTCTTTTCCTTCTCTCTTTGGAAATCTTCAATAGCTTTGCGCCAGTTTTTATCATTCACTTCATTTGCAAGCTCTACATGAACTCTGGTCTCACTGTCAATTTCGCCTGTTTTTATAAGATAGTTCACCAGTTTTCTAAGCTGGAACAAAGCCCGCATTACAACAGGATTTTTTACGCTCGGCGTTCTTGGGGAAGCAAGATAAGTTTTTCCGTCATCAGATTCTATCGGCCGCTCTAAGTTATATTCACTGTCTGACGGATGATAAATTTTTGTATTCTTTTTGATTTTAAAACCTTGTTTTTCAAGATATTCCAAAATCAAATCGTCAGTCCGCAAAGCTGATATTTTCCAATCATTAGGATTTTTGGACACAGCAATTTTCAGAGTTGCTTCAACTTTCGCAATCACATCTTCCCTTATCTCTTTCTGCTCTGCCAGTGACTTTTCTGCAAATTTTCTCTTGCCAAACAAATCTACTATTTGAGCATCGACGATTGCTTTATCCCATTCTTCACTATGGAAGTCATGTTTTTCATCCTTAAAGATAGCTTCTATACAGCGGTTAGCAAGTGTAACTCTGTTATTTTTATCTTTTAAGTTTGTTATGATATTTTCAACAGCCTTTTCTATTTCATCCGCATGCTTATTATAAACATCCTCCCCTATCATATTAGGAATATTTGCCAAGAATACTGCATGGGCATAAACATAGCCTTTACGCAGGAAAGGAAGAATTTTTCGGATTGCCTTTAAACTAAGATTTGCATATCCCTGCTGAAAGTGAATCGAACAAAATTTATCCGCCATTTCAGAATCAAGGTGCAATTTGTTCAGCGCAAACTCGTGTAATTTTTCATCATCATCAAAATCAAAGAGAACATGCCAAATATCATAAATGTCATAATTATCTATTTTTGTATTTTTCCAATCTTCACCAAAAATAGATTTCAATGTCGCAGAAACAGGGCATGCTGCAACATTCGTGTCATCGCGATAATTAAAAGTCCATTCTTCATGATTTTTTCTAAGCTTTTTCGCAATGTCCTTAAAATCAAAATTACTCTTTGAAATACGGAAGAAAAGAGGCTTTATTAATTCTACTTCTTCGTTTGTTAGTTTTCCATCCTTAGGAAAGCTTTCATTCGCCTCTTCAAACAAACTTAATGTTTCCGACTCACTAATCTGACGGTTAATGCGAATACTGTTTATAAAGGAAAGCATTCTAAATTCCTCAAATTCAAAATGAGAAACAGGGCAACGTGGCTTTCCCAACTCAAGGGTACATTTTCCTACAAGGAATTTTTGAGACTTCAATTTTCTCTGAAAAAAAATAGCTTTGTGCAAATCTTCTTTTAGACTTACAGAAATTTCCTGCATCTTGCAAATTTTGTTAAACTCTTCTTCATAATGCTCTTTTCGAGCTGTATATTTTCCACGAACTTTTTCGCCAGCCTGCTTTAATTCATAAAAATACTGGCCAAGCGTTTTATCGCCTTTTGCTTGTGTGACTTCAGAAATCCCTTCGCTTACTTTTCCGTCCGCTTCTTTACTTGCCTCTTTTCTATTGCTCAAAAATCCGCGTCTTTGTGCAATATGATACAATGCTCGCCCAATTTCATAAGGCTTACACTTTTGCTCAACACATTTTTTACGAAGAAAGTACGGTTCCCAGTTTTTTTCTTCATCCGTTCTATACCAATTTATAAAATCCTTTGATGTTGGATATATTTTTTCCTTGTGCCATTCTTCAAGTTCACCCAAAGTAAGAGGACACATTCCGTTTTTAATCAAAACTTTTAGGGTCTCATACTTTCTAAGCTTTCTCCTAAACTTTAGTCTTCTGGCAGAGCGAAAGCCTGTTCTTTCTGCAGCTTTCGAGCTTATATTTCCACTCGTATCTTTGTTAGCACATTCTGGAAAAATATAAACACCGCATTTTTGTATTTTTTGTGCGCTTTCATCAACAATTCCCCAGCCAATTGAATTAGTACCAATATCAAGTCCCAAAGTTTTCATAAAAAGCCCTCGATGAAAAAAACTAAAACTATATTGCAATTACTATTATAACATGATATTCTGAATTTAAGAAATCAAATCACAATAAGGCCTTGTGCCGAAGTCATTTGACTACAGCCCTGCGTACTCCGTGGGGCTATTTTTATATTTAATATACTTTTATAAACATGCAGCACCCCATCCCGCCGGTCTACGACAGCAATTCAAAAATCCTCATCTTAGGGTCATTTCCTTCGGTTAAGTCCAGGGAGGCTGGATTTTTCTATGGGCATCCGCAGAACCGCTTTTGGAAAGTTTTGGCCACCTTGCTAAAAGACAGCCTTCCCAATAATATAGAAGATAAACGCGCATTTCTTCTTTTGCACGGCATTGCCCTCTGGGACGTGATAGCTTCTTGCAGCATAACAGGTTCAAGCGACGCAAGCATAAAAGACGTTGTGCCAAACGACATCTTGCCAATTCTAAAATCCACAGAAGTTGCCCAGGTTTTTACCAACGGAAAAACAGCGGACTCCCTCTACAAAAAATACCTGCTTCCGCAAACAGGGCGCAATTCAATTTGCCTTCCTTCAACAAGCCCCGCAAACGCCGCATGGACTTTTGAAAAACTCTGCGGGGAATGGAAGAAGATTTTGAATTTTATTTAATTATCCGGGTATTTTAGAATTCCTTTTCCACAATTTTTTTTTTTGCCAAGTACGCTTTTTACATTCGGGGCACTTCATCCATCTTGTGCGGCTCATGTGGGGAGCAAAAAGAACTGCGGCATAAGTGGGCTTGTAGCGGTGGGAGCAGGAGGCACATTCGTAGTAACCGGCAGTCTGTTCAATCCAAACGCCAACAAGGGCGGCACAAAGTATAAGCAAAGTTCCGCCTCCAATCAGAAAGTTCGAAAGCAATTTTGCATTATAGCGTCTTGCAACATATTCACCTGCCAGGCACAAGATTAAAAAGCCCGCAAGCGAAATTCCTACCAAAACCCATTCCAGTTTAAGAAGTTTTTTGGTTTGCAGTTCGCTTTCTTTTTTTAGGGCAATGATGTTGGCTTCTGATTCTTTGTTCATGTTTTCCATGGCAATACGTTCTCCTTTTAAAAGTTCATTTACATTTATAGAAAGAAGTTCGCAAAGTTCCAGCATGATGGAAGCATTTGGCAAGGAATTTCCCGTCTCCCACTTGGAAACAGCCCTGTCCGTAATTCCAAATTTTTCTGCAAGCTGAGCCTGGGTCAAATTCTTTTCTTTGCGGCACTGCGCAATGAATTTTCCTGTCTTAATCATGTCCATCTGAAACCTCCAAGTTAATCTTTCTTCCAGCAGAATAATGTTAAACAAGGAAAATGTACACGAACCATTGGTTGAGTTTAGCGCGAATCAGTTCCACTTTGCCCACACGTCAGGTGCATAGCCAACAGTGGCATCCGTCTTTCCGTTGCGGCAAATTGGCTGGGCTAAAAGCATGGGGTTTTCCAAAAGCTTGTCTTCTTTTTCGCTGTCGTCAAGATAAGCAAAAGAAGCGTAGTCTTTGCCCTTTTTGTCTGCCAGCAATTCTACAGCCAAGGCCCTGCTGCCTTCACGCTTTGCAAGGGATAAAATTATGCTTTCTAGTTCACCTTTGGAAATGCCTTTTTCCTTAAGGTCCACTTTCTGGAAGGGGATGCGCCTTTCGCTAAAATAACGCTCCGCCTTTTTTGTGTCAAAGGATTTTGAGGTGCCAAATATTTGAATTGCCATTTTGACTACCTAAAATTTTACAACCCTTGGGGCTTCCGTAAAGCTAGAAAAAGTTGCGGTCGCATCTTTAAAATAGAGGACTTCCGTGTTGGAATCTTCCGCAGAATACATTGCCTTTAGTGAAGGGTATTTTTCCAGCATGTCTTTTTTTGGCTCAATCCTGTCATCGCGGACAAGGGTGCCAGAAAGCCTAAGCCAAGTCTTTCCGTTAAAGCAGCAAAGCTCCACCTTTGGGTTTGCCTGAATCTGCTTGGAAACATCCTTTGACTTTCCGGTCTGAATGTAAAGCTTTCCTTCAAAAATATTGATTGTACCGAAGGGCCTAACGCGGGGCTGGCCGTCTTCTACAGTGGCAAGATAATAAGTTTCGCAGGCTTTGATAAAATCGTAAACGCTTTTCATATAATCCTCCTATTAATAAGCAAAGTGAACTCCCTAAATCTTACCATATTTTTCAAACAAAGAAAATGTCAATTTGCGTTTGACCACTTGCCTTTTGTCTTTTGCTATACTTTTTCCATGAATAAGAAAAGTCAGCTTATAGCGATAATTAAAAATTACCGCATGCTCATAGCAGCCCAAAAGGATATTTCTGCAAATGTCTACAGTTTTTGCAGCAACATTGAAG
This sequence comes from Treponema sp. UBA6988, assembly GCA_002448445.1. GTDB lineage: Bacteria > Spirochaetota > Spirochaetia > Treponematales > Treponemataceae > Treponema_D. The sequence goes on from DJYC01000035.1 coordinate 8,841, forward strand.
TTGGCATGAATTTTATTCAGGAATATTGCAGTTCCGCATTTTCTTCGCCCGAAAAAAAATCCCCCAGGCAAAAAAGAATTCCTTCACAGGCATCTTTTTCTGAGCTGGTAAACACTTTCCGTGAGCATAAAAAAATGACCAACGTGGAACTTTACAAAAAGGCAAACGTTAGCAAGCAGGTTTATTCAAACATAATTTCTGGCAAGGTTTTTCCTAAGAGGGAAACGGTTATAGCCATTGCATTTGCCCTTGGCCTTACTTTTGAAGAGACGGAAAAACTTCTGGCTTCGGCAGGGCACTCTTTTATACCGGACGACACTTTTAGCCGCATTGTAAAGGAGTGCATCCTTCTGGAAAAAAGCATAGAAGAGACCAATGCCCAGCTGGACAAGGCAGGCCTTTCGCTTTTGGGGAACATTGTAAAATAATGCCGGCGGGCTTAAACGCAAGGAGATTTATCTAATGAAAAAAATTGTTTTGGTTGCAGGACTTTTGCTTTCTGCCTTTGTGCTGTTTGGGGCAATTGGATGCTCAGGCGGTGGCGGCGGCGGTTCCGATGATGACGGCGTAAGCTATTCAAGCGGTTCGGGAAGCAGTGGCTCGGGAAGCGGCTCTTCCTCTTCTGGCGGTTCTGGAACAAGAACTTACACTTCTGTTGCAGGTGGAACCTACAGGTATACTACCGCAGCAGGAACTTATATGGATCTTTCTTTTAATAGCAATGGAACTTTTACTTGGAACGGACAGTCCGGCACAACACAGTCCGGAGAATGGTCTTTGTCTGGAACTAATATCGATATATACATGTCAGGGAGTCTTATTGGAACGGCTACAACAAACAGTGCTTATTCCCAGGTAGTATATATCGACGGAAGAACGTATGTACGAAGATAAAAATTACATACTGTTGAACCAAGTTTGATAATAAAAAACCTGCCCCTTTTGCAAAAAAAAGCACGGCAGGGATTGTAGGGGCGGGCGAAAGCCCGTTGCCGCGAAGCGGTAATGGAGCCGAAAGGCGCAACCCCGGAAAGCCCATAAAAAAATGGCAAGATGTTCTTTAATGAAATATTTGTCCGACAAAGAAAGTGCCGCAAAAAAATTATGAAAATTTTATTTTAATTGTCAAATATGTTTTCTAGTGCTATCCTTATTATATGAAGATAAAATTGTGCACACGGATTTGTATTATTTGTGCAATAGTCCTGCTTTTGATTGCGTCGCTTGCGGTATGGCTTTATGCGCCAAAGAAACTGAAGCTTACATTTGATGCCGCCTATTACTGGACTACAAAGCAATTTGATGCCTCTCCCTGGCTTTACCGTGAATATGCGACTGGCCACAAGTATTTTTTGTACCTGCCGGAAAAATACAGGAATGACAAGGACAATGAGGCTGCAAAGATTCCCCTGATTGTAACCTTCCACGGTTCCATGGAGCAGGCTAAGGCTATCTCTTATGCAAGGCCCTTTATTTCGGAGGAATTCCAGCGCAACATTTACCCGGAAGGCTGTGCGGTTCTGGCGGTGGTTGCGCGGATTGGATATTTTACAGACCCCCACAGCATGAGCCTTTTGATTCAGAGCGTCCTTTTGCAAAACAAGTGCATTGACCCGACAAACATTGTAGGCTGGGGATTTTCCCAGGGGGCAAAGTATGCGGTTGAGCTTGCCTGCTACGAGCCGCATCTTTTTAGGGGCGTTATTTCGGGCAGCGGCTTTTACCAGATGTCTTTGAAGGAACTTTTGACGGTTCTGCCGGTCAATTTCTACTTTGCTACTTCGGAAAACGACAAGGGCATTTTTGAGCAGGGAAGTCCCACCGGAAAGAGGTGCGCCTTTTGGTGCAGGAATTCGCGCTATGTTCAGTACAAGTCCCGCTACCACTTCCACGTTGAGCTTAAGGATAAAACCGGGCGCGGAGACGAGACTGCCTTTGACTGGATGAAGTCGGTTGTAAACAAAAATTGAAAAAGTGCCCCCGCGTAATTAAATTTATCTTAAAAAGCACTTTTTTCTTAAATTCTGCTTGCCCTTTTCCGATTATGTGATATACTTATCTATTATAATGTCAAAAAGTTAACTAAAACTGTTGTGCCAAATCGAGGTAAAAAATGAAGTTAACGGCTATAAAAATTTGTGCTGCTGCAGTAGGTTGCTTTGCTGCATTATGTATTGTCAATATTTCTTCCCGTGCATTGTTCAGAAAAAAAGCCAAAACTGAGTTGGAAACCGTTGCGCAGTTAAAGCTTGCAGAAATTGAAAAATATCTCTTGCCGGAACGAAAGCTTGCCTTGCAACTTGCAAAATCTCCCGCAGTTATTGATTACATGTCACAGCCAGATGACCCGGAAATTGTAAGTTTGGCACGCCGTGAATTTGCAGCCTTCCAGGACTCTTTTGCCTCACATCGTACCTTCTGGATTTCGGACACAGACCTTAAGTACTATTCCAACATGGAATTCATCTACAATCTTGACAAAAAGGATCCTGCAAACGACTGGTTCCAGGCAACCATAGACGCAAACCTTCCCTTTCAGTTTTACGTAGACTATGACATTGGTTTAAAGAAGACCTACATGTGGGTAAACGTCCTTGTTTACAACCAGGCCCATAAAGTTACCGGCATAACAGGAACCGGTATTGAAATTTCAGATTTTGTCGCAGACATGTATAAAACGCTTATCAAGGGCTGCACAATGTACATGTACAACGGCGACCGCGAAGTATCCGCATCTCCAGACATAGTGGACCTTGAAAAAACAGCTCTTATTACTTCCGTTCTGCCGGAACTTGACGGTGATATAGACCTCTTTCCTAAAGAAAACACCATTCATTCAACTGCCCGCGGTGAATACCTTATAGTCCCTGTTGATTCCCTTCGCTGGCACATGGTCTTGTACAAGCCCTTCACATTCAGCGATTTTATGTCAAATGCAATGTTCCCAATTTCCGTAATACTGCTTCTTGTAATAGCCCTGCTGGTAATTTTTACAATGCGGAACATCTTCAACCCTATTATGGAAATCCGCTCAACCCTGCACGACATTGCAAGCGGAGAGGCAGACCTTACCAGCCGTCTTAACACCAACATCAACACGCCTTTCAAGGCCATACATGAGATTGTAAACGGATTCAACGCATTTATGGAAAAGCTGAATTCTATCATCGGTGAACTTAAGCTTTCAGGACAGCGCCTTAGCCAGGTACAGGACGACATGAAGCAGAGTGTTCAACAGACATCCGATTCAATGACCAACATCCGCCTTAGCATTGATAACGTTCAGTCACAGATTTCTTCCCAGGCAACTGGCTTTACGGAAGCGGCGGCGGTTGTACAGGAAGTTACGTCCAACATTTCTACACTCAACAAGATGATTGACTCCCAGAGCCTTAGCATTCAGGAATCTTCTACGGCAATCGGAGGCCAGATTCAGCGCATAAGCAACATAAGCCAGTCCATGAAGGAGCTTACGGAATCATTCAACCAGCTTGACAGTGCAACACAGAACGGTATGGAAAAGCAGAAGCATGTAAACGAGCGTATTGCCCAGATTGAAGAGCAGTCACAAATGCTTCAGACTGCAAACAAAGCTATTGCATCCATTGCCGGACAGACAAACCTTCTTGCTATGAACGCGGCTATCGAAGCGGCTCACGCTGGTGCTGCAGGACAGGGATTTGCTGTTGTTGCAGACGAAATCAGAAGCCTTTCCGTAACTTCATCCACACAGTCAAAGACTATTGGTACCCAGCTTAGGAACATTCAGGAAAGTATCAAGGAAATTGTAACCGCTTCCCAAGCTTCTAGCGACGCATTCCTTGGCGTATCACAGCGCATTCAGTCAACCAACGGAATCGTACACACAATGCAGGCTTCTCTTGAAGAGCAGCAGGCAGATTCAAAAGAAGTTGTTTCTTCGCTCTCACTCATGGACAGCAACACTAAGGAAGTTCGCAACGCATCCATGCAGATGGCGGAAGGAAGTGCCCAGGTACTTGATGAAATGAACCGTTTGCGCAACAGTGCAGAAGCCGTCCGCACAAGCATATTGGAAATGTCGGAAAACGCACAGAGCATAGTAAAAAGCGGTGCCGCTCTGGATGAAAGCGTTACCCGCATGAACGAAAGCGTTACCCAGATTGGCAGCGAAATAAACAGCTTTAAGACAGAATAGGAATTGAATGGCTATGAAAAAATTTACTGGTTACGAAAAGGGTGTTGATTTAGGAGGCTGGCTTTCCCAGTGTTCAGAATACACTACGGAGCATTACAAGACCTACATCAGCGAAAAAGATTTTGCCGTAATTGCAGGTTGGGGCTGCGACCACGTGCGCCTTCCCGTTGACTGGCAGGTTTTCCAGCATAAGGACGGCTCATTAATCGAAGAAGGTTTTGGCTACGTAGAAAATGCAATCGAATGGGCAAGAAAAAACAAGCTCAATTTAATTCTAGACTTGCACAAGACACTGGGCTATTCATTTGATGCGGACATTGCCAAAAACAATTTTTTTGACCAGCCTAAACTTCACGAGCATTTTTACACCCTTTGGACAGAATTTTCCAAACGCTTTGCAAAAAACGAAAGCATGGTTTCCTTTGAACTTCTGAATGAAGTAACTCTGCCTTCCTACAGCGATGCCTGGAATAAAATCGCCGCACACGCAATCGAAATAATCAGAAGCTTTTCACCCACTATAAAAATCCTTGTTGGCGGATACTGGAACAATTCAATCGATGCGCTAAAGGATTTGGACAAACCCGCTGACGAAAACATCGTCTACAACTTCCACTGCTACGATCCGCTTCTCTTTACCCACCAAGGAGCACCCTGGGTAGCAGCCATGCCGCATGACTTCCGGCTGGAATATCCAACCACCTTCAAGAAACACAACGATGCAGCCCGCACCTTTGGCATGACGGACTTTATAACGCCTGCAAGCGATGAAAGCAAGCTCTACAGCAAGGACTTTTTCATCCAGAAGTGGCAGGCAGGCCTTAATGTTTGCAAAGAACGCGGAGTTCCAGTTTACTGCGGAGAATACGGAGTAATAGACCGCGCAAACCCTAAAGATGCGCTCGCTTGGTACAAGGATATTCACGCAGCATTTATTGAATGCGGAATTGGCCGCGCAGCCTGGTCCTACAAACTAATGGACTTTGGTCTTAGCGATGACCGCATGAAGGGCGTAATTGGCGAAATAATCAAGCTTCTGTAGTGAAGCACAAAACTGATTTCCGTGTATGCTCAAATTTTTGTTCAAGTTTTTGCATTGAAAAAAAAGCCTGAGTGTGTATAATATTAAAAATGAACCAAGACTCAAATTCCAACAATGCAAATATAGATCTTGCACTGTATCTAATACCAGTAACTCTGGGCAGCGCCAACGAGCAAGTGCTTCCTTCCTACAACTTGGGCATCATCAAAGAAATAAAATATTTCATCGTGGAAAACAAAAAATCGGCAATACGTTTTTTGGTTAGCCTTAGCAAAGAAATTGACATTGATTCACTAACTTTTTATGAACTGAATGAACACACTGACCTTAAAAGCATCGGAAACTATCTGGAACCCCTGCAAAAACACAAGCAGCCGATGGGCGTTATTTCCGAAGCTGGATGTCCGGCAGTGGCAGACCCGGGAGCAGCTGTTGTTGCAATGGCACACAAAAAGCACCTTAAGGTTGTTCCGCTAACAGGCCCCTCTTCCATAATTCTTTCCGTAATGGCAAGCGGATTCAACGGACAGAGCTTTGCCTTTAACGGCTACCTTCCTGTAAAAAATGACGAGCGTGCAAAAAAGCTAAGGCAGCTGGAAAGCCGCGCATGGAACGAAGATCAGACCCAGCTCTTTATAGAAGCCCCCTACCGCAATGCAAAAATGCTTGAAACGATTATCCGCGTCTGCAAAAAAAACACCATGCTTTGCATTGCATGCGGCATTACCTGTCAGGATGAATTCATCCAGACACAGACCGTTGAGGCGTGGAAAAACTTTGATGCCGAGCGCATACAAAAAATCCCGGCAATCTTCTTGCTTTTTAAGCAGCAGTAAAACAAGGAATGAATCAGATGCTAAAAAAAACAATCGCACTTATGGGAATAAAGCACTGCGGAAAGTCCACACAGGGAAAAATCCTTGCAAAAAAATTCGGAACAGTTTTCTTCGATACGGATGATGTCATTACGGAACAGACAGGAAAGACACCTCGCCAAATTTATACAGAGGCTGGGGAAGAAGGTTTCAAGGCCGCAGAAAAAAATGCCTGTCAGCTGGTGGCGAAAAGAATTACAGAATCACAGACACCAGCTGTCATCGCAACCGGCGGCGGAATATGCAACAATTCGGACGCGCTCTTTGAGCTTCATAAAGTCAGCACATTTGTATTCCTAAATTCAAGGGAAGCTATTGCTGCAAAAAGAATCCTTTCGGAAGTAAAGACGGAAGAAGACGGCAGTCTTAGCAACATGCCAGCTTACATAGCAAAAAAAAATCCGCACTCCCTTTCCGAAGTGCGGTCTATCTTTCATGAATTCTTTGAAGAGCGAGTGCGAATGTACAAGGGCATAGCAGATTTTTCCGTTAGCATGAAAAACGCAACCAAAAGCGTCAATACAAACCAGATTATCTCTATGCTAAAAGGCAAGGGCATAATCCAAGACTAGCCCTGCCGCTAATTGCATCCGCAGCCACAAGAACCGCAGCCACCGTTGCCGCAACCATCACCACAACCGCCATCACCGCAAGAGCCTCCACAACCACCGCATCCTCCGCCGCAACCGCCAGACAAAGCTGAAGCAAGCTCTTCTTCACTTGCATCACGGACGGAAACGACTTCTATCTCAAACTGAAGGTTCTTTCCAGCCAGTTGATGGTTTGCGTCTACGGTAACAGAATCCGGTCCGACCTTTTTTACGGTAACAATCCTGGAGCCTGCCAAGTCTCCTGCGTGGAACTGCATACCCTCTTTTATTTCTGCATCAGTTGCAAAATTTGAGCGGGGAATGTCCATTACAAGGGAAGCATCCCATTCTCCATAGCCATCCTTTGGCTCGACAAAGACGGAAACTTTATCGCCGGAACTTTTTCCTTCAAGCTCGCTTTCTATCTTTGGCAAAAGGAATCCATTGCCCTGAATATATTCGAGAGGCTCCATTCCTTCGGTTGAGTCAATCAGGGAACCGTCCTTGTCCTTTAACACATAATGAATACTGACAACTTTATCTTTTTGAATGACCATATTACAATTCCTGCACAACCTCAGCAACTTCTGGAACAGTTTCCTTCAGGTAGCGTTCAATCCCCATCTTTAGCGTCATTACGGCCATGGGGCAATTTCCGCAGGCTCCCGTAAGGCGGATATGAACTTTGTTTTCTTCATCAATGTTTATATATTCCAAATCGCCCCCGTCCGCATTAAGCTGAGGACGAAAAGCTTCCAATGTTTCCTTTACTTTTTCTTCAAGAGATTGATCTGCCATGGAGGACTCCTAAATTAATTCTGTCTGTGATTGATTAAAAGATAGTAAAAAACAGAGGATTATTCAAGTATTTTTTTTGCAACTTGAACAGGGGAATCCTTGTAGTAGAGGGCGGCATATACGGCTGCGTATCCCAGAACATAGCGCCCATACTGTCTGGTCTCGGCAAATGGAAGCGTTTCAAGGAACAAATCGTTGGGCAGATTGTCCATGCCAAAATTCAAGTCGGCACTTTTCTGCCAAGAACGGACATGCCCAATTCCCCCGTTGTATGCAAAGAGCGATAATATCTGTGACCCTTTAAGGCGTTCAATAAGCTCTGAAAGATAATACGTACCAAAACGGATGTTTATGTCCGGGTCATTCAAATCATAAACCTGAATCTTCATTTTTTTTGCAATATCACCCGCCGTAGCTTCCATAAGCTGGGTAAGTCCGTTTGCCCCGGCATTGCTTTGTATATTCGGATCAAAAAAACTTTCCGCCCGAATAAGCCCCAGAAGCAAATATTCATCAACACCATAATCTTGGCAGTGTTTTTTTACGCAGTCATAAAAAGCACGCGGATAGGCAAGCTGCCAAAGTTCAGTTGGAGGGGTGCCCTCGCTCCTGTTAAGCTTCTTTGCCGCAACCCTAAGGCTCTTTGTGTAATAAGAATTGTCCGTGGTTCCGTAATCGTAAAGCGCCTGGGCAATTTTTAGCACGCAGTCAGTTCCTATCTCTTTGTAGTGATTTTCCCATTCAGCATAGATGTGCTCAACAAGGCCAAAATCCGCATAGCCGTTAAGCAAAAGTTCCTCGTCCTTGTTGGCAACAAATGAATCGTCACTCCGCAAGACCGCAAAGCACTTCTTTACTTCTTCGTCGCTAAGACCAAGCCTGTAAGCCGCAAGTATTCTGTAATAGATGCTTGTGTCAGAATCCAGGGCCTTTTCAAAGAATTTCTTGGCAGCTTCTTCGCTTTTTACACCGTTCACTTTTAAAAGCCCTGTCTGGAACAGCCTTGCCGTTACATAGCTGTACTTGGCCACCACTTCCTTGCTTGCAAAAGTTTCTATTGACGTTGCAGTCTGATAGTATGCAAACCAAACATGGCGCGAAAGCATGCGCAAAGAAAGCGTGTCAAAAAAATCATCATAATAATTTGGGTCACGGATTGAAGGGCCGTAAGTCTTTACAGCTTCAAGTGCATCCTGAATTGAAATCTTTAGCTTTGAATTTAGGAAATACCAGAGGGCACTGTCATAAGAAGCGTCATCCCCAGCGCATTCCATTGCCTTTAAATAGTCGGCACATGCCTTGTCCGGATATTTTGTATCTTTGTCGTAAATGCGGGCTGCATAAAAGTAGGCATTGTAAACGGCATCTTTTGGAAGAGACTTGTCTTCTGCCAAATCATGCATGAACTGGGCATTTGTGCTATTGTTGTTTGAACCGTAAAGATAGGTCTTTCCAATATCGTTCACCAGCTGGGGAGTGAGCAATTCCCTATTGGAAGCAATTGAATCTATGTCTGGAATTGAATTTGAATAATCATAGGAAAAAACTTTTTTCCTAAATTTAATTATGGGAAAGGCATCCGGCGAAATTTTAAAGTCATCAAGAAATTTTGAATGCTGCTTTGAATAGGGACGGCTTGTAAACCAACGCGTAAATTCATCAGAAAAATTTGATGAGCCACGCTTGTAAAGAGCCGCACACCTGTAATAGGCAAGTTCATTAAGGCATTTTGAAATGTCCTTGTCCTGGGTAAGGTCGGCAATCAGCTGGAACTCACCCTTTTTGAAAAGCCCATGCACATAAAGCAAAAGCGAGTCTTCATCTGGATACGAAGTGTAAAGGTCGTGAAGAGAAATCAAGTTTTCGTCGATTGAGCCGATTGAAGACATAAGCTCCAGCGACCGGCGCCTAATCAAGGGAGAAGCATTTTTTATGTTTTTGCGCAACAGCTTTTTTGCCTTGGGATAATCATTTTCATCCACATGCTTTAAGGCTCTAAAATAAAAAGCATCGTTGCCGTATTCAGAAGAAAGACTATCGCTTGCCCTGCAGGAACAGAAGCAAGCTACAGCAGAGAAAAGTAAAACAAGCGACAGAACTTTACGGTTCATCAATAGCGAGCCAGCCTAGTCAGATGGAATCAAGATTGTGCTTCCAGCCTGAATGTAATCAGGATTCTTGATGTGGTTATGATCTGCAATGTGCTGGTAGCGCCATGGCGTCTTGTAGTAGGCATTTGAAATATCCCAAAGGGTGTCGCCCCAAACAATTTTGTAGCGGATATCGGGAGTCTTTTTGGAAGAACGGGCCGGAGGTTCTGGAACGATCTGTTGTGGTGTTGCCGCAACGACAATCTCGTTTTCTTTTGCAGGAACAACCTCTTCCTTCTGCTTTGAAGTAGACTGCTTTAAAGCAGACTGTTTTTGTTTTTCCTCACCGTCCTTCTTCTGGGGAGGTGGCAAGGCTTCACCAGCATTATGGGTCTGCTCAGGAGAAGATGATGAAGAAGTCTGTTCACCGGATGCATCAGCTTCTGCAGAAACGTCAGACTTCAATCCGCCAGAAAGCTCTTCCTTATTTTCTGATGCCAAGGATTTTATTCCCTCATCGCTTTCTGTTTTTGCTATATGGGTTTCAGTTCTCTTGTTGAATATATTGATTTTTGATGGAATGACAAAGAGCACAAGGAGTGCGCCGAGTATACATATTATTGAACAGACTACGCAGACAATAACCGGCAATGCAGAACCGCCCTCCTTGTCGTCATCTTCATACGAACTATTTCCCCTGAGAGTCTCCTTGTCATACAAGCCTTCAAACATATTGCTCTGGGGAGAATAGGAATTCGCGGAAGAAGAGTCTTCTGCTTCATCAAACAAATCGTAGTCGCTCACTTGCTTGTCTCCGGAATCATCATAAGAATTTTGTCTGGTGGCAGGAGAATCATCAGCAAATTCAGGAACCGTAAATTCTGTACCTGCATTTGCATTGGACTCCGTACCAAAAGTTGCATCATCAAAATCAGGAAGGTCCATAACTGTGTCCGATGTTTCAGGGATGGACTTGACCGCTTCATCAAAGTCGGAAACTTCCGGTTCGGGGAAATCTTCTTCCTGAACAAGGGTATCTTCCGTCTGCTTTGCGTTGGAAAGCGCAGACGTAATGTCAACATCTTCTATGCCGGTTGGCTCGAGGCTGTCAAAATTGGGAAGGTCGTAGGCATCCTTTGTTCCTGCTGCAAGCACTGCAGAACTATCCAATTCGGTAAAGGGTGTCGGCTGCTCTTCTACAAAAGGTTCCTCTATATGCTTTTCTTCTATGGTAGGCTCGGTCTCTTCTTCTACCACAGTTGTCCCAGAAGAAAGGGTGCTGTCTTCTGCAAGTGGCTGAGAAGGAGAAGGCTCTTCAAGTACAACTTCATCTGCGGAAGGATATTCATCAGCGTCATCAAAACTGGGAAGACCAAAGTCTTCCGTTTGCAAAGCGGATGTGTCTCCAAAATCCGACAAATCCAAATCAGGCAGAGTTGCCTTTACTACAGTTTCCTGTGCTGTCGTTGGAGTAAGCTCTGGGGAAGTTTCAGGCGGAGTAAAATCAGGCAAATCCAAATCTACGCTAACGGAATTCTCTGAACTGGCAGCTTCATCTTCCGCAACGGAAACTTCTTCCTGCCCGGCATCAGCACCATCCTGCACAACGGTTTTTTCTGTCTCTTCCTGGATAGCAAAGGGGGTCTGTCTCGTGGACTGAACAATTATCCTGTCTGCATTTTCCGCATCACCCTTTGTCTTTAGTATTGACTCCAGGTTGGGCAGTTCAAAGTCAAAGTCATCATCAGAGAAAGAGTCGGCACCGTCCTGAACAGATGGCTCAGGCTCTTCGAGTACAGTAGAGGATTCCTCCATGACAGACGGGGCTTCAAAAAAGTTGCCGCTGTTGTTTGCATCTCCGGCATCTGTATAGGTTGAATCATCCTGCGGCATAGAATTAAGTTCGTCTTCTGTTGCAAAGATTTCGTTTTCTGGCTTTTCTTCGGTAAGAGTAAACGTGGATGTGTCTAAGATTGAGTTTCCTTCGCTGTCCTTTAAAATCGTGTCTGATTCGGCTTCGGGTGCAAAGTTCTTCAAGTCTTCCGCGCTGGCAAAAATCTCGCTCTCGGGTTTTTCTTCGGTAAGGGTAAATGTGGACGTATCCAGGATTGAATTTCCCTCGCTGTCCTTTAAGATTGAATCCGAGTCGGGCATTCCATTCTTTAAAACTGAATCAACGGCATCTATGTCGGAAAGTGCATCCGCCGTAGTCGTGTCTATGTTAAAGTTTGCGGGTTCGCTTCTTTCCACTTCTGTCCTGCTGACGAGGGTTACATTTGTGGAAGTGGCCTTTCCTGTTTCCGGATCGCGGACTTCCGCCTGCAAATGGTTGTTCTCGTCTACGCTAAGGTTCAGATGCAGGCTTGGAATTCCGTTGGGGTGTGGCTTTAAATTGCTAATTTCCAAAGTGTCTACGTATTCGGCATCATCCATGGAATCGGTTTCGGAGCGGTACAAGTCTATCTGAACTTTTGTTTGGTTATCCTGAACTGTTGTAACGTCAAGCGCCTTTTTTTCTACGCTTCCGTCTTTCATAATCGGATAAAATGTGCCATCAGCAAGTTTGATTCCAATAGATTTCATTAACAATTCCTTAAATTTAGAAATTCTTCCTTAAAATATCGGTAATTTTAAGGAAGTTCTTTATTGCGCACTTACAGCCTGTATTAGTTGCCAAAAGAATAGTCAGCTGTAAACTTCAGTTCGTTTACGACTTCGCCAAATTTGCGTGAAACTGAATACTTGTAAACCTTCTGGGGATTGCCCTTTGCGTCGTTGTTGTAAATTACGCGCTCAAAAAGGTTTCCCTGTCCATCAAAGGACTGGATTTCCTTTACGGCACCAGTCGTCCTTTCGTAGACATAGCATTTCTTGGAAGAAGGATGGCCCGCGCCTTCCCAGACTTCAACCTGGGAAATTTTTCCGTCGTCCGTATAGCGGGTAAGTGAGAGGCGGTCAAGGTTTCCGTCTGCAAAATAAAGGAATTCCTCCACCGGACGGCCTGTTGCAGTGTCCAGTTTTGTGACTATGCGCTCAAGAAGTGCGCCTGCACCGTTGTAATATGACTCCGTTACCTTGCCTGTCTCGTACTTGTAGATTGTTTTTCCGGCAAGGACGTTATCCGCATTGTATTCTGACTCGGAGGCTATTGTTCCGTCAGCACCGTATTCCTTTACGCTTTTCCAGATGAGCTTTTCGCTTGAATCGTAGTAGCTTGCGCTTTCAAGCTTGCCTGCGGCATTGTAGGCAAACACAGTCTTGTCAACCAGCATTTCCTTGCTTTCTGCAGAACCGGATGCCTTTTTTACGGTATAGCTTGCAACTTCCACTTCCTTTCCGTTTTTGAATGAGTGGATATGCTTAACGGTCGGAGTACGGAAATACTCCCCGAATTTTGAAATAACGGCATAATCCGTCTTTGTATAAGAATTTACACGGGATGCAGGCTCTATGCTTTCGGTATCAAACGCAAATGCTGCACAAGCGGCAAAGGCTACTAAAGCCAACAAAACAACCTTTTTCATTAAAATTCCTCCGTTTTCCCTAAAAACAATTATACTATACAATCGGTATTTTGTCTTTAGAGTATTAGAATTTGTAGCTTGCTTTGTAGCTGCAAGAACCCTACACACTATTCCAGTCGGTATTGTGGAGAATGTCCGTTGCCGCAAGGCGTATTTTTTTGACCGATTCGCTGCCACTTATCTGGGTTTTCTGAATAAAGCCTATGTCGTAGCAGCCCAAGGCATTTCCAGCACTGTGGCATATAAAACCTTCGCGGTAGGGGCCGTTTTCAAGAACAATCTGGGGGACAAGGCCTATGCCAAGACCAAGGGCAGCAAGGGCCATAACCGCTTCGTTACCCTCCGCCTCTGCCGCAACAATGGGCTTAACATTCCGGCTCTTTATCCAAGAGTCAAAGCGGGAACGGGCAAGACCAGCCTTTGGAAGAATAAGGGGAACAGATTCAACTATATCCTGGGGACTGCCAGAAACCTTTACATAAGGCCCGGAAGAACCAGCCGCAAAGACAAGCGGACTTTTCCTTACCGGTATGCAGTCAAAAGCGTCTATCCTTGCATCAGAAATGGCCGCAACAGCAAGCTCCGCCCTACCCTGCCTTATAGCATCAGGGGCAAGGGCAGGATCTCCTGTTTCCACGCTAAGCCTTACCTCCGGGTACTTGGCATTCAGCCTTTTTACAAAGGGAGGCATTATTGTGTAGCAGGCAGTAACGCTCGCAAAGACGTGCAGGGTTCCCCTAACAAGATTGTCCTTGTGCCTAAAGCCTTCCATCAGTTCATTCTGTTCTGCAAGGCATTTCTTTGCAAAAGCAGCAAATTTCTTTCCGTCTTCTGTTAAAGAAACATCGTGTCCTTCGCGGTCGCAAAGAGTAACGCCGGTTTCCGTTTCCAAGCGGTTCACAAGACGGCTAAAAGCGGAAGGGCTTAAGTTTACCTTTTGGGCAGACTTTGTAAAATGAAGGGTAGAAGAAAGTTCCAAAAAAGCGTTCAGTTCAAAAAAATCCATTTTTAGTCCTTCTTTCCTTTGGACAGGCTTCTGTTAAAAAGGCATAAGTCGCTAATTATGCAGTCGCCGCATTTGGGTGAACGGGCAGTGCATGTATAGCGTCCGTGTAGCAAAAGCCAGTGGTGGGCGTTCAAGAGATATTTCTTTGGCACCCGCTCCAAAAGAGAAAGCTCCACTTGCTCTGGGGTAGAACCAGAAGCAATGCCTGTTTTGGGACAGACGCGCAAAAGATGAGTGTCTACAGGCATTGTGGGCTGGTTAAAAACTGCATTAAGCACAACATTGGCGGTTTTTCTGCCAACTCCGGGGAGGGACATAAGTTCTTCCCTTGATTGCGGTATTTCTGAATTGAATTCTTCTATTAACTTTTTGCTTAGGGCAAGAATATGGTCTGCCTTTGAATTGTAGAGCCCTATTGATTTTATGTAGCCAATTAAGCCGTCGCGCCCCAAGGCAAGCATCTGCTTTGGGGTCTTTACCTTTTTGTAAAGAGGAGCCGTGGCAGCATTTACGCTTTTGTCCGTAGCCTGAGCCGAAAGCACCACGCTTACCAAAAAGCAGTAAGGGTTTGGCGCAAGAAGCTCAGGCTTTGGGGAAGGATTTTGCTGCTCCAGCCTGGAAAAGACAAGTTCCATTTCTCCAGCTGTCAAAAGTTCTTTTTGATTCTTCAAATTGGCCTCTAATTCCGTATGCAGAAAAAAGCGCGGCAGGCACTGGAGGGGCGAGTTGCTTGCAACTCGTTGCGCTAGCAATGGAGGGGTAGGGCCCCCGGAACCCCGCAAGCGCCACACACAAGGCACAAAGGGCAGCAGAAGAAATGCCCAGAAATGCAAATTCAAGTGCCGCCCAAAAAACTAAAATTCCCTAAAACTACTTTATCTCCGCAAGAAGTTCCTTTACCTTGTCCGTCTTTTCCCATGGGAATTCACTGCGGCCAAAGTGTCCGTAACTTGCGGTTGCGCTGTAGATTGGGCGCTTTAGGTCCAAAGTCTTTACGATTCCGGCAGGAGTGCAGTCAAAGACCTTCTTTACAGCCTCTACAATCTTTGCTTCTGGAACCTTGCCAGTGCCGAATGTTTCCGCCATTATGCTAACCGGGAATGGAACGCCGATTGCATAAGAAAGCTGAATCTCGCAACGCTCTGCAAGGTCTGCCGCAACGATGTTCTTTGCAATGTAGCGGGCCATGTATGCAGCCGAGCGGTCAACCTTGGAAGGGTCCTTACCGCTAAAACATCCGCCGCCGTGCCTACCCATACCGCCATAAGTGTCAACAATAATCTTGCGTCCCGTAAGACCAGAATCTCCTACGGGGCCTCCAATGCAGAACTGGCCGGTTGGATTTACAAAGAACTTTGTCTTTTCGTCCAAAAGCCCTGTGGGTTCAAGGACAGGCTTAATCAGCTTGGATATTATAGTAGACTTTATCTCGTCATAAGAAATGCCTGGGTCATGCTGCTGGGACAAAACAACAGTGTCAATGTGGACAGGCCTGTGTCCCTCGTATTCAAGAGTAACCTGAGCCTTTGAGTCCGGGCGGAACCAATTAATAGAACCGTTCTTCCTAAGCTCAGCAGACTTGAGCATAAGCTTGTGGGCATAGGTAATAGGTGCTGGCATAAGCTCTTCTGTTTCCTTGCAAGCAAAACCGAACATCATGCCCTGG
>DJYC01000035.1:24667-25277 GCA_002448445.1 Treponema sp. UBA6988
TGCCCTGGTCACCGGCACCCTGCTGGCCTGAATATTCAGACAAGCCCTTTCCAACAACACCCTGGTTTATGTCCGCAGACTGGTTGTGAATCATGTTGAGTACAGCCATAGACTTATAGTCCAGACCGTAATCAGGATTTGAATAACCTATTCTCTTTGCAACATTGCGCGCAACTTCCTGAATGTCTACATAAGCCTGTGTGCTTATCTCGCCGCCAACAAGAATCAAAGCCTGGCAAGCAAAAGTTTCTGCCGCAACATGGCTTTCTGGATCCTGGCGCAAACATTCATCAAGAACGCCGTCACTAATCTGGTCGCAAAGTTTATCCGGATGGCCTTCACCAACGGATTCTGAGGTAAATAGATAATGTGTGGGATTTAAATTGTTGTCCATTTTGGACCTCCTATTTAGCAAATTTTTTCCTCGCCTGCAATTTGGATAAATCAGCGAATAGAAATGTCTAAGTAAAGTATAGGCAACTGTCACTTTTTATTCAAGTAGTTTTTAATATTTCTCTTTAGGACGGTAACCTTTTCCGCTCTGCCATCCACGTTTTTGCTAAAATCGGCCTTCATGCCTTTCGTCACCGCCCTTCCGGGGTTCCGCGGG
>DJYC01000080.1 GCA_002448445.1 Treponema sp. UBA6988
CTGAGCAAAATTTTTGATACAAAAGATTTTGGCTACACAACAATTACAGTAGAACGTCCTCTTAAAGATGAAAAAGGCGAACTTGTTTTAAAGAACGGAAAAAAACAGCCTGATTCAAGTCTGCGAGATACAGAAAATGTTCCTCTCAAAGAAGATATAAAAGAATACTTCAAGCGTGAAGTTCTTCCTTTTGCCCCAGATGCCTGGATAGATGAAAAAAAGAATGTAGTGGGCTACGAAATTCCATTTACAAGATACTTCTACAAATATGAAGCACCAAAACCAAGTGCCCAGATTATGGATGAAATAAAGGAACTGGAAAAAAACTTGACCGGAAGTTTGAGCGATATTTTTGGGGAATAGCAGGGATATATTTATATAATCTTTGAAAAATTCTCCGCAGTGTGGAGAATTTCCAAGAAAAACAGTAGGTAGATTATGAAAGAAGAAACAAATGTTATAACATACAAAAAGACCTCAAACATAATTGAAGATGCCAGAACGATTATAAACAGCGCCAGAAGTTCTGCTGTTCGAAGTGTGGATTTTTGCCGTGTACAGATGTACTGGAACCTTGGAAAACGTATTTTTGAAGAAGAACAGCAAGGCAAGGAGCGGGCTGATTACGGAACATATCTTGTAAAAACTCTTGCAAAGAATCTTGAAAAAGAATACGGAAGTGGATTTGGAGAAAGACAATTAGAACGCGCAAGACAGTTTTATCGCCTGTATCAAATTCCGTCTGCACTGCGGACGGAATTGAACTGGTCACAATATAAACTTCTGATTGCAATTTCAGATCCTTCAAAACGCGAATATTATGAGCTTGAATCTGTAAATAACGGTTGGACAGCCCGCGAGACAGAAAGACAGATAAACAGTCAGCTCTATGAACGCCTTTTGATTAGCAATGACAAGGAGAGAGTTCTTGCCGTAGCCAGAAAAGAACGTATTCCAGAAAATCCGACAGACATAATCAAAGACCCGATGATTCTGGAATTCTTGGGACTTGAAAGAAAAGCTGAATATTATGAAAAAGACCTTGAATCAGCTCTTATAGACCATTTACAGCAGTTTTTGCTTGAACTTGGAAACGGTTTTAGTTTTATTGCCCGCCAAAAAAGACTTTTGATAGAAGATGATGAATACTTTGCAGACCTCGTTTTCTACAACCGTCTTTTGAGGTGCTTTGTGGTAATTGAATTAAAGACAAAAAAGCTTACACACGAAGATTTAGGCCAGCTCCAGATGTATGTAAATTATTTTGACCGTAATGAAAAATTGCCTGATGAAAACCCGACAATCGGTATTTTGTTATGTACGGCAAAAAATGATGAAATGGTAAAAATGACTCTGCCAAAAGACAACAAGACCATTCTTGCAAGCAAGTATGAACTTTATTTGCCGTCCGAAGAAACATTAAAAGCTGAAGTCGAAAAACTTGCAAATGCACAGGAGAAATTTGCCGAACTGACTGACGGAGAGAACAAATGAAAAATAGTGGCGTAGAATGGATTGGTGAGATTCCTGAGGATTGGGAAACAATAAGAAATAAACGAATAATGAAAAAGGTAAAGAACATTTGTGAGCACTATAATAATGAGAATGTTCTTTCATTAACTATGAATGGTGTTATCGTTAGAGATTTGGATAACCCAAATGGAAAAATGCCTTTAACTTTTGATGGTTATCAATATATAAACGAAAACAATTTATTAATGTGTTTATTCGATATTGATGTTACACCCCGATGTGTTGGAATTATAAAGAATAATGGAGTAACTAGTCCTGCTTATTCTCAATTTGAATTAACTGAAAGAGCAGATGTCAATTATTTTTACTATTACTATTTATATTTGGATAATAAAAAAGAATTACTTCATCTATCAAAGAATTTACGTTATTCATTAACAGAAAATCAGTTGGGTGAGATTCTTGTTCCTCTTCCTCCAAAATCCACCCAGCAACGCATCGCCTCATATCTGGATAAAAAATGCAGCAAAATAGAAGAAACAATCCAGAACCAACAGCAGGTAATAGAAAAACTAAAAGCCTACAAACAATCCCTAATCACCGAAGCCGTCACCGGTAAAATCAAAATCCAAAACGGCAAAGTCTGCGGTAAATATGAAAGCTATAAAGACTCTGGTGTAGATTACTTAGGAAAAATTCCTTCAAACTGGAATGTAAAGCGTTTACGTTATATTGGAAAATGTCAAAATGGAATAAGCAAAGGCGGTGAGTTCTTTGGTTCCGGCTATCCTTTTGTGAGTTACGGAGATGTTTATAATAATTTGACTTTACCAGAAACCGTATCTGGATTAATAGAAAGTACTCCTGAAGAACAAGAAAACTATTCAGTTATGGCAGGAGATATTTTCTTTACGAGAACATCAGAAACAATTGAAGAGGTTGGTTTTACTTCTGTTTGCTTAAAAACAATTGAAAAGGCAACTTTTGCAGGCTTTGTTATTCGCGTTCGTCCTTTTACAGATGAACTTATTCCAGATTACTCAAAATATTATTTTTCAAGTGATGCTCACAGAAGATTCTTTGTAAAAGAAATGAATCTTGTAACCAGAGCATCTCTTAGCCAAGACTTATTAAAAAGATTGCCAGTCTTAATTCCTTCAAAAGACGAGCAAAAAGAAATTGCCGATTATCTCGACAAAAAATGCACAGCCATCGATACAGCCATAGAACAAAAACAAAAATTAATAGAAAAACTAACAGAATATAAAAAGTCCCTGATTTACGAATGCGTAACAGGAAAGAAGGAAATATGAAACTTACAGAAGAGTCTATTGAATTTGCAAAAAAGCATATAATGAAATATACCGATTCGGATTTTTATCCAAGAAGTCCTATTTTTGAAACTTTATGGAAAGTCTGGCCTCAAATAAAAAGTTATTTATTAAGTACTGAAATATGCGATTTTGAGACAAGAATACCCAAAATTTTTGCAGCTCCAAAATCAAAAGGTGGCTACAGAATAGTACATAGATTGGAACCTATGAATGCAATTATTTATACAGCTCTAGCTTATATGATTGCGGATAAAATAGAAGCAGCAAGAATGCCAAAGGAACAAAAAACTGCTTGTAGCTATAGAATTAGTACTACATCAGACGGAGATTTTTTTGGAAACGAAAAAGGTTATAATAATTATTATGATAAATCAAAAGAATTATCAACCAAGTATCAATTTGTCTTACAAACAGATATAACAGATTTCTACAATCAAATTTATATTCATCGTTTGCAAAATGCTATAGAAACCGCTGATTCATCATTAAGAGAGATTTCATATGAAGTTGAAAATTTTATCAAAAAATTGAATTCAAGTTCTACAAAAGGCATTCCTGTTGGACCTATTGCAAGCATAGTCTTTTCAGAAGCATTAATGATAGATATTGATAATTTTATTACAAATAAAGGATTCGAATTTACTCGTTATGTTGATGATATTAGAATTTTTTCTAATAGTCAAAAAGATCTTGATAAAATATTAGAAGAATTAACGCAGTACTTATATGAGCAACATAGGCTAAATCTATCTTCATCTAAAACAAGAATATTTGAAATTAATGATTTTTTAAAAAATGAATTAAATAGTCCTGAGGAAACTGAAATACAAGAACGTCATAAATTTTTAATAGAAGTTACTGAAGAAATGGCAGAATTATTAGATTATCCAAATTTTATTCTTGATAATATAGAATTAGAAGATTTGCCAAATGAAAAACAAATAAGAATAAAATATAAGGCTTTATATGAATTGCTTTTCCAAATAATAAATACAAAGAAATTTAATTTAGGACTTGTTCGTCATATCTTGAAACAAGCACATCACTGGCGCTGTCGTTCAATTATAAAATTAGTTATCGATAATCTTTCTTTCTTTACTCCAGTAATTAGAGAGGCATGCTTATATTTTGATAATGTAATAACTAAAGATCTTATAGAAACTCATAAGGAATATATACTTAACGTTCTAATTAATTCTGAAGCAATGAATAAAGAATTTGTAAAATATTGGATTAATTGGTTAATTACCAAAAATATAAATTATTTTGATAAAGTTTTCTTTCAGAATTACTTAAAAACACAAGATTTGTTTTGGGAAATAAGAAAAAATATATATTTAAAGAATATAACTTTTATAAATACACTAAAGATTAACTATGATAATTATGATATATGGACTAGATTAGAAATATTACAAGGAATTCAATTATTACCCAAAAAAGAAAAAAATGCCTTTTTAGCATCTAGAGGAAATGGAATGAAAACAACGGAGGATTTCTTGATAAAAGCAATTAATAGTATGAATTAGTTATAACTAAGATGTTAAGCGAATTATACAGAATATAAGTTTAAGGATTGATTTGATAAAATGAGCAAAAATGGTCTTGATGATAAAAATGAAATAATTTCAAAAACTCAGCAACATATATATAAATTGATTAATAAATCAATCGATATTGCAAAACAATGTTCTTGTTTAGATATTATTTTATGTATTATTCAGTATCATTTAATACGATACTCCGAAAATAAGGAATATGAAGGAAAAATAAATTCATTAACAAAGGTTCGAGAAGTTTCTTGTGATTCCATAAAATATGTTATTCAGTTATTGATTAAATATAGTTTAAAAAAAGATTTTAAAAATTTTAAAGAAAAACTACAGATTGAATTTACTAAAACAACCACTTTAATTCAACTAGCAAATGAGATTACAACCTATGCAGAAAGTATTAGTTTAATACAGTTGAGTGATGATGTTTCTTTTACTGATGATCAAAAGAATATTGTTAGGAATAATTTAGAAGAAATTTTTAAAAAACCAGGTATAAAAGAATTTGCACAATATCAATATCGAGTAGACTATAGTAATAGCATTGAGGTAAACAATTTTAAAACTGAAAATGAATTGTATGATTATTTTAGAAATGAATATTTTCCTTACGCTAAGTTATTTAAAGAAGAAACTTTGTGTACTATAGAGGATTATATTGCTCTAAATAAATCTATTATAAAGATAATTTCTGATCACTTGCGCAAAATTGAACCAAAACTTTTTTATGATTCAAAGAACTGTTTACAAATAAATGATTTAAGAAATTATTTATTGTTAATTCCAAATTATATAATTCCTCTTAAAGAACTGTTAGAAAAATTAGATACCAGTCAGGTCTTTTTATTACTCCGTTTGATTTTGGAATCAAAGGATATAGATGTATATAATTTGAAATATTATGAATTAACAAGAAAGCCAATTATAAATGTAAATGGCTTGTTGTTTATTTGTCCTGAATTCCTTTTAGAAAGTATTTGTTTAAATACACATTATTCTTTATTAGAAAATTCCTCTGTCAAACAGACATATATAAAGCAAGCTTCTGATATATTTGTAGAAAAAATTGAATCTCTTGCAAAAAATTATGGCTTTTCAACATATATGAAAGAACATAACTTATATGAAGGTAAACGATGTATTGGAGATTTAGATCTTGTATTAAAAAAAGATGATTTCTTTTTAATTATAGAAGCTAAAAATTACAGTTTACCACTTAATATCTATTTTCATGATTTAGATGCAACAAAAAAATACAAAGATTATTTACTTCAAGATTGGGACAAACATGTTTATGAACGAAATAATTATATAAAAAATCATTTTGCTGATTTAGGTATGAATTCAAATTTCAAATATATATATGTAACGAGATGGCCTGAAATTCTTTCTCATTTTAGTAATTTTCTATGTTTATCATTTTATGAATTTGAATTTTACTTAAAGAATCAGAATATGGATATTTCTTTTGAAGAAATATATGAAGCATTGTATGATCAAGATATGCATGAAGATGTGGATACCTTAGGCAAGAATACAGGCATTATTTCTCCTCATGTATGGTTTGATAAGGAATAATTATGCATGGAGAAGCCAAACTTTTACTAAAATTCCTCGATGGTTCTGATAACCGCTATATTATTCCGGTTTATCAGCGTAATTATGACTGGCGGCCAAAACAGTATGAGCAGCTTTTTAATAACCTTGTTCAAATCATTAAGAAGGACCGCAAGACTCACTTCTTCGATACGGTTGTCCTTACCAACGAAAAGGCCTCCTGCTATACGATAAAGTTTGACTCACTTTCTACCGAGCGCAGCATTCAGTTTGCGGCCAAGTTGGAGAAAGAGTAATAGGAAGAAAATCAGTTATCGGCAAACACAGGAACTCCGCCCCACACGTTGTCCATGTAGTTCTGGTCAAGAACCTTGTCTATGCGCACCTGTTCATCTTCAAGGCTAAAAAGTTTCGTGCTGTCGTCATCGTTCTTGTCCGCAATCCAGATTTCGTCCCGGCGAACTATGTCGTGGCTCATGAGGCGGCTTTCGTGGGTGGTGGTCACAAGCTGGATTCTCCTGTCTTTTGCGCTTGAAAAATATTTCTTTACAAACTGGACGGTCAGCTTGGGGTGCAGGCTGCGGTTTATTTCGTCCATTATATAAACCTTTTCTTTTTTGCAGATGAGGATTTCCAAAAGCTGGAAGAGGCGGTGGGTTCCGTCACTCTCGCTTTCCATGCTGAATTCAATTTTCTTTCCGCCAAGATTGTGGACAAATTTTACCGCATAAAAATGAAAGTCCTTGTCTTTTTCCATTGTGATGATAAAAATGTTCCTCCGGCTTCTGATTACGGTTGCATAGAAATTTGTTGTTTGGCCTTGGGTATTTGCGGGCAGACCCATCTGGACTGGCAGCTGCGAAAACTGAATGATGGGGCTTACCAGGGCCATCTCAAGGTTAAGCTTCTGCTGGGTGCGCAAATCAAGTGTCTCAAAAACCTTTTCCCTGCTTACGGGCTCAAGCCCTATTCCTTCGATTCCCGTGTCAAAATCCTTTAGCAGCTGGGCAAACTCATCCTTGCAAATTTCATACCGCAGCAAAGATGTTTCCTGCAATGGCTGGTCGGGGAAAATCACTTCGAGGGTGTCCTTGAACCAGAGGAATGCCTTTTGAAGGGCCAGGGCCTCTTTGTTTGTTGCAAAAAATCCTGCCGTGTTGTGGTTTATGCTGAATAGGAAGGGCTTTCCGCTCATGGCAAAAGTGCGGCTTAGAACCTCAATGTCTTTGTTCTGCCCTTTTATTGAATGGTGAAAAACGTAGGGGCTTTGGGGGCTTTCTTTGTAGAAAAGTTTTGTGTGCCTGTTTCCCACTACATGAACCAATTCTTCTTTTGTGATGATTCCGGTTGCAAGTACAAGGGATATTCTGTATTCGTAGAGGTTTTTGTCGGCAATAAAAGCAATTTCAAAATCCGTAGGCCAGCCTTCGTTTTTGTCGTCGATTTTGCACCAGAGTTCAGCTGCCCTTTGGGGAAGCCTTCCCGCAAGAACGAAGTTGCGCAAGGTTGCAACGGCTCTGACAAAGTTAGTCTTTCCCGCCCCGTTTTTTCCGAACATGGCGGAAAACTTTAGAAGGCTTTTTCCAGTGCCACCGTCTTCAAGCAAGTGGTCCGGTTTTTTTGTAACGCGCCCGCTTTCCATCTTAAAGGTGGTCTTCTGGTTAAAGGACAAAAAATTGGTGACGCTGAAATTTACTAGCATTTTTATTCCTGAATGATTAAGAATCTCTCGCTTATAACGAGATTATACAGCTATTATCGGCAGAGTTCAATAAAAACTTGCCAAAATGGGTGAAAATTTCGAATAAAATTTGACTTTAAATTTTCTTTGTGGTATAGTGAAAGTGTCAGAACGGGTGAAAAAATCGAAAGTTTTACCCAGTTTTGACTTATTAGGACTGAATTTTGCAGCCAAAAACGGTACAAGTCGAGCGTTCGTTGAACTAGATTGTACTGCCTGTTCGTGTTTGTAAGCAAACCGCGGAATGCAAAGCAGTTTAAGTTATTTATAGGAGGTACGGCTATGGCTGTTCCATTTGTTAGTAGAAAGCGGTTGAATCCGCGGGATTTGGAAGCAGAAGGCAAGTTTTACCCTGCCCCTGCTTATATTGCAGAGATTGGCGTGAACCAGCTTGCGGAGGAAATCTCTTCAAGCACGACGCTCACGCCAACGGAGGTAATCGGAGTAATAAGAAGCCTGCTCCTTACCGTGCCCAAGTACATGCTGCTCGGCTACAAGGTAAGGCTGGACAGCTTTGGAATCTTTAAGCTCGGCCTTAAGAATGCTGCTGCATGCAAGGGCCACGAAAAGGCAAGCGGGGTTACCGCAAACGACATTGCCGGTGTAAGGGTGATGTACACACCGGACACAATGCTCAATGCAAAACTCGAAAAGCCAGAGTACGTAAAGCTTGACGCCAAGTACATTACAGATGAAGTGCTTGAACCAACCGGTACAGGCGACTGAATGAACTGGTAAGCCCAACCGGATAACGGCGGATGGGTTTATGACAAAAGCCCGGTAAAAACCGGAAAGGACATTCCGTTATGAAAAACAATATTTGGGAGACCGGCACTTTTTTTGGCGTGCCGGCCTCCTTTTTTTTATCCCGGTTTTGTTGCGGATTCATCCCGAATTTGCGGCGATTTATGCGGATTTATCGGGGGATTTTGGTGATTCCATCTTGATGAATTAGAAGTGGCCGTCAAGATGAATTGTTCTGCCTGTCTAGATGAATCTGATGCAGTTGTCTTGACGGAGACAAATTTGCATATTGATGAAAAAAAATAATTTTTTAATGTCAATTTTTTTGTAAGGGTGAACTCTAATTGCAGACTAAAAAATGTTCCTCTTCAACATAAACTGATTGCCGATATTGAGACAGTGTGGGATAATTTCAAGAAGGCGATGGAAAATGTAGAGGGTGTTGACCGCTACGAGCTTTCCATAACCCTCAAAAACAAGGCAATAAAGAACGGCAGCTATGCACGCTTGGTTTTGGAATCAATGAAAAGGAAAAATTAATAGGAGGTTTTGAACTATGGCTAAAACATTTAACTGTTATTTTCACGGCAAACCTTGCACAAAGCTTTATGCTTGCGCAATCTGGGCTGATTCAGAAGAGCAGATGCTTTCAGTTTTAAAAGATAACTATGAGGTTATTGAAGACCTTGCCTACTGCCAGACAAAATTAGTGGATGACAAACAGGAAGGTTTTCCGCCAATCATTATGGAAACTATTTTTGACATGACCGACAAAGGCAAATTAAAGGAACTTAAAAATTCTTAGACACCCTTTTATCCCTCTTTTAGCCGTCCGCAAGGGCGGCTTTTTTCATGCCCTAAGCATGGCACACCAGCTTCTTTTTTCAAAGAACAGGAGGCTTGGCCATGGAAAGAATGACAACATGCAAGAAGGTCGTACACTGGATGAATGTTTTAATCCCTTTGTTCAGGTCAATAGTTCAAATTTTTTACGCTTGGCAAGCATTTTTTGCAAGTGCATACGTTTTAATCCCTTTGCTCAGGTCAATAGTTCAAATACTCTTTGATTCTCTGCAATGACATCGGGGAGATTGACCCAAGTTTTAATCCCTTTGCTCAGGTCAATAGTTCAAATATAAGTGGTGTAAATGGACAATTGGTTGATATTGGAAACATGTTTTAATCCCTTTGTTCAGGTCAATAGTTCAAATGATGACTCTAAAGCGACATTGCTTATAGTGCAGTACGCATTGTTTTAATCCCTTTGCTCAGGTCAATAGTTCAAATTTTGCATCTGCATTGCAGAATCTGATTGACAAGTACACCTGTTTTAATCCCTTTGTTTAGGTCAATAGTTCAAATAGGATTTACTTCTTCAAGAATATCAAAAACTTCTTTTTCATCTACAACTTCACAATGACCATTTGTCTCTTTAATCAAAATAGGTAAACCTACTTCACATTCTGGAGTTTCGCTTCGACGCACAGAATAATAATTTGACGTTTCTTTTTTTATACAAAATTTTGGAGCATATAACTTATTTTTTTTTGCAAATTTTTCAATAACATCCATACTTATTCCCTTTCATACTTCTTTGAAGCTCTTATTTATTTTATCGGAAAATATTAACGCTAAAAGAGTTTGAAGAGGCTTCTTCCAGTTTTAATCCCTTTGTTCAGGTCAATAGTTCAAATAGGTTATTCGTGATAACTTCGTCGAAGGTCCAATTGTTTTAATCCCTTTGTTCAGGTCAATAGTTCAAATTTTCCGTGCCAAAAATCCAAAAATTCATAATACCAAAAAAGTTTTAATCCCTTTGTTCAGGTCAATAGTTCAAATACAGGCCGGACGAAGACAAAATTGTCTGCCATTCAGACGAGTTTTAATCCCTTTGTTCAGGTCAATAGTTCAAATCAGGGTAGTGGTTCAAATTACAAATCAAACACAACCATAATAAAGTTTTAATCCCTTTGTTCAGGTCAATAGTTCAAATGCTATAGAAGGATAGGAACATATAGAGAAGGTGGAATGACGTTTTAATCCCTTTGTTCAGGTCAATAGTTCAAATACAAGGTCAAAGTAGACAACCTTGTAGTAGACGGCAATCAGTTTTAATCCCTTTGTTCAGGTCAATAGTTCAAATTTTTTTCTTGAAAAAAACAAAGTTTTTCCTTGCCTTCGGCAAGTTTTAATCCCTTTGTTCAGGTCAATAGTTCAAATTGCATGGGATATGCGCTCATTGAATACTAGTCGGGGTGGGTTTTAATCCCTTTGTTCAGGTCAATAGTTCAAATAATCAAGGACGATTTCGGCCACAATATCTATCTTGGCGCGTTTTAATCCCTTTGTTCAGGTCAATAGTTCAAATAATTCCCCCTCGCAGGCTTTAGTTTTGACAAGGCTTGCGAATGTTTTAATCCCTTTGTTCAGGTCAATAGTTCAAATTGTTAAATGGCTTCTGTATAACAGAAGAGATCGTCCAAGAAGTTTTAATCCCTTTGTTCAGGTCAATAGTTCAAATCTTATCGGGAAGTACAAGAAGGAACTTATTGAGGAGTTGTTTTAATCCCTTTGTTCAGGTCAATAGTTCAAATACACTGACCGCTTTGTAAAGCTTTGTATCCGCTATGCCTTCGTTTTAATCCCTTTGTTCAGGTCAATAGTTCAAATTAGCTTCTCAAGTAGCGGTCAAACACGCTTCTTTGAGACTGGCGCGTTTTAATCCCTTTGTTTAGGTCAATAGTTCAAATAAGATGTTATCGCTTGGAAAGAAATTGTACTTCCAAAGTTTTAATCCCTTTGTTCAGGTCAATAGTTCAAATACGTGAAAAAGGAGTATTACTATGGCGAATGACATTAAGTTTTAATCCCTTTGTTCAGGTCAATAGTTCAAATAAACAGTGCGGTCTTGCGTGGGGCGGTGATTGGGCCAATACGTTTTAATCCCTTTGTTCAGGTCAATAGTTCAAATATGCCTTATAAAAACGTACTTGAGATGTATTACACAGGTGAGTTTTAATCCCTTTGTTCAGGTCAATAGTTCAAATTTAATGACAGGTCTTGGTACAAATGCGTGTCACTACCATCGTTTTAATCCCTTTGTTCAGGTCAATAGTTCAAATAAAACGTTTTCTTTTAAAGTGATAATCTTGATGCAAAGCGTTTTAATCCCTTTGTTCAGGTCAATAGTTCAAATCCATATAGGGCTTTGTATAGTTTTGCAAAGAAAAAATGGTTGGTTTTAATCCCTTTGTTCAGGTCAATAGTTCAAATGGTCTTTAAGCCACATGGCAACCTTTACGCGCCTGTCCTCGTTTTAATCCCTTTGTTCAGGTCAATAGTTCAAATTGGCAGTACAGAAGATGCTTTTTGACGTAAAGTTTACCGTTCGTTTTAATTCGAAGACCCGAAAGCCGCGGCTATCAGAGCGCTTAGTTTTAATCCCTTTGTTCAGGTCAATAGTTCAAATATTAACGGTATCGAGGTCACAACTAGATTGAATGACAATGAGTTTTAATCCCTTTGTTCAGGTCAATAGTTCAAATTGTACGTGATCAGCTGAAAGCTTTTCCAGAAAATGAAAAGTTTTAATCCCTTTGTTCAGGTCAATAGTTCAAATGTTTACCAATGACTAAGACTAACAGATACAGTAATGCCGTTTTAATCCCTTTGTTCAGGTCAATAGTTCAAATGAAAAGACAGAGCTTTATGATGTAGACATGTTTATCTAGTTTTAATCCCTTTGTTCAGGTCAATAGTTCAAATCATCGAATCTAAGAATACAAAAGACAGACAAGATATTTATCGTTTTAATCCCTTTGTTCAGGTCAATAGTTCAAATGGGATGTAGACATGATGCTATCGTGGGTGTCTTCAGGCAAGTTTTAATCCCTTTGTTCAGGTCAATAGTTCAAATTTGGATAAAATAACAGAACAACAATGGATAAGCTTGTTTTGTTTTAATCCCTTTGTTCAGGTCAATAGTTCAAATGGAACTTTTTAAAGGAAATTCTTGTAAGTTCTACTCTCCGTGTTTTAATCCCTTTGTTCAGGTCAATAGTTCAAATCTTAAGACTGCGGGTAAAAATAAAAGCCTTCCAGATACCAGTTTTAATCCCTTTGTTCAGGTCAATAGTTCAAATAAATAGGACTGGAGGAATACTAGGTATGTTTGAGATAGGTTTTAATCCCTTTGTTCAGGTCAATAGTTCAAATAAAATAGGACTGGAGGAATACTAGGTATGTTTGAGATAGGTTTTAATCCCTTTGTTCAGGTCAATAGTTCAAATTCGGAGAATTGTCGGAAAGAATTGCGCATCTCAACTTTGAGTTTTAATCCCTTTGTTCAGGTCAATAGTTCAAATATACTGGTCTTTTGCAGAATAACGCCGGAGATACTGCCGGTTTTAATCCCTTTGTTCAGGTCAATAGTTCAAATACTACCCATCGCAATTCTTTGTTTTATAATAATTAAAAACAAAGAATTCGCAATGCAGACGTATTTTTTTATACAAGACACAAAATTCATACAAAAATCCCATATACTGTATTATAACCCCTTATAATACTCATAAATAAGATAAATCGCAGACCAATGGCTTTTTGGCAGCTTTTTACATAAAGCCCAAGTTTGCGAATTGTCAAATACCCATACTGCCTTTATATTATCATAAAATCACAAATCCGTCATCAGGCATTTGCTCTTTTATTTTTGCACCAACACCAAATTTTTCCTGCTTTTGCCAATCTTTCTCGCAAATATTAAAAAACAGGACAAAATCTTCTTTTGTCTCTATAATCTGCTCAAGCCTCCACTTCAAAGTATTTATTGTCTCATCACCAGCAGAAGTTTCAAAAACAGATTTTTGAACTCGCCATGCATAGCTTTCCATGCATTTTTCAACTTTTCTGAGGCGCTTTGTATTTCTTATGTCATAAACAATAAGCCAATGTTTTGTAGCCATCTGCTTGCTCACAATATTTGAAAAGTTTGCGGAACAAAAATATTTCCCTCACCTATAGAAGATGTTTGTTTAAGACAATCTTCGCACAGGGGATAAATACGCAAACTGTCTTCCTTTTTGTCTATAAGTTCCAGCAAACGGCATTTTAATTCCTCCAATTTGGACTTTTCCATTTCGCAT
This sequence comes from Treponema sp. UBA6988, assembly GCA_002448445.1. GTDB lineage: Bacteria > Spirochaetota > Spirochaetia > Treponematales > Treponemataceae > Treponema_D. Next base: position 13,547 of record DJYC01000080.1, read on the forward strand.
TCAAAAAATGAATACTGAATTCTTATTCCAAAATTTTCCAAAGTCTTTGCAACTTTTACCAATCTTTTTGGACTGGCAACATCATAACTTATAAAATACATCATTTAAAATAATATGCCTTATACTCTGTTTCTTCTCCGCTAATAACACGCTTGTAGTGTTCCGCCTGCTCATAAATTATCTTATTGTAAGAAAGTTTTTGACCTGTTGGCTGGTATAAAATCAAAGTGTCCATTTTTGTTTCAAAAGCAGCTATAACTTTTTTTATGCCAGGTTTGGTCAAAAGGACAGCCTGTATTGCCATATTAGAATTTTCTTCTTGTTCATCTCCTAATTGCCCTTCATCCAACGGATAATCTATATCATCTTCAGAAAACATTTTTACTTCAAAATCATCCTTATTTAATGTTCCAAGATTGAACAATGCACAACAAACCGAATCTGCAATTGCAGAACGAAATTCTTCCATCAAGTCAAACACAAGAGCCTGTTTTCCATAGTTTATTGCGTGCAAGTTTCCGCAACATACATCAAGTCCCTGGGCTTCTAGAGCGCTTTCTACACGATACATTACTAGCGTGTACAAAAAACTTAGAACTGAATTAACATTTGAGCGAGGAGGATTTTTGCTACGTGTTTTGAATTCTGCCCATTCGCATTGAATGTTATAGCCAAAGACTGAAAAATACTGACGGGCTGCAAGGCCTTCATAACCTCTAAGCTTTTCTATGTCATCTGCCTTTTGTGCATTGTCAAGTGTATTTTTAATCGCATTGATTGAATCAAGAACAAGTTGTTCAGAACTATCATTTTTTCTTTTAATTCTTTGCATAAAGCTAATCTGATTCTTGATTTTTCCAACAACAATGCTTCTTGCAATTTTTAATGATTCTTCTGGATTATCAAGAATTTTATACTGCTTTTGCCTAAGGAATACATTTTTCCCATCTCCAAATGTAATCTTCCCGTTGAATCTGCCATTTGAAGAAAGAAATGTTGTAGAAATTTTGTACTTTGCCAAAAGCCTTAATGCATCACCGCTTAGGGACACATTTCCCATAATAACAAGTTGCTTAGTTTTGAATGGGAATAGTATAGTCTTTGTTTCGTCTGATTGAACAAAAACAAAGGTTTCATCCTTTTTTGTAAGTTTCCCATGGTCAGATAAAATGTAAATGGAAGCCATAGTTCATCTCCATGCCGATTAGCTTTTTTTATAAAAAATTACCATCTACTATTTCAATTCCAAATTCTTTGGCACGGTTCAAGGCCGTTTCCTTTTCAACAATACTTTGTGTGTAAAGATAAGGAAGTGCATTCAAGCCAAACTTAGACTTCATTATCGCCTGAAGTTTATATAGCGCATCATTTAAAACCCAAGCTCCTTCACTTCCCTCCAAAAAGCTTTTGCATTCAATTACATGCAACCTGTTGTTTTGAATATAGATTACGTCAAGTTCATTCTTGTCATGTCCTTTTTCAATATGAACATTAAGTGCAACGTTTTCATCAGGAAGGTTGTTTTCTTCTTTTACTTTTTGATAAACGAACTCTTCAAACCAACCGCCTGTTATATATCTGAGTTCATTCTTGGAAAGATTCTCAACGTCAAAACCAAATGCCTTTATCGCATCTATTATTTCATCCTTGCTTATTGATTTTCCCTCCGGAGTAACAAATTTTTCATCAGGAACCTGTAATAAGTTTATGGTGTCTTTCCGCTTAAAAATATTCTTGAAGTATGAATTGTTCTGCAAAGCGATTATGGGTTTTATAGCATCTCTGTTGTCCTTTATCACTTTTTCGTAAACTCTACCATTATATTCATAATTCATCAAACATTTGTTGTCATATTTAAAGTTTATTCCGTGGGCCTTCATATATTCTTCCAGTGTAAGCAACTGGGAAACAGAAAAATCTTCATATTCTGGATAAAGTTTTTGCAAATTTTGATTTAATGGCTGGTAAAAAATTTCACAATTTTCAATTTCTTTAAAAAAGTCATAAGTTGCAAGACTCATTATTTTAGTTCCTCCAGTGATATTCACTTCGAAACTGGAATGCCCCCATTCAGAAATGAGTTTTTTAACTTTTCCCTTCAAATCATCAATAGAATTTTCATCGACACAGATAATTTTTGATTCGTCTATGTATTTTGAAAGGTATTCAAGGGCGTTTAATATATTTTCTGACTTTTGTTTTTGTTCCATTTTATTTGTAGAAATAAAAAGCAAATCAACATTTTGAAGGTTGTTTTTAAAATACCATTTTAAAAACTGAACATTTGGAACTGTCTGTTCGCTCACTAAAACAACAATAAGTTTTTTTGCCATACCATCTACTCCTCACACCAAATCCGTATATTTTTTATACTCTCTGAAACATTCATGTTCAAAAACATAATGTCGCGTTACAGTTTCGCCTTGTTTTTCCTCAGTTTCTACACGCTTGGTGACAGCGTAAACTGGGATAATCTTTTTTGATAAAGCCCAATCGACAAGTGCAAATGTTGAACCAAATTCTCCTTGAATGATAATCAGATCACCTTGTTCAGCCAATTTCAGCCATTCCGTTATCGATTGCAAATACGATTTTAGTATTTGCGCTGTCGTAGGAATCTGTCGCCAAAAATCAGAAATAGCACTTGGAGGATATTCAATATTAGAAACATTATACTTTTGCAAAAGCTCGGCCAATTGTTTTTGCGTAAGAACATGGTTTAACAGGCAGAAACATTTTCTCATAAGCATTTTCCGTCAATAAAATAACCTACCACAGGTGTTTGCCAGTCTTCATGAGATTATCAATATCATCATAAGCATTCTCAATTCTTTCTGTATGATACATTTCATACATATTGTAAATTTCGTCCGTTATATTTTTGCTGTCCCATTCACGAAGAACTTCTGCTGTAGGCCGATTCTTTGAACATGCATAATTTTCAATCAAAAAAATAAAAAAACACATTTCATCTGTCATGATTATTCTCCCCGTATGTAAACAGATTCTCTTGGGTCTCCGGTTACCTGCTCTGCTTCCCACATATCAAAAACAGCGAATTCGCTAAAAGTAAGCAGCCCGTAACTTTCATCTTCAAGCATCAAATGGGTTTTAGACATTATGAATTTTCTAAAAGCCACCATTTGTTCAAAGTTATATTTTTCCATAATAAGTTCGATTACTTTGCGGTCATAATAATCAATTGCAAAATATAAATTTTTTTTCATACGTATTTTGCCTCTTTAAATTGTAATACTGACAATGCCTTTTCTGTTTTGAATGTATATTGGTCTTTTAGTTTCTGAGGAAGCAGCTGTTTGACTGCACTGGCAGCATCAATATAGCCATCTAGATAAAGAAGTATAGTGGGGAAAGTCTGATCGTTTGCAACAGGACCTATGATTAAATCATATTCATCTGCTGCATTCATGTTTATGTTTTTTCTGTTTTTTACGACATAGTCCAGCCAGATTGAATCGGGACTGGAAAAGCGAAGGATTTTCAATTTGCTCAGTGCATCTTCATCAACAGAATAGCATGAAACAACAGCTTTACCACTTGCACGAATGAGTACTGTTCTTTTAGCCCATTTTTCTGCCTGTTCAAAACTGCTTGTAGTGTAAAAACCTTTTCCAAAATCTAATGACCTTTGGATTTTTAGTAATTTGGGATCCCGAATTTCTATGTTGCTGCCATGATAAAGCATCATTTTTATTTCTCCATGGGTGTTAATTTACATTTGCACCAGCCGAGCGGAAGGTACTGGCCATCATTGTTGAATACCCAGCGGGTTGTGCCATAAGGCATTTTTCTTCCTTTTTTACTTGGTGTTCTTGGATATCTTAAGTCATTTTCATACGTTACAAATTCAACTTGACTCCAGCGGCCAACTCGGATTATAAATTCATTTGATGCAGATTTTGTGGCAATTGATTTAAGTTCTTTATACAAATTTGTAATTGCATCACATTCTGAATTCGTGGCCTCTTTATAGTGCTTTCTGTATTCGTTTTCAAATTCTGTCAAATAAAAATCATTACACGCCTTTATTATATCCTGCATAGCAATTTTTTTTGAAACAGCTTTTTGCGGAAGTCTTACATCAGACAAATCAGAGTTTATAACAAAACTGGATTCTCCACAAAGATTTATTTCCGTATCATTCTCCATAAAATAGCCTTTTATAACTTCTGATAGAACTTGACTTGAGTTATAAGGTACGGTTTCCTGTTTTTGGCTATCATATTTCACATTTTTAATCATGCCTACGCACTGTGTTCCCTTGCCCTCAAAAATGCAGTCACCAATTTGAAGAGCACGGAAAGGATCATTTTTTGCATCAGTAAATTTTAAAAGTTCCTTCTGAATTTGCTGTTCTTTTTCTCCTCGCTCTGTTACAAATCGCCGTAATTCATATTTTTCAAAAGATTTCTTAAGCTCACCATTTAAAAAAGCCGTGCGAATTGAACCTTTCAAGGAACTCCCCGGAATTACAGGGCTGCGCCCTCCTTCTGGTCTATACATTTGAAATACTTCTGCGGCGTTTTGCAAGGGGTCTTTTTCTTTATTTGCTTCATAAACTCTTATAAACTCTTTTGTACAGTGGCACATATAATTCATGTCATCATTTGAGGAATTTTTATGAAAGAAAGCTGCCATGCCTTTCATATCGCCTAAAGATGAAAGCTTGTCAAATTCTGAAAACTTTTGAGAGTCATTTGTAATTTTTTTTATCACAGAATCAGAAGAAAAAGTCACATACAGGCGACGACCAGTTTTTGAAAGTGCAATCTTATAATCCAACGGTGTCAACCTTTCTCCAGTTCCAATGTGCACACATGTTATAGGTTCTACAGTTAATTTATATAGCTCTTTTCCCATATTTTTTCTCCATACATTCAACAAATTGGAATTACTGGCGCAAAGGCACTTTGTACAATGCGACTGTCAGTATGAACATTTGCCAAAAGCTCTCCTATAAATTCAATCTGTTTGTCGGTTTCAAACACGGCACCTTCTTCATAAAGTACAACAGTCTTTTTATAGGGACTAAGGCTTGAAACAAAGCTTCCTCCGATTTTTCCACTACGGACAAAAATATCTGCGCGTAAATTACGGATTTCGTTCATGTCGGATACAATAAACGGAGACAAAGCCATATACCTGTTTCCATGCAATTTAGCTTGTACCGATGTTGCATTTTGGATTACTTCAATTTCGCCTTTTCCAGTGGAAGAGTCTGCTCCATAACCGTTTTCAAATGCCCATTTGCAAAGCTGGGTGACACGCTCTGCGTTGTAAGACGAAAGCACATAAATATCAAAATCGGATTGTTCTTTATCTGTCCAAAGCTCTTCAATGCTGTAAAGTCCTCCGTCAACAACTGAATTTGTAATTCTTGAAATTGAATTATGCATTACCGTATTCGACTTAAAAGGAGTTTTACCTTCTATATTTTGAGCTGGCTCCGAAATATCAAAATATGCATGTGCATTTTCGTACCGCCTCTTTTTTGCCTGCTTGATTTTTGCATAATCTTCTGGCGAAAGATTTTCTATTCTTTCAGGAACATCAGGAATAGCTTTGCAGACATAGCCTTTAGGAAAAGCAGAAGAAATTACAAATGCGTGATTTTCCTTGCAGTCTGCAATAAATTCAGCAACAGCATCATCACCTTCATGATTTGCAATTCCCCATGCGATATGTCCCCAGATGGTGTCACCTTTTAAAGGTGTAACAAGAGGAGTTTTTAATTTTATTTGTATTCGGAACAATGCCATTTTTAATCCTTATTATAAAATTATTTCTATACCAGTTTCATCATGAAGGTTTTTAAATTCAATCTGTCCGTTTCCGCGGCTTCCACCTCCACCCAAGAAATCTTCCTGCAAAAGTTTTAAGCCCTCAAGGACAACGCTGGTGAAATATTTTTTGTCCGTATCACCACCGTCGTCTGTGTCTATTATACGGTATGCAATTTCAAAGTCAAATTCTACGCCAGGAACGACACGCTCAATCGGGCGAGGATTTGCAACTGCTGTTATTCGGTTGAGAGAGTTTTCACTTTTTTCCTCTACAATCGGTTTGCCTTGGTTGAATTTTTCTTTCCATTCTTTTGCTAAAACAGCATCACGTACAATGATTCTTGTAGGACCTTTTGTGTTTTCTGAAGAATCTCCTTTTCCACTTTTATTTGCACTTCCGAAAACACGACAGATTTCACAATCGGATTTTCCGCATGAACAGGGATTTCCTTTTGAATCAAGAATTTTACCAAGCTTCCATTCCAATAGGGAGCGCATTTTTCCTTTTATGCTGCTTCCTGGAATGTACGGTTCCTGCGTAAGAGGATTGCGGATTATCGGGTTATCCATGCCGCCTATTTCTACTTTTTCATTACCGGCACCAATATGAAGTCCTGTTTTTACGACGATTTTTCCAGTTATTTTCTTTGTTTCAAGCTGTTTCATTTTAAATTCCTCCAATTCAGATTAGTTTGCACTTTTTGGTGCTTTTTCATAATAAAATCCATACACTGATTCAAATAGCGACACAAATGTGTGATAATCTTTTTCTGTCTTTATCAGATTGATTCCCGAAGAAAGAAATACCTCCAAATTTTTATAAACTCCTTTTTCTTCTGGTTTCGTTTTTGAAGCACGGGCTACAGTATATGCAACTTTAGATTTTATCATTTTGATATACGGAAGCTGTTCTTCCCACTTTGATTCAGCACCTAAAAGAACGCGTTCGTATCTTTTTACTTCATCAAAAATACGTCTCAACTGTGTTGAGCTAACACCTATTTCAAATCCTTTTTTGTTTTTTCCTACAAAAGATTCAGCAATTTTCTGTGCCTGAGCATCAAACAAATCTTCCTTAGGAATATCTGTTTCTGCCTTGTAAAAAGATTCGATTTCTACAGGTTTCTTAACTTCTGATAAATCTGGTTGTTGTGACCTACTGGAATATCCACCATTCCCACCTGAATAATTGTTATAAGCCATTTTCTATTTTCCTCCGTTTAATTGTTTCTCTGTGTATATAACGCATAACTAACTGCTATGCGGGATTTAATCATTTCTTGTGGTGATGTTCCGAATTCAAGAAGCCAATTACGGACTTTTTCATCCTTAACATTACGGGCAACAATATACTTAAAGTTGCTCTTCCAAGTCTGATTTCTCATATTAATCAGGTCTTTTACCTTTCCTCCAAGGATGCTTTCTGCCCTTTTTGAAAAATCGACCATCTTGTAAACAAGGCCTGTGCTTAAAACATCTTCCTCAAGATATTTTTGAAGCAGCTTTCCATCGTTTATGTATTTTTCAAAATCAGACCAACTGACTGTCGTTCCAAAAAGTGTAATTGCATTCTTAACTGTTTTACCTCTGCCAATCCTTGCTTTTGACTGTTCTAGCATAGATTCTGCAGTTTCAGCAATCATAGCAACAGGGACACTTGCACCAGAAAGGGCAATTCCTGCCGAAAGAGTAAGAGATGGATTATTATTTGTAAGTTTTACAATTTCTTTTTGAAAATCTAATGCAAACTGAATTACCGCATCCCAACTTCCTAAAATACACAGGTCATCACCGCCAGAAAAAACCGTATAGATTACATCTTTATAAAGCACATTGTTTTCTGTTCCATTTTTGTCTTTCATAACACAAGTGTGAGTATTTACAAAATGTGTATAGTATGCGCTGAAAAAATAATGTAGTTTGTGGCTCATATCTGCATAACGGGAAAAGGACATTCTTGCCCCAAGTGAAGAAGAGAACACAAGTCCAAGGTTGTCTATATCAGCCTTAAACATTGCGAGTTTATTGTTTCCAGTTGACTTCTGTGCAATGTCGGCAAAAGAAAGCAATCCTTTGTCTTCCTTTCTTGGAGCGGTATAAGGCAAATGTACTACAGCCCTTCCGGGAACATAATCATTTATTTTTGTAAAAGTCTTCTCGCTTTTTTTATCATCTCTTGAAATTTCAACCATCTGACCAAACGGAAGAAGATTTTCTGTTTTGTATTTGAGCCAGGAGGACTTTATGAGATTCCCACCTATTTTGGTTAAGGCAGAACAGTTTGCACATTCCTTAGCGGTACCGTCATCATTTGTTCCACTTGCGGCAAAAACGCCACACTTAGGACATTCTCCAAACTTCTGTAAATTATCATAAAACTCTGACAAAACAGCACCATTTTTTTGCAAGGTTTTTTGCATCTTTTTTTGTTTACATAGGTCTGCATTATGACCAATATCATTTATAAGATGTTGGGCATTTCTTTGGTGGACATCTTTCAGACTTGCTTCGACCCCATCAGAAATTATTATAGAAAGTTTTCCTGCGAATTCTTTTAGAAAATACGTTTCTGCTTCAAGCTGAATAAGTGGTAAAAATTGTCTTACTTTCTCAGTATTCGGGAGAAGAAGCATAAAATTTCCGCCAGCACTTGTAATAATGTTTGCTTCTGAAAGCCCTGTCTGACTTACAATGTTCCGTGCAATAATGTCACCTAAAGCTGCTATCTGAAAACTTTTTGCCCGCAGTAATTTTGAACTGTCATCGTTTGTCTTTAACGCAAAAATATATTTTTGAATTCCTGAGACATCGCCTTTTAAAAATAGAAACTTTTTTTCATCAACTTTTTCTAATTCAATTTCAGTTTCTTTATTACAGGCTTTTTGAAATTTGTATAAAGCAGTTGCAAATGCTACAGTGGTTTTTGCATGCTGGTAAAGGCTTATGTCTGCATCGGTGTTCGTGGCAGATGGAATACACCACCAGTAACGTTCCAAAAGACTGTCCAAGGCTGGTATAAATTGTTCAAATGACAAACTCTGCAATGCAGCAAAATCTTTTTCAAAAAGTTCCCAGAGTTTATTATAATCATCCTTTCCTATTTTTGATGATGTTGTTGAAAGAATAGCATCTCCCTCGAGAGGTTGCATTTTACAATAAGCACGGTTAGGTTCATCTCTATCACCAATTCTTAATGTAGAAAGAATATGAATCAAAGGTTTTTCGTAAAATTTCACAGGATTATCATTCTGTACTGATTGATTTTCTGCATCTTCTTTTCCTAAAATATTACACCTGTCAGAACCACTCGAAAGCCGGTCACCCTGGGCGACCAGCCATTCTTCATATGTAGACGGAGAATGATGTTTTGCAGCAAGTTCTATTATTCTATTTGCATCCAAACCATCTGGGAGAACAAATTTAAATTTTTCTAAGAAGCCTTGTGTATAGACAACGTGTTGATAACCATACCAGCCTCCCTGCTGTACTTTGCAATAAATACCTTCCAGTGCCTTATTATAAAGCTCTTTTCTGTTTGCTCTTTGTGCAAATTTACCTACATCATGCAGCCACGAGGCAATGATTATTTCTTTTAACTCTTTATCCATCTATATTTCTCCAGTTTTTTATCTTTCCCAAAAATCAATCTGCCCTAATCCAAAATTTGGATTTTTCCCAGCATTACAAATACGAGCAAAATCCAGTAAGGCCAAATCAAAGTTCGAAAATTTTCCTTTTAACTTAAAAGTCCCAATAACTCCACCTAACTGCATAGCCTTTTTCTGCCTTGCTGAATAATGTTCATAATCTTTCCAGCGAATATTTCTCTCTTCAATTTCTAGCTCGATATTATTGTTATCATAAAACGGTACATTTTCGTAAGAACCATACAAGGCGCAAAGGGTTTTAGCTCTCCTAAAGAGGCACTGCATAAAATCATGGGCAGTAAAATCCACAGAATACTTACCCTTTGTTTTAAAGCGGAGAGGCGTTTTTAATTCAACAAGAATCTCTTTTGAACTCTTCTTCTGAATATTAAATTCTGAATCAAACTTCCAATCCAGTGGGGAATTATTTGTATCTAAATTTTCTTCATCAATCATAATTGAATGTCCCCCTATTTTTACGTCATTAATCGCAAACGGTATTCTCTCCTTGAATAATCCTTTTTGTCCCGCTTTATAAAATGCAGCATATATATATGGAAGATAGTCACATGCCTTGCCATATAAGTTAATTGTAAAGGCGGATTCGGAGCAGTTACAAAAAGAGAATGGATGAGTAGCCCGATCTGTTCCTGTATGAATAGAATTATTCTGAGGAATTATTGTTTCAAAGATATAGGCATAGGCACAAATTTTATTATATGCGCAGGACGGGCACTCTTTTCCGTGAGCAATACAAGTCATGGACCGAAGATTATAGCCAAGCACACTTCGGAGCACAAAAGCGTAATGTACCGGGGAAATATGCTCTAAAGCAGAGGAGAAACTGATTTTAAAAGTCACAGGGAGATAGCATAACTCAATCATTTTCTATAGTAATTAATTATAACACACAATCCTAAGAAGTCCATAAAAAAATATATCAGAATAACTATTTAATGTTTGCTGAGAAAGTCCTTTTTACAAGTGTTATCAAGGGGGAGGGGAGAAGCCCTCTAAAAATCCCCTTTCAAAAACTCTTCCACATTCTTATATTCAACACCATTTTTTAGCATCTGCGATTCTCCGCGATAGAGTACACATCTTCGGACAACTTTTCCAAATTGAGCTTCTGTAAGCAAAATCTTTTCTTCATCATTAATATGGCGGTACTGAGCAGGGCATGGTTCTTTACTGTGCTTGATTTCAAAAATTTCGCATTGCTTTTTTGCTTTATCCTGAATGACCATATCGAATTCACCGGAAGCAAATTTTAGCTTAAAGACATTGCGCTTTAAACCATAGGCACGCTTTGTTTCTAAAAAGACAATATCTTCAAGCATTCGGCCGCGGACATCTTCAAGGATTTTGTCTGTGATAATATCTCGTAATTCCCCAGTCAAAGAGCCAAAAACTTCATCCTGCATCAGAGAATAAACAAGCACCTGTGCCTGACAGAAACGCAATCCGCATTGAGTAAAAATAATTCGTTCCTGTTTTTTATTGCTGATTGGAATATTTTCTGTGTAAACAATTTCAAGCAAATCAAGGGCCTTTAAGTATTCGGTAATCTCCTTAATATGTACCTCTTCAATTTCTATGGACTGTCTTTCCTTATTGCGGATTTTCAGAATGTCCATCAGCTTTTTAGTAACTTCGCTTGCATCAAAAGTATCCAGAAAATCGGTACGTTTTGCTTCATCTTTTTCACGGCGGAGCAGGTCTTTTGCAGAGCCCAAATCATTGGATTTAAAATCTCTAGTAATAACATCAACCGTGAAGGCTTGGTTCATATCTTCGATAATTCTGTTGATGGCATTTGTGAGTTCCTCTTTTTTGTACAAATCAATCAGATTTCGGAAGTGATTTCCCCTGTCATAGCATTTAAGAGAATGCTGAATGTTCTGTGCAATTGCAGTATCAATGTAACGGCGGGTGGATTCATCAGTACGGAAAGAAGCGTCAAAGGCATTTGCATCGCTGTCTTCAAAGTTTGTTTCTCCGGCCTTTAGTGTTCCGCCATAACGTATATACTCATCGATGTCATCGATTTTTAAAAGCCTTGAATATTCGCGGAATGGAATAAAAGTTGTGTGAATGGTAACAGCACGGTCATACAGTTCTTCATTTTGGGTAAACCAAAAGCCGAGTGAATCCGTACCGGACAAAACAATCTTCATGCCCTGTACTGCATACACATCCGAAAGAAGGGCTGCGTTATCAATGAACTTTTCAATAAGAGTAATTTCATCAATAAAGACATATTTGTATTTGAGCTTGTTGGCAAGCTTTAAGTCGGCATTCAATTCTTCAATTGTATTTTCTGTAGAAGCTTTTATATACATTGCTGATTTTTGTTCTTCTTTATTCATGGAAAGAATAAGCTGTTTTAGGAGAGTTGTTTTCCCAGTTCTGCGGAGGCCAAAAACAAGGCATACTTTGTCGGCAGCCGGAGCTTTTAAGAAGCTTTGAATTTTAGAAAAGCAGTCCCTTTGTTCGTATTGGCTTGCTGTCTGCGCCATCTTCAAAAGCGCTTCTCCAAAGAGGGCAGGCATTTTAAATTCAGGCTCTGGTGTTTCTTCTTTTGCGTCAGAAACAGGGGCTGGCAGTGTTTTTTTTAATGCTTTCAATTCTTTTTGAAGTTTTTTTCTTTCTTCAATTTGAGGCTTGAGGGTATTTGCTTCTTCTTCAGAGATGCATCGGTTTTTTGTCTTTCCGTTTTCTTTCCATTGCTGATAGTAATATCTTTTTTTGCTTATAATTTTTTCTATTACATAGCCTAAAGGAAGTTTTGCAATTTGTTCCTCTAATTCGTTAATATCTGCCATATCAAACCTCTTACAGATATTTAACACCAATTAACACCAAATGTAAAGGTGTTAATTGGTGTTGGAAATAATAGAAAAGAGCGTTTTCCATGCAGGCTTGAAATCCTGCAAAATTTTGCCTTTTTTACTTGATATTAAAAAAATATCATATTATAATAAAGATATACTAACTATAAAGGAGTATCTTTATGAAAAAGCTACACGCTATCGCTTTTGTTACTTCTGTATTGTTCTTGGGATTCTTTGCAGTGGGTTGTGGTTCTACACCAGCACCAGAAACTGTAGATGAAACAGTAGAAGATACAGTTGAAGAAACAAGCGAAGAAGTTTCTGTTGAACGTCCATCTGTTTCTGGTTCTATCCAGGGCACATGGTACGATGAAAAGTATGACTGCGACTGGACTCTCGATGTTGGTGCATCAAACAAGTCAATTACTCTTCGCGATGCAAAGTCTGGTTCTTTGATTTACAAGTTCACAGAAAACAACACACAGAACTTTGACTTCGCTGCTAGCTCTGACGGTGTCACAGTTCAGTTTGACTGCGCTGCAAAGAACCGCAACTACAAGTTTAAGAAGGCTGTTAGCTTGTCAAAGGACTTGGATATGGACATCTACAACTCCAAGTACAACACACGCCATCAGACTGTTATTACTTACAAGGGATACAAGGTTGAAGAATAGTCAACTTTGTGTAGCATAATCTGCTGCATAAACCCAAAGGGCAGTGGTCGTGAGAAATTGCGGCCGCTGCTTTTTTTTTACTTATTATAAAGCGTGAACCTGGATGCTTTAGGGAGATTCTAAAAATGAAAAATGTATTTGTGCGTGTTTTGTTGCTTTCTGCCGCCTTAAGCCTATTTCTTTGTGCCTTAACTGGTTGCAGCAAAAAGGGGGCAAGGAAACTGAACGAACCGCTTACAAAAGAAAATCTTTGCGTGGGGTTTGTTTACATAGGCTCCATAAATGACCAGGGCTATACCCAGGCACAGGACCAGGGACGCTTGGCTCTTGTTGCGGAAGGAATCAAAACTAAGTACGTAGAAAACGTGTCGGAAGATGAAGGCTGCGAAAAGGCAATTCGAGACCTTATAGAACAGGATTGCAACGTAATATATACAACATCATACGGCTTTATGGACAGCACCATAAAAGTAGCACAGGAATTCCCCTACATAAAGTTTGGGCATTGCTCAGGATACAAGCGTGCGGCAAACGTTTCCACCTATTTTGGACGCGCATACGAAGCAAGGTATCTTGCCGGTATTGTTGCCGGAATGAAGACAAAATCAAAGAAGATAGGCTACGTGGCGGCATTCCCCATCCCCGAATGCATCCGCGGAATAAACGCATTTGCGCTGGGAGTTCAGTCTGTAAAGCCGGATGCAACCGTAGAAGTTGTTTGGACAAACACTTGGTTTGACCCCAACCAGGAGCGCCAGGCAGCTTTGGAACTTTTGGAAAAGGGCTGCGATGTTCTTGAACAGCATCAGGATTCAACTGTTTCTCAGATAACCGCCCAGTCAAAGGGAGCTTTTGCCATAGGCTACAATGTAGACACGCCGGAAGCTGCACCAAAGGCCTACCTTACGGCACCAGTATTCAATTGGTCAATATTTATCCTTGACGATGTTCATAAGATTCTAGACGGAAGCTGGAAAAGCCGTGCATATTGGGAAGGTCTTGCAGCCGGAATGACGGATTTGGCACCCCTTAGCCCGCTTTGCGCACCCGGAACACAGGAAAAAGTGGACGAAGCAAAGGCAAGCATCATAAACGGATCGCTTAAGATTTTTAAGGGCCCCATCTACAAGCAGTCTGGAGAGCTAAAAGTTGCCGACGGATTCAGGATGAATGATGACGACATCTGGAACATGGACTGGTTTGTAAAAGGTGTAATAGGTACGCTTCCATAATTGACATGCTTTGAGTAAAATTTGATTAATTCCTTTAAATTAAGTATAATATACGCATTATGTTAGAGCTTACAGTAAATCCTAATTCGGCAGTGGCCATCACATCTTCCCTTAAGAAAATAAAGGAAATGATTATGACCGGAGCCGTGCCCAAAGATACTCCAATCCACCTGACACTAGAACCGGGGATTTACAAAGAGACTGTCCGCTATAATATGCCCAACCCGCTTATCTTGGAGAGCGTGCCTGGAACAAAGAATACGGACTGCGTAATTCAGGCAGACAACTGCGAAGCTTTTCACAAGGGGCTGGAAAACCGTGCCGTCTTTTATTTGGGCGCACTTGCAACAAACGTTACGCTAAAGAATTTTTCCATAATCAACACGCACAACAAGTCCATTATGGAAGGAAACATTCTTCCCGATGCAGCGGAAGCCCTGGTCTGGGACAATGCTACAGGAACTTTGTTTGCTGAAGGCCTCCGCTTGGAAGGTAGGCAGAACACCCTTTGCGCAAAAGGATTCGCCTGGTTCAAGGACAGCTACATTACCGGCGACACGGATTTTATTTATGGCGATGCGGACACAGTTTTCTTTGAAGGCTGCGAAATTTGCATAAGAAAGGACAACCGTGGGGACTTTGACGGCTACGCTGTAAAGAGCACTGCCATTGCAAACAAACCTGGCTTTGTTTTCTCCGACTGCCGCTTTACCGGAGACAAGCGCAAAAAGAACAACATCTATATTTACCGCACGGAAGGCCACGGAAAGCCAACCTCTTTCAAGTGGTGGGACAGCGTTGCCCTATTGAACTGCTTTGTTAGCGAATACTACAACCCAGAATTTGGTTGGGATGACGACATGAGCCTTCCAGTCTACCCGCGTGGCAATGCAAAAAACGGCTGGCGCGAATACAACACAAAAATTGTTTCAAAAGCGGGAAAGGTTACCGAAGCCGATACAACACAGCGCAACATAAAGAGCTACACCCTAACCGATGACGACTTCTTTGCCCTTTATGCAAGCCGCTACCTTATTTTGCACGACACGCCTTTTGTAAAGATTCTGGATAACTAGCAGGAATTTTTTCTTGCGCACCCCCGCTAGGCTTTGTCTACTCCAAGTCCAAAGAGGGCAAAGTCTGCGCGGACAGGGTCTTCTGGAAAGTATTGCCTCATTTTGTTCGTAAGCTCAACTGCGGTTTTTAGTGAGGCAGCCCGGCACTTTCCGGAAGAAGCCGGCGGTAAAAAGCCAAGCCTTGTTGCTTCCTGCATAACATGTGTGTCCAGGGGAATTAAAAGATCCGTCTTTTTGTACCACTTCCAAAGCCCCATGTCTACCGGGGAAGAATCCCTTACCATCCAGCGCAGGAACATTTGAAGCCTTTTGTCTGCGGAAGATTCTCCGTGGGGAATAATGGAACATTCCTTTGGAAAAAAAGATGCAATCACTTTAGAAAGAATCGGGCAGCCGGAATTTGCCCTTGCAGTTTTTCTTGAAAAAGAATCCGCGTCTTTGCAGGCTTTCAGAAATTCAGCATGAAAAAAATCACCCAGGCTCGAAGATTGTTTCAAAATGGAGGAAAGCACGTCAAAAAAAATGCGCATAGTCCTAAAAGAAAACATCCTGTAAAAAGATTTGTCTGATTCCAAAAAAAACGTTTTGTAGCCGCCGTCAAGAACCCATTTTGCAGGCCAAGAACCCGCTTTGTCTAAAATCATCTGGACATGGCTTATTATTTGGTTGCGTCTTCCAAAAGCAAGGTTTGCCGCAAGAAAGGCAACAAGTTCTATGTCTTCTGTGGCAGAAAAGCGGTGCATAAACTGGGAAGGGTCATTTTTTATAAAATCCGCGTTTTCGTACTTGTCTGCCAGGGCCAGCATCTGTTTCTTGCCTGCAATTCCTTCCGGTAAAAAATCCATCTTTGACCTCTTTCTTTTTGGAGCGCATGCCTTTTTTACCTCCTGCCTACAATGCAAAGCGCAAGTGCCAATTATTACCCGCTTTCCAGGGTTCCGGGGCCCCAACCCCTCCATTGCTCCACTCTGTTCCGCAACCCGCCTTCGGCGGGCCCTTCCAATCGGGGCTAGGCATTTATATGCAAAAATTCTGCCAACTTCTGCGAGCAAAAAAATTGCCTGTACCATCCAACGGACAGATACAGGCTAAAGGAGGCGGAAATCATAAAAAAAACGATTTCCAAAAATGCATAATTAAATATTATCTGAAATTCCCTTTGTTGTCAAGGGAAAAATTCTGCTAGTCGGACAAATCTGCATCCAGGTTCATGTGGATTTTAAAGTCCGGGTATTTTTGGCAGATTTTTTTGTGGATTTCTTTGTACTGCTCTTCGCGGTCTTTTGCATCAAAAGAAATGATTATGTCAAACTTTATGAGCTTGTCTTCTTTGCTAAGATAAAAGCCGTGGATTTGCATTACGTCTTTGTATTGGTCCGTAATTTCCTTTATGCCCTCTAGGTACTTTGCGGCTTCCGAAGTGTCGCTGTTGTGCGAATAGATTCCTATTGCGGAAAGTGCCACGTTGTTTTCTTTGTAGATGGCGTTTGTAATTTTTATGGAAAGGTCGTCTATTTCTTTTGCGGTCATGTTCTCCGGCACTTCTATGTGAACAGAGCCAATCATTCTGTCTGGGCCGTAAGAGTTAAGGCTTAGGTCGTAGGCTCCAAGGACATTTGGAAAAGCTGCAATATTTTTTTTGACGTTCCTAGAAAGTTCCTTGGAAATGCGGCTGCCAAGAATGTCGTCCAGAGTGTCTTTTAGCATTTCTATTCCGCTTTTTAAGATGAAGAGCGAAATTATGCAGCCAATGTATGCTTCAAGCGAAAAGCCCGTAAACTTTGCAATTAGTGCGCCTGCCAAAACTCCTGCAGAAAGGAAGGCATCGTTTCTTGCGTCTTCACCGGATGCAATGAGCGATTTACTGTCTGTGTCTTTTCCCTGCTTTTTTACCCAGGCACCAAGAATGAATTTTACGAATACCGCTGTGGCAACGATTGCTATGGTTACGGTAGAGTATTCTGCTTTTTGCGGATGAATTATTTTTACGATTGATTCTTTTAGCGAAGTGAATCCTGCGTACAAAACAATTGCCGCTATGATTGAAGCGGAAAGATATTCTATGCGGCCGTAGCCAAAGGGGTGCTTTTTGTCTGCCGGTTTAAGAGAAAGCTTTGTCCCGATGATGGTTATTATAGAAGAAAGTGCGTCAGATAAATTGTTTACCGCATCGAGTATTATGGAAATTGAGCCGGAGACAAGGCCCGCTGCTGCCTTAAAGGATGCAAGCACAACGTTTGCCGCTATGCTGATTATGGAGACTGCTACTATCTTTTTGTCCCGCTTTTGTTCTTTTGGATTGTTTTTCATATTCTGCCTATCATATTAAAATTCTGCGAAGGTTCTGTCAAATTCTTCTTCCAGCCACAGGGAAATTTTTTCGCTTACATTGCGGATTTTTTCTGCCCTCTTTTTGCCGGTTATGGAACATTCCCATACAAGGCAAACCCGCCAGCCTTCTTCTATAAGTTCTTGGATTTCTTTTGCGTCCCGCTCACGGTTGCGCTTTATCTTGTTGACCCAAAATTCGCTGTTGGTCTTGGGAATGTGGTATTTTGGGCAGGCCTTTGCAGAATAAACTTTTTTCTTTTGCGAAGGATTTTTTAGGCTCAAAAGCTTTTCCACTGCAAAGGGGACGTGTCCGTGCCAAAAGCAGCCGTTTACAAATATTATTGCGTGGTAATGCGGCAGAACAATGTCCGGTTTTCCTGCAAGCCGGGCATCGTTTTTTCTAAAGCGGAATCCCAATTTGAAGAGGGCAGAGCGCACGGCCCTTTCTGGAGCGGTGTTTGTGCTTCGTATGGCGGCCATGTTTGCGTGCCTTTGCTCTAAAGTAGCCCTGTCCATTGGAATTCCTGCCTGCTGTAAGGATGCTTATTTTGCTCCCCATTCCTTGTAGTAGGCATCTATTTCTGCCTTTATGGAATCGGTTATGAGACCTCCCGGTGTGTGAAGGTATTCAACCACTTCCTGCATGGAAACTATTGCGCGTGCCGGAAAGCCGTATTTTGCCGTAATTGTGTCCAAGGCGGATTTGTCTGTGTCCAGGGCTTTTTCCATGCGGTTAAGGCTTACCATTTCCCCGATGATTTTAACATTTCCCTGTGCCATTACGATTGGGTAGGTTTCTTCTATAGATTTGCCGGATGTGGTTACGTCTTCTATGATTACAACCCTCTCCCCGTCTTTGATTGGGCTGCCCAATAGGGAACCCTTGTCTGCACCGTGGTCTTTTTCTTCCTTGCGGTTTGAACAGTAGCGCACTTCCTTGCCGTATAGCTTTGAGTATGCGATTGCCGTTGTTACCGCCAGGGGAATTCCCTTGTAGGCGGGGCCAAACAATACGTCAAAGTCGTCACCAAAGTTTGAGTGGATTGCCTTGGCATAAAATTCACCAAGCTTGCTAAGCTGGCTGCCTGTTACGTAGGCACCTGCATTCATAAAGAAGGGGGATTTGCGCCCGCTTTTTAGCGTGAATGAACCAAATTTGAGCGCATTGCATTCAACCATAAAATCAATGAATTCTTTCTTGTAATCTTCCATGGAAAACATCATAGCGCATCTATAAAAAATGTGCAATTTATAATCATTCCCGTGACGTGGGAATGGGCTTGAAGTAAGATTTAGTCAAGACTTGCAAAGATAAGGAGGATTCTGCTATGAGAAAGAAATTTGCTGTTTTGTCTGTGTTGGTTTTGTTTTTTGCAAAGGCTTTTGCCCAGAAAGACTATTCCCAGATTTCTCCGCGCATACACCGGATGATTGTTGCAACGGTAAAAGAGGCTCAGGCGAATGTCTATGACTACAATCTTGACGGAACGGTTAACTGTCGCGACTATTCGTGTGTATTTAAGATAACCTGGGACAGAAAGTTTCCGGCGGAGGCATACCGCTGCATTCTTGTGCGGAACACTCCTCCAAATGAGGTAGGGCATCTTTTTGTAAATATATTGGATGATAATTCCTGCTATATTGATGTGGAACCACAGGCATATTCCCCGCAGCATTATCTTATGGCGGAAAACTGGCCTAAGGGCAAGTATAGTAATGCTGCGTACAGCTATTACAATGAGACTGACTATTGGCTTTCTGAACCTAGGGGCTTTGCCATGGCAGAACATAGTGGCCGTTCTGGAAATTCTGGTGCTTCTTATTACAGTAGTGCTTCTTCTGCCGGAGACTCCGGTGAGAATGCTGGCAGCGGATATTTTTCCCTTGGTTATATGGGAAGTTTGAGCTTAGAAAATTCTTCCGATTCTGGCTTGCTGAATTTTCAGAAATACGGAGTTGAGCTTGCCTTTGAAACGCCTTTTTACGAGGACGGTTTTTTCCTGATTTTTGCTGCAGATTACATTACGGACGGAGAGGGTGAACATAAGGAGCAGGCTTTGCTTACCGGTCTTGATGTGGGCTACTGCGTGAATTCTATTATTCAGCCCTATGTGGGGACTTTTGCCGGAGTAAAATGGACAGACACTTTTTCTTTGGAGAACATTGGTTTTGCGTGGAAAGTCTGCGCTGGCAACCGCTTTTCCTTCTCGTCATTTATAGTGCGGGCAGAAGTATCCTATTGTTCTGTTCTAAAAGGGACGGCTATGGTAGCGATAGGAATTGGGCTTTAAGGATGCAGCAGAAAAAAGCGCGGCAGGCACTGGAGGGGCGGTTGGTTAAAAATTGCATCCATGCAATTTTTAACCATGAGTTTTCCGATGGAAAACTCACCTGTTTTGATTGTCAACATATTGACGCGCCCTCCATGGTGCTATTTGTTTACAGATACGGGCCGGAACCCCGCAAGCGCCACCCACTGGGCCTGTTGGGCAGCGGATGATTTAGCTGGATTCAAAAGGCAAGTGCCGCATTATTTAAAGAAAAAAAACTTGACTTATGGCTATTGTTAATTCAGAATTGATGGTGGAATATTTTTAAAGTGAGGAAGGTTTATGTATTTGGCGAAGGATGAACGCTATGACACTATGGTTTACAGAAAATGTGGCGAAAGCGGATTAAAGCTGCCTGAGGTTTCGCTTGGACTTTGGCACAATTTTGGGGACAATTCAACTTATGCGAACATGAAGCAGATGATTTTTACTGCTTTTGACAACGGTATAACCCACTTTGACCTTGCAAACAATTACGGTCCTGTTGGCGGGGCGGCAGAAAGCAATTTTGGAAAGATTCTGCACGAGGAGCTGCCGCACTACCGCGACGAGATGATTATAAGTACAAAGGCAGGCTATACGATGTGGCCGGGACCTTACGGGGACTTCGGAAGCCGCAAGTACCTGCTTGCAAGTCTTGACCAGAGCCTAAAACGCATGAATCTGGATTACGTTGACATTTTTTACCACCACCGCATGGATAAGGATACTCCGCTTGAAGAAACCATGGGTGCTCTTGCCCAGGCTGTTAGTAGCGGAAAGGCCTTGTATGCCGGGCTTTCAAATTATGACGGTGCAACGCTAAAAAAGGCGGCTGCAATTTTGGATGAACTAAAGGTTCCCTTTGTGATTAACCAGAACCGCTACAATATTTTTGACCGCGAGATTGAAAAGAACGGCCTTAAAAAGACGGCGGCCAAGCTTGGCAAGGGAATTATCTGCTTTAGTCCGCTTGCCCAGGGGCTTTTGACTGACCGCTACATTAACGGCATTCCGGAAGATTCCCGCATAAAGACGGACGGACGCTTTTTAAAGGAGTCAAACCTTACCAAAGAGAAGCTTCTTCAGATAAAGAGGCTGAACGACATTGCGCAAAAGAGGGGGCAGTCGCTTGCCCAGATGGCGCTTGCCTGGCTCTTGAAGGACGGTGATGTTACAAGCGTTATAATTGGGGCTTCAAAGACTTCGCAGATTTTGGACAACATTGCGGCTCTTAGGAACACAAAGTTTTCCGCGGCGGAACTTTCTGCTATAGACAGGGCTTCGGTTTAAGTGCAATTTGTTGCCGTGGCCTTTAGGGGGCACGGTGACTTTTGTTTGTGGAAGTTTTAGCCGAGGCGGCTTATCCGTGGGGATAGAATGTGCGAAGTAAGTCCATTCTGCCTGCGATCTTGAGGGCTTCTATTACAAGGCCTTTGTTTTCCCTTTTGTTGAACTGCAAGAGAGCCCTTTGCAGTTTGCGCTCTCGTGCACCGCGTGCGACGTAGACTTTTTGCAGGGAACCGTCGGCATTTTTTTTGTGGGGATTCAGTCCCGTCCAGTACATGCATGTGGAAAGGCTTCCCGGCGTTGGGTAGAAATCCTGCACCTGGTCGGGGACAAAGCCTGTCTTTTTAAGATAGAGTGCAACTTCTATGGCCTCGTTAAGTCCTGCTCCCGGATGTGAACATATATAGTAGGGAACAAGGTACTGCTTTTTGCCAAGTTCTTTGTTCACCCGCGCATATTCTGAACTGAATTCTTCATATAGCGAATGGCAGCTTTTTCTCATTAGTGCAAGGACAGAGTCGCTTACGTGTTCCGGGGCAACTTTTAGCTGGCCTGAGATGTGGTCTTTGCAAAGTTCGTAGAGGAAAGTTTTGTCTTTGTCCATCATCAGGTAGTCAAAGCGGATTCCTGAGCGGATGAATACTTTCTTTACATTTGGCAGGGACTTTAGCTTTCGTAGAAGTTCCACATAGTCCGTGTGGTCAACTTTTACGTTGGGGCAGGGGTTTGTTCCTAAGCAATCTCGTTTGGGGCAGGCTCCTCTTTTGGCTTGAAGTTGGCAGGCATCGTGGCGGAAGTTTGCGGTTGGGCCTCCTACGTCGTGTATGTAGCCCTTAAAGTCCGGGTCTTGTGTCATCAATGAAGCTTCTTTTAAAAGGCTCTGGTGGCTCCTTGACTGGATTCTTCTTCCCTGATGAAAAGTTATTGCGCAAAAACTGCAAGCTCCAAAGCATCCCCTGCAACTTGTAAGGCTGAATTTTACCTCTTCCAGTGCCGGTATGCCACGCTTTCCATTTTCTGCGGGCTTGTCGTAGATTGGGTGCCATCTTCTTGTAAAGGGAAGCTCGTATATTGCGTCAAATTCTTTTGTTGTTAGCGGAAGGGCAGGTGGCTCTTGTACTACATAGCGGCTTTCCGCTGCTTCTATAAGCGTGTGGGCGTTTATTGCATCCGTGTTTTCTTCCTGCACAAGATAGGACCTTGCAAACAGGTCTTTGCATTCTGCCGTGTCTTTGCAGATTTCTGCGTATGGGGGAAGCATTAGGGCCGGCTTTTTTTGGGAAATGGGGTTGTTGCTTGCGGAAGTTTCTGTTTCTGTTGCCGGGGTGGCATCTGGTGCTTGCAGTGCGGGAATATATTGCGGCAGTTCTTCTGCTTTTCCGGTGTACCAGCAGGTTCCCCTTATTCCGCGGATTTGTCTTACAGGAATTCCTTCCCTTAGCTTTGCCGCTATTTCAAGTATTGCGTGTTCACCCATGCCGTACATGAGCAGGTCTGCCTTGGAGTCAAGAAGGATTGAGCGCTTTATTGTGTTTGACCAGTAGTCGTAGTGGCTGAATCTTCTAAGCGAGGCTTCTATTCCGCCGATTAGCACAGCAATGCCCTTATAGGCTTCGCGGATTTTTGCAGTGTACTTGATGATTGCCCTGTCCGGCCTTCTGCCTGCAATTCCTCCGTGGGAATAGGCATCTTCGGAGCGGGGCTTGTTGTTTGCGGTGTAGTTGCTTACCATGCTGTCCATGGCACCCGCGCTTACAAGAAAGGCAAGGCGGGGGCGTCCAAATTCCTTAAAGCTTTCTGCGCTTGTAAAGTCGGGCTGGGCAAGGAGCCCTACCGTGTATCCGTTTGCTTCTAGCAGCCGGCAGAGCAGGGCGGCGGCAAAAGATGCGTGGTCTACATAAGCGTCTCCGCTTACAAAAATAAAGTCAACCTCTTTTATGCCGCGCTTTTCCAAGTCCTCTTTGCAGATGGCAAGAAATTTGTTTTCCATAGACAGCTTGCTTAGACTAGCCTTGTAAGACTAGCGCGTGATGTTTACGGAAGATAGTGAAATTTCTTTTTTGTACTTTAATGGCAGGTTTGGAGCGTATGATGTCTCCGGGAAGGAAAGGCCTGAATCAAGTACGAATGTTGGGTTTGAGCCCTTTTTGTTCAAGAGCTGGACTATAAAGTTGCCGGACTTTAGCGTGTTGAGAGAAACCTTCATCGGGATTTTTCCTGATGATGCGCTGATAGAATTTCCGCCTACAGGTGAAACATTTGCGAGTGTTTTTCCAGTAGTGTCCTGAAGTGAGCAAGAGTTGATGAGAAAGTTCCAGGCGGCGCTTCCTGCATTTGCAACGTTAAGGTCAAAGTTAAGGTCAAGGTTAAGGTCAACTCCGTCAAATGTGTCTGAGCTAAGGCTGCGTCCTGCCAAAATTGATGCGGCTACTGTTGCTGCCTTAACAGGGTTCATTCCACCGTTTACCAGGGAGCTCTTTAGGTCTCCAAGTGTTGGCAGCTGAATCTTTGGGTTTGAAACGGAAAGACTTGGCTTAATTACAGGCACTTCAAAGCTCTTGCTGAAGGGAAGGGTAAGGTTCTGTCCTGCACCAAGGGCCTCGCTAAGGTTAAGGGATACATTGCCGTCGAATGTGAATGGAAGGGCCTTTTTGCTGCTTGAAGAAGATGCGCCCTTTGCCATGCTGATGATTTTGTCGTATGGGATCTTAAAGTTAACGCTGTTTGTCTTTGACCCCATGGCGGCAACGCTTATGCCTTTGTCCGTAACAATTTTTGCATAGGTTTCGCTTTCCTGAAGCAGATTTCCTTCCAGCTTGTCGATTGTGAAAGCAACCGGATATGGGTTTGTGATTGAATAGTCAACATTGAATGTAATTCCTTCCAAATCCAGGGATTTGATTCCTACTCCCTTCATGGAAAGAGAGGGTGTAGCTAAAATTCCCGAAAGAGATTCGCAGGAAAATGTTATGACCGAAAGAATTGCAGCCAAAGCTCCGCAGAAAAATACAGATTTTTTCATAAAATAAACTCCTGTTTTTACGGTTTTTTAAGACTGTCTATATTTTAATGCCTAAACATAGGAAATTTCAAGACAAATAAAGTAAAATTCGCTATACTTCTACTTGGAGTATAATTTGAAGAGAATTCTGCCTGTATTGTTTTTTATTCTTGTCTGTATGGCAACGCTTGTCTATCTGGGAAGGGCAATTCCCTCTTTTAGGGCCGACGTTTCCGAGAACAAAGGCATTTACAAGGCCATCCCCCTAAACCGCAGCCAGTTCTTGCGCCAGACATACAACAATTGCGCCCCCTATTCAGCAATGGCGGTTATTTCTATCCTAAGAAAAAATATTATTGATCCTGAAAAGCTTGCTTCGGAAATAAACTGGAGGATGGAAAAGAATTTGACTTTCCCACAGGGGCTAGTGAACCTTTTGCATAATTATGATGTGGAAACCAAGGAATATGCAATGTCCCGTTATTCCAACGAGGAAAAAATCAACTGGCTAAAGAATATGGCAGACAACAATACGCCTGTTGTTCTTTTGGTAAAGCAAAACAATATCCTTCATTTTATAACCTTGCTTGGCTATGATTCCCACGGCTTTATGTTCTATGACTCTATGCAGGAGCGCCGGGGTGAAAATTCCGAGATGACAAAAGTTGACCATCCCGAATATGAAGGCAACCGCTATTATTCAGCAGAAGAATTTCTTCCCATGTGGAATGAAGGGCATGTAGGCATTTTCTTTAAGAACTGGGCTGTCGTTTGTTACTAAGTCTGTACTAAGTTTGCTAAAAGATAAATAAAAGGAGATTTTTTATGGAATTTAATTCATTTGAAAGGACAGGAAGCAAGAGCACTGCACCTGTAGCGCGTGAGGCTGTAAACCGCAAGATTGCCCGCGAGTCTGCCGCAGAAGGAATGGTTCTTTTGCAGAATGACGGTGTTCTGCCACTTTCAAAAGATGAAAGCATAGCAATATTTGGCAGCGGAGCCAATCACACAATAAAAGGTGGAACTGGTTCCGGGGAAGTGAATGAGCGCGAGTGTGTAACCATACTTGAAGGTTTGCGCAATGCCGGTCTTAAAATAGAAAACGAGGCCTGGCTAAAGGAATATGATGATTCATACCAAAAAGCCCGCCTTGAATGGAAGGACCGCATAATCGAAAGATGCCACGGAAATACTGAATCTGTGGATTTTTTTGTTGCCCATGCAGAAAATCCGTTTAGGGCTCCAAAGGGCAGGGCAATTACAAAGCAGGACCTTGGAAAGGCAGACGTTGCAATTTATGTCGTAAGCAGGATTGCTGGTGAGGGAAGCGACCGTAAGGAAGAAAAAGGCGACTACTATCTTAGCGATTATGAAGAGCTTGAACTAAAGACACTTTCCTCCCTTGCAAAAAAGCTCGTCGTCCTTATAAATACCGGTGCCCAGATAGACATGGGCTTTATTCATTCCCTGCCGAACCTTTCTGCCATTGTGGACGTAAAGCAGCCTGGCATGGAGGGTGGCAATGCCGTTGCAGACCTTCTTACCGGAAAAGTTACCCCCAGCGGAAAGCTTACTGCAACTTGGGCAAAGAAATACTCTGATTTTCCCGGAGCCGCAAATTTTAGCTATAAAAACGGAAACCTTCAGAAGGAATACTATAATGAAGGAATTTTTGTTGGCTACAGATATTTTGACGCATTTGGCATTGATGTTGACTACCCGTTTGGATTTGGACTTTCCTATACGGATTTTTCTATAAAATTCCTTTCTGTTGAATCCGGTAAAAATGTCCGCATAAAATTTTCCGTTACAAACACAGGTTCAAAATTTGCAGGAAAAGAAGTTGTCCAGCTTTACGCTTCTTGCCCACAGACAGCACTTATAAAGGAAGAAAAAAGGCTGGTTGCCTTTGCTAAGACGGGGCTTTTAAAACCTGGTGAAAGCGTGGAAGTTGAACTTTGCTTTGAAACAAAGGACATTGCTTCTTTTGACGAGCAGAAGGGCGAATGGGTTCTGGAAAAAGGTCTCTATGCCTTGTCCTGTGGAAACAGCAGTGCGGATGCAAAGCTGTGCGCTGTCCTAAAAGTTGAAAATGACTTTGTGGTGGAAAAAGTAAACCATGTTTGCCCGCTAAAGGAAGAACTAAAATCTATTGAGCCCAATAAAGATTCTCTAAAAAAGGCGGAAGAGGCATGGCAGGCAAAAGCTAAGGAACTTGGCCTGACACCTGTGGAATTTGTGCCCAGCCCAGAAGAAAAGAAGCCTTATGCAGAAGATGAGAAAGATGCGCTTGCAAAGAAGATGGCGGCTACTCTAAATCGTGAGCAGCTTATTACCTTTGTGCACGGTGTCTTTAACAAGGCAAAGGGGGCTACTGTAGGCGATGCTGGAAAGCGTGTTCCCGGTACGGCAGGCGAGACGACCGATGAATTGGTGGACTTGGGAATTCCTCCAGTAATAATGGCTGACGGTCCTGCGGGTGTGCGTGTTGTTCAGAAGTACGAGGTGGACAGGGCGACTGGAAAGCCATATTTTGACGGCCTTACCCAGTCAATGGCTCAGGGCTTTTTTGCCATGGACCACCACAGGCAGAATGTGGACGTTTACTGGCAGTTCTGCACGGCATTCCCAATCGGCTCCCTTCTTGCGCAGACATGGGACAAAGACCTGATTGCAAATGTGGGAAAAGCTGTTGCCGTAGAAATGGAAGAATTCCATGTTTCATGGTGGCTTGCTCCCGGAATGAACATTCAGCGTAACCCCCTCTGTGGACGCAACTTTGAATACTTCTCCGAAGACCCCCTTGTAAGCGGAATTTGTGCATCTGCAATGACGGATGGGGTTCAGTGCGGAAACGGAACTGGCACTACAATCAAGCACTTTGCATGCAACAACCTGGAAGACAACCGCAAGGGTTCAGATTCAGTCTTGAGCGAGCGTGCATTGCGCGAAATTTATTTGCGTGGCTTTGAAATTGCAATAAAGAAGTCTCAGCCAATGGGATTGATGACTTCTTACAATCTTGTTAACGGAGTTCATTCTGCAAACAACTATGATCTTTGCACACAGGTTGCCCGCAATGAATGGGGCTACAAAGGCATGATAATGACCGACTGGACTACGACGGATTCCTATGGTGGCAGTGAAGCTTGGATGTGTCCAAAGGTTGGCAACGATTTGATAATGCCGGGTGCCCGTTCTGACGAGGAAAGCATGGTGGCTGCATTGGCGGAAGGAAAGCTTACCGATGACGACTTGCGTTCATGTGCGGAAAGACTTATCAATGTAATTTTGCGCACCAATGCCTTTAAGAATTCCGTTCCATACAGAACAAGGTTCGGTTTTTAGAAAAAGCTTAGTGCAAGTTTTTTTATAGCATAGGCCACTCCGCTTTTGTCGCAGTCTTTTGTTACAAAGTGGGCGGCCTTTTTTGCTTCCTCGCAGGCATTTCCCATGGCAACAGAAGTAAATCCTGGAACAGTTAGCATGGGAATGTCGTTGCCACTATCTCCAATTACCATGATTTCTTCATTCTTTAGCCCGATGATTTTTGCAATCTTTAAAAGCCCCTTGCCTTTGTCTGCTTCTATTGCAGTAACCTCTATGTAGTTTCCGTAGGGAATAACCTTTAGATTCCGGGGCTTTAGTTCTTCTATGATTTTTTCCCTTGCCTCATCGTCATTTGCAATAAGTGCTATTTCCTGGGCATTGTTGGTCTTTGAAAATTCATGAATGTCTTCTACTTCCATGCGTGTTGCGGAGATGTAGTTTTCCAGAACCGTGCCCTTGAACTTTAGAAGCCTCTGCTTGTAGACTTGGGGATTTTCGTAGGCATAATTTTCCGTAAAGAATTCAACTGGTGTTTGGGTGCGCTTGGAAAGTTCCATTACAAAATTTACGTCTTCCCTGCTTAGCGTAACCTGGCTTTTGCATTCAGGCAAATCTCTGCCGTTACAGTCGCTTACTACGGCTCCGTTCATGCTTACGACAAAGCGGGGCTTTAGCGCCAAAAATACATCCTTTGGAATTCCGTAAAAGGGGCGGCCTGTTACCGGTACAAATTCTATTCCCCGCTTGATAGCCTTTCCTATAATACGCAAATTCTTTTTGGAGACTTCCTTTTTTCTGTTCAAGAGGGTGTCGTCCAAATCCAAGGCAATTAGCTTTACTTTTGCTTTTGCAGTATTCTTGTTCATGGATGGGATTATAATGAACTTGTTTACTTCTTGCAATTTTATAGACAATGCATAATACTTTTTTACCATGAATGAATTCTCAAGATTGCAGATGACTATAGGAAAAGAAGGCTTGAAAAAGCTTGGCAAGTCCCGGGTTGCCGTCTTTGGCGTTGGCGGAGTTGGCGGCTACGTGGCAGAAGCCTTGGTCCGAAGCGCCATAGGTGCGATTGACTTGATAGACAATGATACCGTTAGCCTTAGCAACTTGAACAGGCAGATTATAGCCCTTCACAGTACGGTTGGAAAATACAAGGTGGATGTTGCCAAGGAGCGCTTTTTGGACATAAACCCAGAATGCAAGATAAATGCCATCCGCTGCTTTTTTACAAGCGAAACTTCCTCCCAGTTTGATTTTTTAAGCTACGATTATGTTGTGGACTGCATAGACACCGTTAGCGGAAAGATTCAGATTGTAATGCAGGCAAAGCAAGCGGGGGTGCCTGTGATTTGCAGCATGGGTGCTGGAAACAAGATGAATCCTGCTCTTTTTGAAGTGGCGGACATTTACCAGACAAGCGTTTGTCCTTTGGCAAGGGTGATGCGCCGTGAGCTAAAAGAACGTGGCGTTGAAAAGCTTAAGGTTGTTTATTCAAAGGAAAAACCCATTCAGCCACAGTATACCGAAGATGAATTGCAGCAGATGATGGTGGCAGGTGCAAAAAGGGCTCCGGGAAGCAATGCGTTTGTTCCTGCAACTGCCGGTTTGTTGATTGCGTCGGAAGTAGTAAAAGATTTGTTGCTAAAGGCCTGAGGCCGGATTGGAAGGGCCCTGCGGTAAAAATCGCATCCTTGCAATTTTTACCGCACAAGTTTTCTACGAAAACTTGTAAAATCTTTACCGCAAACAACTGACGCGCCCTCCATGGCGCTGCTTGTTTACAAAAGAACCCTGGAAAGCCGTTCCACGATGAATGCCTGTTCTTGAAAAAGATGATTGCAAAAGATAAAACTGCCGTCCAGAAAAATATTTTTCCTATAACTATTGCATATATTGGAAATATAAACTAAACTAACTTACTTTAGAAATACCATATTTGTACAAGGATAGGGTAAAGCCGATGCAAAATTCCTTTTACATTAGCCGTCAGGAAGAAACGGAGTCAAATGCGCGTTCTTATCCGCGCAAGTTTCCATTCGCTCTTGCCAAAGCGCAGGGCTCTTGGGTTGAAGATGTGGAAGGCAACCGCTACCTTGATTTTTTGTGCGGTGCGGGTACCCTTGCTTTAGGACACAATGATGCGGAAGTGAATGCTGCTATGGTTGAGCTTATAACTTCCAACGCACCTCTGCATACCCTTGACTTGACAACTCCAACAAAAGATAAATTCGTTGAGACTCTTCAGAATCTTTTGCCAGGCCAGCTTAAAAACAATGCAAAGATTCAGTTTTGCAGCCCGGCCGGAAGCGATGCAGTTGATGCCGCAATAAAGCTTTGCAAAACTGCAACCGGACGCGGTACAATTGCTGCTTTTAGCGGCGGCTACCACGGCATGGGTCACGGTGCTTTGTCCGTAACGGGAAACCTTGGTGCAAAGGGCAAGATTCAGAACCTTATGGGCGGAGTTCAGTTCTTCCCCTATCCATATTCATACAGGTGTCCTTTTGGCTTGGGCGGAGATGCCGGTACAAAGGCTGCATGTGCTTATTTTGAGCGCTTGCTTAAAGACCCCGAAAGCGGAGTTCCTCTTCCTGCGGCCGTAATCATAGAGCCAATTCAGGGTGAGGGCGGTGTAATTCCAGCTCCTGTTGAATTTTTGCAGACCGTGCGCCGTGTAACAAAAGAGCTTGGCATTCCCATGATTGCAGATGAAATTCAGTGCGGTATGGGAAGGAGCGGAAAACTTTTTGCTTTTGAATGGGCAGACATTGTTCCCGATGTTATTCTTATAAGCAAGGCTATTGGCGGAAGTCAGCCACTTTCCCTTGTTGTTTATAACAAAGACTTGGACAAATGGCAGCCGGGAGCACACGCTGGAACTTTCCGCGGCAACCAGCTTGCAATGAAGGCAGGGACCGTTACCCTTAACAGAATCAGCAAGACCGAATTCCTTGCAGACGTAAAGCGCAAGGGTGACTATCTCTTTTCTAAACTGGAAGAATTAAAACAGCAGGTTAGCATAATCGGTGATGTTCGCGGCAAAGGCCTTATGCTTGGCATAGAAATTGTTGATCCCCACGGTAAAAAGGACGGTCTTGGTGCCTTGCCTGCTTCCGGGGAGATTTGTGCACAGGTTCAGAGGGAATGTTTTGCAAACCGCCTTATTATGGAAAAAGGCGGCAGGAATGGTGCCGTAATGCGCTGCCTCTGTGCCCTTAACGTAAGCGATGAAGACCTGGACAAAATGATTTCTATTTTTAGTGCGGCTGTTAAGAAAATTGATGCCCAGGTAAAGAAAAACTAATTCAAGGCTAGCATTACTCTTTGTGCGGAGGAACTCATGGGATGTTTGCTTTCCCCAGAATCTTCGGATTTGGATTTATACAGGGAGACTGTTTTAAAGACAGCTGATGCAATTATCGCTTCCATAAAGGATGGAAAGGCCTATGCTGGTCCAGAACCCAGGGCATTGAACAAAATAATTTCGTCCTACGAGATTCTTCCTCAGCATGGAAGTGGCTTTGATTCTGTACTGGCAGACTTAAAGAAAGACGTGTTGCCCAATTTTTTGCGCACTTTTTCTACGGAGTACATGGCCCACCTGCACAGCGCAGCCCTTCTTGAATCCATTGCCGCTGAACTGATAATTTCTTCCTTTAACCAGAGCATGGACAGCTGGGACCAGTCGCCTGTTGCAACCGAAGTTGAAGAAGCCGTTACAAAATTCCTTGCCTCTCTTTATGGCCTTGCAGACGGAGCTTTTACAAGTGGCGGTTCACAGTCAAATTTGACCGGAATCCTTTTAGCCCGCGACTGGTACTGCAAAAGCGTCCTGAATCATGATGTGCAGAAGTTGGGGCTTCCCCAAAGCTATTCAAAGCTAAGGCTTTACACAAACTCTGTCTCCCACTTTTCTATGGAAAAATCTTGCCATCTTTTGGGGCTGGGCTATAATTGCGTAGTAAAAGTTCCTGTTACAAAGAATCAGAAGATGGATTTGGACGAGCTTGAAAGGTTGATCCAAAAAGACAAAAGCCAAGGAAATCTTCCTTTCTGCGTAGTTGCAACAATCGGAACAACGGACTTTGGTTCAATCGATGAAGTTGAAAAAATCAAGGAGATAACGGACCGCTACAATATGTGGCTCCATGCCGATGCCTGCTACGGAAGCGCTTTGGTTCTTTCTTCTAAATACAAGGAGCGCATGGGAAATCTTGGACTGTGCGATTCACTTTCCGTGGACTTCCACAAGATGTTCCTTTTGCCAATAAGCTGTTCCTGCATCCTGCTAAAAGATCCTTCAGATTTTACTCCGCTTGAATACCATGCAGACTATCTTAACCGCGAAGAGGACGAGGCAGACGGCTTTACAAACCTTGTGGACAAGTCGCTCCAGACTACAAGACGTGCCGACGCTTTAAAAGTGTGGGTTTCCTTTAGGACAAGGGGAACTGACGGTTTTGAGACAATCATCAATACGCTTGTGGAAAATGCGGCCTACACTTACGAAAAACTGAACGACGCATCATCCTGCAAGTCCGGTTTTTGCTTTGAAAGCGGCCCCAAGCCTCAGATTAGCTCTGTGGTGTTCAGGGTAAAAAAGCAGAACGGAAGCTTTACTCCGCAAGAGGAAGACGAACTTAACAAAAAAATCCGCCGCCATCTTTTGCAGGACGAAGGAATTGTTATTGGGCAGACTGTTTACGATGAGCGCGTTTTCCTAAAATTTACGCTTTTAAATCCAAACGTAACGCATAAAAACTTGGACAGCATACTGGACACAATTTTAAAAAGCGCAAGCACTTATGGCCAACTTTAACCTTGCCCTCCTTTTAAAGCAACAAAAGGAATTCACTTTTGCGCAAAAGATAAGCTATGTTTGGCAGCTTAGCCTTCCGGGAATCTTTGCGCAAATTTCTTCTATAATAATGCAGTACATCGATGCCGCAATGGTGGGCAGGCTTGGTTCAAATGCTCCGGCAGCAATCGGGCTTGTTGCGTCTTCCACATGGGTGCTGGGCGGCCTAACAAGTGCAATGTGTACAGGCTACACTGTTCAAGTGGCACACGCTGTTGGGGCTGGAAACAAGAACTTGACCAAGCATATTTTGTGCAGTTCAATTTTTATAGGCCTTATTTTTTCTTTGGCACTGGCATTGCTTGGTCTTGCAATAAGTTTTCCGCTTCCTCTCTGGCTGGGTGCTTCCAAAGAGCTTTGTGGCGACGCTTCCTTTTACTTTTTGATTTTTGCCCTTTCAACACCGCTTTACATGCTTGTCTACCTGATGAGCGGAATGCTTCAGTGCAGCGGTAACATGAAGGTTCCCGGTTTTATGAATGTGCTGATGTGCATTCTGGACGTGGTCTTTAACGCACTTTTTATTTTTGGAATGAATCTTGGCGTAAAGGGAGCGGCTTTGGGTTCTGCTGCTTCTGCTTTGGTAACGGCTGTCCTTATTTTTTATTTTACGCTTTACAAGTCAGATTACCTGAATCTTAGGGGCTTTAAGGACGGCAATGTTTTTGACCTGCCTCTCTGCAAAAGTGCCGTAAGAATTGCCATGCCTGTTGCGGTGGAAAAAGTTGCCTTTACCGGAGCACTTGTTGCCGTAACAAAAATAATAGCTCCACTTGGGGCGGTTGCACTTGCTTCCAATTCCTTTGCGGTAACGGCGGAATCACTTTGCTACATGCCTGGTTACGGAATAGGGGAGGCTGCTACCACTTTAACCGGGCAGGCTACTGGCGGCAAAAGAAAGGACTTGGTCAGAAGCTTTTCCTGGATGACGGTTTTGTTCGGAATGATTGTAATGGCTGTTATGGGCGTAATAATGTACTTTATTTGTCCAGCGGTATTTTCTTTGCTTACCCCAATAAAAGAAGTGCAGGCTCTTTCTGCAAAGGTTTTGAGGGCAGAGCTTTTTGCAGAACCGCTTTACGGGGCATCCATAGTCTGTAGCGGTGCCTTGCGGGGTATGGGAGACACTCTTGTTCCCGGCATAATGAACCTCTTTAGCGTATGGGTTGTCCGCCTAAGCCTTTCCTTCCTGCTAATATCCAACTTGGGTCTTACCGGCATTTGGATAGCAATGGCCGTAGAACTCTGCTTCCGTGGCCTCATCTTCCTAACCCGCCTCTTGGTAATGACCAGAAAGTAGGTGAGTGGTAAATCACTTCTCCACTCGACTAAATCCAAAATTTGATTATACTTAATTCATGCGTAAAAACATTTTCTTTTTGATTTTTAGTTTTACCCTTTTGCTGGCACAGGCACTTTTTTGCCAAGAAAAAAAGCCTTCAAAAGCCACACCCCAAATTTCTGTAGAAAAAATAGGAACTTACCCTTGCGGCCGCCAGCCCAAGCAGGTGCTTTTTTCTCCGGACGGAAAATTTATTGTCATGCCCCTTTTGGAAGACAACGGATTTGATATTTTTAGCGTGGAAGAAAAAAAAGTTGTAAAAAGAATAAATCCCCCGAATGCAAAAAAAGAAGGTTTTGCCGAAGGACTTTTTATACCTGCAAAGAATGCCTTTTTTGTTTCGCAGATGACTACCGGAAACATTTATGAGTATTCATACCCCGGCTTTGAATTCCGCAGAACGGTTTATACCCATGGCAACTGGTCAAAGTTCATTGCCTGGTGCCCGGAAAAAAATATGGTCGCTGTTTCCAACTGGATTTCCAACGACATTTCTCTTTTGGACTATGATTCAGGAAAGCTTCTGGGCAAGCTAAAGACTGGCGCTGCACCAAGGGGCATGGTCTTTTTGGACGGAGGAAAAAATCTTCTGAGTCTTTCCTTTGATTCTGGTGTTATAGAAAAATTTGAAGTTGATTCATTCAAAAGAATTGATTCAATAAAGATTCCCAAGGCATGCATGAGGCACGTGATTCTTTCTAAGGATTCAAAGTATGCCTTTATTAGCGACATGTACAACTGCAAGGTTTACAAGCTGGAGCTTGCGGCCTTTAAGATTGTGTCATCGGTAAAGATTTACATCAACCCCAACACCATAGACATGTTCACTTCCGGGGGACATTCCTTTATCTTTGCTTCAACCCGCGGCCCAAACAACCCAAAGGACTACACAAAGCGCAGCCCTTCAAACGGAAAGATTCACATAATAGACGCAGATACAATGTCGATTGTAAAAACATTCTACGGCGGAAACCAGCCCACAGGCCTTGACGTAAGCCCAGACGGTTCGCTGCTTTGCTTTTCTAATTTTCAGGATGCAAACATAGAGCTATACAAAATAACCTGTGAGTAAAAATAAGAGATAACGCAATGGAGAATATGATGAAAAAGATAATGCCAACAGCTGTACTTGCCACCATCTGCCTTTGTGCGGCCAGCCTTTTTTTTACTGGTTGTAAAAAAGACCAGTCGCTTAACGAGCGGAGCATGTATTTTTGGAAGAGCAGCTTAAAGCTAGACCAGGAAGAAAAGTCTTTTATAAAAAAGCACAATGTAAAAAAAATCTATGCCAAGTTCTTTGATGTTGTTGAATCAAACAGCGGCAAAATTGATGAATATGGGCTGTCACCAATTGCAACTCTCAAGTTTGAGGAAGAGCTTCCAAGCGGCGTGCAGATTGTTCCGGTTGTGTTCATAAGCGAAAGCTGTCTGGATGGCAACAGCAAATACTATTTTAAATTTGAATTGCCAAAGCTTCTTTCCTACCGCGTGCTCCAGATGTGCGAAACCCATGACATTCCGGTAAAAGAAGTGCAGATAGACTTTGACTGGACGGAAACAAACCGCGAAGACTATTACGAAATGCTTGAAGAATTGCGCAAAATCCTTGCGGAAAAAAATTTGGCGCTTTCCGTTACGGTACGCCTCCACCAGCTAAGGATGGAAGAGCCGCCCTGTGACAGCGGGGTTCTGATGCTTTACAACACCGGCAACTTTAGGGACATCAACTGCAAGAATTCAATTCTTTCCTATGAAGATGCAAGCCCTTATATTAAGAATCTTTCGTCTTACAAACTGCCGCTCAGGCTTGCTTTTCCAAACTTCAGCTGGTACCTCTGCTTTAAGGGTAATGAATTTGCCGCCATTTCCTACAATGTGGACACCAGTGACAAAAAATCATTTAAGGACAAGGGGGACGGAAGTTTTTCCGTGCTGCAGGAAATCTATCTTAAAAACTGCTCGCTTACGGAAGGAGATACAGTCCGCTACGTAAAAGCTGATTTTGAAGAAATTTCAAAGGTTTTGGAAGAAATAAAGCAGGTGAACAAAGACCTTGCCAGCAACAACATTCTATTTGACTTGAACAGCCGTAACCTTAAGAACCTTGGGGGAAGTGAATATGAAAAGATTTTTAACTAGTGTTATTTTTGCAACGGCCATGGCATTTTCCTTTGCATGTGGCCCATATTGGATGACTCCTGTAGACTTAAAGTCCTTATACAACGTAACCCCTAGTTGCAACAATAAAGTTAATTTCTATACCAGCGTATATTGGACAAACTATAACGAGATTGGTGCTACGGAAAGCGACCTTAACAAGCTGATTGCGGAAGGTTCCCAGGCAATAGAAACCAGCGTTAACCCGATTGCAAAGGCTTTGCGCCAGGGCGGGAACAAAGAAGACATCGAGTACTTTAAGATTCTATGCGATTACTATGCCAAGGGCTGCGTAGACACCAAAAAGATGCAGGAATACGGTGACTGGTATTACCCCACAAAAGAGGAATACAAGAACTGGGGCGTGGTAAAGTCCAAGCTGCTAAAGAAAATAGAAGAGTATGACGGTGAAAGGCTTGCAGACCGCTATGCCTATACCGCAATGAAGATTTACTTTGACCACATGGATTTGGACGGCGCAAACAATTACATCAATACTCATAAAAAGGAAATGGAAAGCCTTAAAGAATCGCCTCTTTACGACATGTGCAGAAGCCTTTACGCAGGAATCCTTTACCGCACGGGTCTTGAGGCAAAAAAAGCGGCAGAAATCTATGCGGAAATAGGTGACATTGAAAGCCTTGAGTATATGGGGGCCTTTGGTGACGAGGTTTATGACCAATTGTATTTTATATGGGAAGACAACAAAAATTCCCCCTTGCTGCCATATCTTTTGGAAAGGGCTGTGGCGCGTCCTTCGTCTACGGACAAGGCACTCTGCGACTTTGCAAATTCAGTGGCCAATGATGCCGACTGCAAAAACCAGCAGATGTGGAAGTGTGCCGCCGCTGCAATACATTCAAATCCGCTTTCAAAAGCCTACGATGTGTCTGCCGCGTTAAAAGAGATTAAGGAAGCAAAAGACCTAAATGGAAATGCCCAGTCCAACCAGACAACCCGCGTGCTTACTTTCTACATCAAGAGCCTTACCCAGAAGGAATGGTCTAACGACTTTGCAAACTATGCCTTGGGTGAATACAACTGGATTGCTGGTCTTGGAGAAAAGGGCAACAATGCTCTTGCAACCATTACCCTGGAAGCTATAATTCCCCTTCTTGAGCGCTGCGGAAAAAAGAATGTGGCAGGCCTGCTTTCTATGCGCATAAATCCCTACGAGCCATACTATGTTTTGGATTCCAAGCTGAATTTTTATTCCAACAGGTATGTGGAAATAATGGATGCGGATGCAACGGAGAAAATGTTCCAAAAACCATCTTCCCCGGACAAATTTGTTGAATGGGTTTATTCAAGCCTTGAATCTTCTATTGCGGAAAAGCAGACGGAAATTACAGAATACATAGGAACAAAATATCTTCGCGAAGGAAAT
The DNA here is from genome assembly GCA_002448445.1 of Treponema sp. UBA6988. Classification (GTDB taxonomy): domain Bacteria; phylum Spirochaetota; class Spirochaetia; order Treponematales; family Treponemataceae; genus Treponema_D. Next base: position 50,825 of record DJYC01000080.1, read on the forward strand.
TTCTCCAAAGCGGAAGAGTTTTTGTCCAAGCTGGATGATTCTTTCTGCTACGAAAACCGCGTTTACACTGTTCCTAGATGGTTCAGGGAAGAAAACATAATCAACTCCTATAATAATTTGAATGAATGGACCGACAATGATTATTCTTCTGCCCTTACCGCTGAGCAAAAAAATACTCTTGAAGAGTGGAGTAAGGTTAAGAACAAAAAGCTCCAGTATTGCAAGGACATCCAGACTCTCATAAAAGCATACGAGGCGGAAAATCTTTCTTCTTCCGACGGAAAATATGAGCTTGCCTATAGAATTGCCGTGCTTTTTGACCAGGCTTCACATTCAGGCTACTGCTGGTACCTGCGTCAGTATAGCCGTGGAAGCTGGAGATTGCCGCCGCCAGAAAAAGAAGCTAAATGGCAGGGTGAAGAGGGTGGCGACCTTAGCCTTTTTTACAGGAGACCCTTCTATTTTGAGAATGAGGCAAAGAAATACCTTGCTTTGGCATCAGAAAGCCCGGATCAGGAGCTAAGCTACAAGGCCAAGTATGCGCTTTTGTTCCTAAGCTATGACGACGGCGACAGCAAGAAGATTGCACCTGCGCTCAGGACTGAATTGTACGAGGCTCAGCAGCAGGGATTGCTTTCTGGTGAGATGGCCCGCTGCGATTTGCTTGCTGACTACACGGCAAACAGCTGGTATTAGCCTTTAATTGTTGATTTTTGCCAATGCTCTCTTAAATTCAAATAAAATATTCCGATATATAGAAGGAACAGAGTAGTTTTTTTTGAAAAAATGGGGCATAATATGAGTATGGATGTAAATAACAGTGAAGATTTTGGCGCAAAATTCTTAGCCGCTCTCAAAGAAAAGGAAGCTTGGTTAAATTCAACGCTGCTTCCAAAAATTCATGATGATTATAGGCTTCACTTGACTTGTCTTAACAATTTGGTAGAGGCGCTTACAAAGAAATCCCTCATAACTCCAGACCCCTACCAGAAAGACAAGAAAATTACGCAAATTCAAAAACCGGAAGAGTCCTCTTTTACCGATAATGAACGCCCTGTTAAGCTTGGATTGCGTATCTGTGACTACCAGAGCATGATTGACTATGTCTGCAATTACATGAAGTTCAACACCGACCAGCTGAATTTGGACAAGGTTCAGCGCCTTATGGATTTGAACGGAACCTTCCAGTGGGCAAATTTGACTGCAAATTCCCCAAAAATGAACACCCAGGCATTGGCTGTTTGCATTGGAACCCTAAAGACAGGTGCCCAACAGCTGCAGATTGCAATGATTAACGATAGTGTTCACAAGACCATAGAGGCTATGGCAGAAATTTCCTCTGGACTTAGGCAGACGGCAGACTTTATTCGTGAACGCTACAAGGGTGAAGTTAGAAAGAATGTCATTGCAAGCGACAAATTTGATGTTTCCAAGAAGGTTAACCCAACAACTTATCTTTCTGAAATAAAGCGCCTTTTCCCTTCCGTTATGGAAAAGCGTCCATTCTCCAATGAATTGATAGAAGAAATCATTCAGGAGGATATAGGCGAAAATAAGGTTGCCATTCAGAAAAAGACCCTGGATAAGCTTCGCATAGAAGAAACAAAGGTTGTTGCAAAAGAGACCGGCCCCAATACACATGAAGTTCTTATGGAAGCAATCCGTAACCTTGGCACTACTTCCGAGCAGTACGAGCAGGTTCTGATGAAGATTGTTTCTAACAACAAGGTTCTTCAGGGCGGGCGCAATAGCTTGAAGGACAAGGTTATCCGCTTTATCCGCAAGATTTTTGGCCTTCCTGAGCAGCAGATTGACTATTCAATCGTAACAACAGATGCCGCAACACACGCAAAGAAGCACGAAAGCTTGAATTATACCGAATTTGTAAGCAACTTGGCAAAGCGCAACAAGTTCTACTCTGGTATTGCAGTCAAGAATTCAATAGCATACAATCAGATTTCTTCCCAGGACGAAAAGAAGGCTTTGGCATGGCTTAATAAGCAGATGACGGAAAACAGCCGTATTCAGGTTGTGCTTGCGGGGCTTGACGCTTTCTTTAAGTCTTCCGTATCCGTTTTGGACAGACCAAAAATCAAGGGAATTACGATGGAACTTACTTCTTTAAAGAACATACTCGTAAAAACCAACCAGTTGCGTGCGGAGTATGTTGCATATATAGAAGAAAAGGAACAGATGAGGAAATTAGGAATTACTGAATGAAAAATAAACGCATTTTTTCTTTGGTCACTTGTTTATGCCTTGCTATTCCGGCAGTTTTTGCGCAGTTTAATTTTAATCTTCCAAAAACAAAGAATACAGCTCCAATTCCGTCTTTGCAGCGGGTTCTTACCATTCAGGATATGGTGCATGAATATGACCTAAATCCTTATACTGCAAGCTATAATTCGGAAGCCCAGCTTTTTACGGCCTTGTATGAAGGACTTTTTTCCTACGATCCAATAACACTTGATCCTGTAAATGCAATCTGCGAAACATACAAAATCTCACGCAACAAAATGCGCTGGACCTTTACTTTGCGCAAGGGACTAAAATTCAGCGACGGAAGCCCACTGAATGCCTCTGCAATCCGCAACTCTTGGCTTAGCCTGCTTGCCACAAAGAACGCTCCCTTTGCATCTCTTATTGACTGCATCGAAGGTGCAGAAGCATACCGTACAGGAAAAGGCTCTGCAGATGATGTACGCATAATTGTCCGCGACGAAGAGACCCTTGTTGTTCACCTTACCGAGCCAACAGAACACTTTCCCCGCATTCTTTGCCATCATGCATTTTCTGCCGTAAGCAAAAAGAAGAATGTCTTTTCCGGACCTTTTGTAATCAGCTCATACAGCAACGGAGAGCTTAAGATGGTAAAGAACATGAACTACCGCGACGCTGCGGCTGTTCAGCTTCCTGGAATTACGATACGCCAGGGGGACGATGCAAAGGAAAACGCCCATCTTTTTAATACCGGGGAGGCAGACTGGGTTACCGGAGACGTTGAAGTAGAAAAGATTCTTAACAAGGATTCAATCAATATAGCCGGTGAATTTGGTACTACATTCCTCTTTTTTAAGCAGTCCAAGAAAATCTGGAACACTCAGGAATTCCGCATTGCGCTTTTGGAAGCCGTACCCTATGACGAGTTAAGAAAGGACTATGCGGTAAAGGCAAACTCTTTGGTCTATCCGCTTTCAGGTTATCCCTCTGTTATAGGCTGGGATGATTACGACCCGGAAGATGCCCTTGAGCTTATGAATATTGCCCGCAAAAAAGTAGGCCTTTCTTCTTCGGACATTTTAAAAATCAACTTCAGCATAATGGATTTGGATTACATGAAAAGCTGGGCTGAAGTTCTAAAGAAGGCTTGGGCGCCTCTTGGAGTAGAGCTGGTTGTAAGCGTTGACGGCAACTTTACTACTTATGTTAACAAGATAAAAAATTCTCCGGCAGACTTGTTCATGTATTCATGGATTGGGGACTTTGCAGACCCTACAACCTTCCTGGAGCTTTTTAGGAGCAATTCCACGCTGAATGTTTCTGGTTATAAAAACAGCCGTTACGATGAGCTTTTAAAGCAAGCCGCCGGTACTGCAAAGCAAAAAGACCGTTTTGTCATTCTTGCAGAAGCAGAGCAGGTTATACTTGATGATGCAGAAATAATTCCAATATCACATCCGGTTTGCATGCATGTTATCAACACGAATGTGATTGGCGGTTGGAAGAGCAATGCCTTGGATATTCACCCTTTTAAATATCTTTACATTAAGTCGGAAGAAACTGATGTTCCTAATCTTGTTTCTTATCCTTTGCAGCCGTTGCCTGAGCAAGGACGTCTTCCAAGTTCACGCTTATAAAACCTGAACGGCCAGTCTTGTAAAAGATGGTTTGTTCCCATGCAACATATAAATAGTTTCCGGCAATTGCAACTTCTCCATAGTTGTAGCCAGCCGGCATTAACGGTAGTCTGAACGCAACAGTCTGCGAGTCGGCTGCCGTTTTTTTTATGTAAGTTGTTCCGTCTGCAAAAACACAAGCAACGTAGCCTGCAAGGGGGGCCTCTATTCCGTGAGCACTAACAGGAGATGCCCCGTTTCCGCTCTGGTAGTAGCTTAGCGGTGTTGTTCCAGATTCATCACGCCAGATAAGATAGAATGGGAATTCGCTGGGGATTGGGGAAAGCAGTTCCTTTACTTTTTCCGGGGCAGAATTGTATAGCTTTGGCAGAATAAGCTTTTTGTACTCGTCTTCGCTTGAAGGCTTAAAGAGCAGCATGTCTTCTGTGTTTAGCGCAGGAGAAAGTTCAGAAAGCTGAACGTAGGGTTCCCATGTAAAGTATGAGAATTCAAATCGGTTTGCATCAGGCTTTCTTTTTGCAGAGCAGGCCCATGTCTTTCCGTTCCACACGTAGCCTGTTACCTGATCCTCTCGTGCCAGATGAAGGTTTTCGTAGGACACAAGCGGAAAGAAAAGCTTTGCAGACGGATTGAATTCCACCAGAAAAGGCCTGTGGGTTGGCTTTTGGGTTGGTTCTGCTGTTTGCGAAAAGGGTTCCTGTAGCTGGTTAAAAAATGTGCTTTTGTAAAGATAGAAAATGGGAACGCCCTTGCTAAAGACCAGAGAGTCTGCGGTTTCGCTTGTAAAAATGGAACGGTCTTTAAAAAATTCCACTCCATCGTTTTTTATTGCCAGAATTCCTCCGTGGTTTACAAGTGCATAAGCTTGGTAGGAATTTGCTCCTCCTTCGGTCGATGGAACGCTTCCCGCAGAAGAGATGCGGACAGCCTCTGTCCATGGCTTTTCCGGCATAGCAGGTGCCTTTTGCGGAAGGTCGCATTTTTCGAATCCGTCTTGGGTAAAATAGTACCAGGTGTGGCTTTTTTGTACTGAGCGCAGTTCCATCAGAGTGCCGTCTTTTTGCTCACTCTTCTTTTTAGCGCAGGAGACTGATGAGAAAACAAGTATGGTCAGGCCTAAAAATATTGGGAATCTGTAAGTTACGGCTTTAATATCAATAATTTTCATTGCATTACTATATATTAGATTTCGGCTTTATTCCACCGTAACATTACCTAAGCCTTATGTCGCTTTTTTTGAACTTGCCGGAAGAAATTGCCTTCATAATCCGCTCCTTGTCCAAAAGCCAGGGATCTGCTGATTTTTCAAGACATGTTTGTTCAAACTTTTGCCAGTTAAAGCGCGTAAGGAATTCCTGTACGTCTGTTGCATTCCCGCAGGAACTTCCCATGTAGAGTGAATACAGGACGGAAGCCGCAAATCCGTTTTGAAAGGAAAGCTCCGTGTTAAGTGGAAAAATTGCCCCCGTAGGACGCGGTATGCCTTTGTTTTCCCTGTTTGGAGCGCAAGGAAAAACTGGTTCTGCAAAAAAAGAGGCAACCCGGTTTTTGCATACTTGTGCCTTGATTGTACTTCCAGACGGAATCATCTGCATCTTGCCGCAGTTGATTCCGTCGCTGTATGCCAGGTCCCAGAATTCAACAGGAAGATTATTTCCATCGGAATCCATTGTACAGCAAGGTAGCTCTATTCTTACATCTTCTTCGGAAGAATTGACCGCCTGCACTTCGCTGCATCCTAGGATTAGGAATAAAAGTGCCGGTGCAAAAAAGAAATTTATTTTATTCATCATATAATATATATGCTTTAAAAATTCAAAATGGTAGAAAAAAACGTAAATTTTATATATTATTGTGCTTATTGCGGAGGAATTATGGACCCAAAAAAAGATGCCGTTGTGGAGACAATTGGAGAAATAGGAACGGAAGTAACGGAACAGACAAAATCCCTTTTTCATATTGATGAACTAAAGGATTATATTACATGGAACAATCTTTTTAAGGTAGCAATCAGCATAGTTGCACTCCTTGTGTTTTATACCTTTTACAGAATAATAAAGCGCATAATCAAAAAACGTGTTGCCGTAAAAATGGAGCCGCACAATGCGCAAATGCTAAGCAAAGCCATAAGCTATGTTTTTTACATACTGATGGGAATGTACATCCTTAGCCTTTTTGGAATTGACCTTAAGGCAATATGGGGAGCTGCCGGTGTTGCAGGACTTGCAATCGGTTTTGCAGCCCAGACAAGCGTTAGCAACATTATCAGCGGACTCTTTGTTGTTTCCGAAAAGACGCTCAAGATTGGCGACTACATAGAAGTTGGCGGTGTGGCAGGAACCGTAGACACAATAGGTCTTTTGAGCATAAAAATCCATACGGCGGACAACCAGATGATCCGCATACCAAACAGCACAATCATCAACAATAACCTTATCAACTACAGCCGTTTTCCCAAGAGGCGCTTTGTCTTTGAGATTCCCATCGGCTACGATATGGATCTAAAGTACGTCTACAATGTGGTAAGCAAAATTCCTGCAAAGTGTAAGTCTGTCATAAAAGACCCGGCACCCCTTCTTTTCTACGACGGCTTTGGCGATGCAATAAAACTAAAGCTTGCCGTTTGGTTCAACAACGGCGACCTCTTTGCTGTAAAGACGGAAGTTTATACGGAAATAGTAAAAACATGCCGCGAAGAAAATGTTACAATACCGTTTACCCACTATGACATTACGATTTTAAATGACAAGGGCGAAAAGGAAAGCCTTCCCGAACTTGCAATTCCTTCGGGCAGCAAAAAAACTTCTGCGTCAAAAAAATCCGCCGCAAAAAATGTTGCCGGTAGAAAAAAGCGCGGCCCAGTTTCCGCTGCGGAAAAAAGAGCCATAGAAGCAGGCATCCTAAGCGATATGGAAGAAGATGATATTAAGTAGGGCTTGGGAAAAATTCCTATTCACCCTTAATTTGCAAAAAGCGCTTGTATTCCTCTTCCGTCATTTTGGATGAGGAAACGGCGTCTAAAATTGCCATGCTAAGTACCCGGGAAGCCAAAGTTCCAACAAGGTTGCAGTCGCTTTTTATGTCTCCGCATGAAACGGCATAAACTGTGTCTCCGTCCGCGCTGGTTCCAACAGGATTTATGCTGCGCGCAAGACCAGCCCGGGTCATTGCCGCTATCTTGCACATCTCCTGCTGGCTGAATTTTGCGTTTGTAATTACGGCTCCAATAGTAGTGTTTTTTCCTTCCTGAATCTTATTCTGCATTCCTTCCTGCATGGAATAAAGAACTTCTTCGCTGTCTATAAAGGCTGTCCGTTCGGCATTCATTGCACCGGCAACTTTTTTCCCATTTCTAAAGTCAAAGACATCGCCAAGTGCATTTACAATTACAATGGCGCCTACCTTAAGCTCTCCAACCTGAAGTGCGTAATAACCAATGCCACTTTTCTGAGCCCGTTTAAGACCGCATAGCTTTCCAACCGAAGCACCACATCCGCCGCCAACATTTCCTGACTGGGGAAGGGCATTCCTTTCTGCGTCTTTGCATGCAGCGTAGCCCATCTTTGCATCCGGCCGCACTTTTGTCTTTGTGCTTAGGTCAAAGATGCAGGACTGGGGCACAATTGGAATCACCATGTCTGCAAGGCGGTAGCCCATTCCGTGTTCTTCAAGATACTGCATTGCCCCGGTTGCAGCGGCAAGTCCGTATGCAGATCCGCCAGACAAAAGCAGGGCTGTTATGGATTGCTTGTAGGAAAGCGGTGTAAACAGGAAAGATTCCCGGGCAGCAGGACCTCCACCGCTAATGTCTATTCCGGCAGTGTTTTCCCTGTCAAAGACAATTGCGGTAACCCCGGTCATGGCATCGTAATCCTGTGCGTTCCCTATCCTAAAACCGCCAATGTCTGTTATGCTGATTTCTTTTACTTCCAAGATTTGCTTCTCCTTTTAAGCTACTATTGCCTTTGTTCCATAAGCAAAACAATTTCATCAAGAAGACAGTCGGCCGCTTCTTCTTTTTGCATTACTGGCAATTCCTTTGTGCTAGAAGGAGAAATTAGGGTAAGCACGTTTGTGTCAACCGCAAATCCCGAATCTGGTGAAGAAAGCGAATTTGCCGCAATCAAATCAAGGTTTTTCTTTACGAGCTTTGCCTTGGAATTTTCAACCATGTTTTGGGTTTCCATAGAAAATCCGCACAAGAACTGTCCGCTTTTTTTGTTTTTTCCGCACCATGCAAGAATGTCTTCCGTGCGTTCAAGGGGCAGGCTTAGGTCGTCATCGTGTTTTTTGATTTTTTGGTCGCTTACATTAGCCGGCCTGTAATCTGCAACTGCCGCCGCTTTTATTAAAATGTCTGAATCAAAAAAATTATCCTTAACGGCTTCTGCCATTTGGGCAGCACTTGTTATGTGAACTGTGTTTACAAAAGGAAGTTCCTTTAGGGCAACAGGTCCGCTAATAAGTGTTACTTCTGCACCGCGACTGCTTGCGGCTTTTGCAACGGCATATCCCATCTTGCCGGAAGAATGGTTTGTTATGTAGCGCACAGGATCTAAAGACTCTTGGGTTGGGCCTGCGGTTACGAGAATCTTTTTTCCTGCCAAGTCTTTTTTGCAGGGAAGTTCGTGTTCAATCCAGGCAAAGAGGTTTTCTGGTTCTGCAAGCCTTCCTTTTCCGCTTGTTCCGCAAGCAAGGTATCCTGCATCGCCCTCGGCTATGCTCATTCCGTAGCTACGGCATTTTTTTAGGTTGTCCTGGGTAACGGGATTTTCGTACATTGCCGTGTTCATTGCGGGTGCAATTATTTTGGGGCAGGTGCAAGCAAGAAAAGTTGTTGTTAGCATGTCATCTGCAAGGCCGTTTGCAACTTTTGCAATTACGTTTGCACTTGCGGGTGCAATTATAAAAAGGTCTGCCCTTTGCGCAAGTGAAATGTGCTGAACTTTAAATTCGTGGTTGCGGTCAAATGTTTCCAAAAGGCAGCGGTTGCCCGTAAGGTTTTCAAAAGTTGCGGGCCCAATCAGCTGGGTTGCGTTTTTTGTCATTATAACGTGGACATCTGCGCCGGCCTTTACCAGCATGCTTGTTAGGGCTGCGGCTTTGTATGCGGCTATGCTTCCGCTTACACCTAATACGATGCATTTGTTTTTTAGGGTCTGAATTTCCATACAAGAATTATAGCAAAGAAAATAAAGGCAAGCAAGTTTTTCTGGAGCAGCCTTTCTGGTTTTACTGTGCGTAAGGTTACTGTAAGGTCTTACAATCGGGGCTAGACTTGGTTATCCATTCGCCGTTCACCAAAATTTCATGCGGAAAAAAGTTTGCCTTGTAATTCATCTTGGGGTGGCCTTCAATCCAGTAGCCAAGGTAGTAATAGTCGTAGCCGTGTTCCGCAGTCCAAAGGATTTCGTTTATTATGCTGAATGTTCCTATGGAGCGTTTTAGAATTTGTGGAGAAATGTCGTAGTAAAAATAGTTTGAAGAAATTGAATCAAGCGCAAAGTCAAGTACGCTTACGGCCACGAGCTTTCCGTCCAGATAATAGTCAAAATTTTTTGTTCCGCTGTAATGCTTTTTTTCTAGGATTGCATCGCCTTCAAATTCGTTTACGCAACCGGAGAATGATGCTATCTCCGAAAGTGCGTTCTGCCTGGAAATTGTTTTTCCGGGGTTATGCCGCTGCCAGTACTTTTGGTAAAGGCCGATTTTTTCTTCCGTGATAAAATCGTCTAGTTTTTCCGTTATGCGGAGTTCAAGACTTGAATTTTTCCTTATAAGATGGCGGGCACTTTTTTTTGGAATGAAGTCTCTTGCCGGGATGCGTATCGGTATGCATTTTTTGCATTCGGGGCAGGTCTCGCGGTACATTATGGTTCCTGTTCTGCGGAAGCCTTCTGCAAGCTGAACTTTATAATAGCATTCCTGCCTGCTGATTGCGCTTCCGAACCTTTTTTGTGCACCGGTGAAAAATCCATCGGAAATAAAGCCGCGTAAATTTTCTTCGCTTGGAAAAGAATACATTTCACTTTTTGCAGTAAGGCCATCAAAGTAACCGCAAGGTGACTCGTATAAACTCATGCCTTGATTATATTCCTTGAGGTTTGCAGCTGTCAACTCAATAGACAATTCGTTGCGTCTAGTGTAAAATGATAGCGTGAAAACTATTTCTTGTCTTGCAGCTTTTGCGGCTGCCTTTTGCATTTTTACATTCCCCGCTTTTGCACAGGAGACCAGTGCGGATATTTTTGAGCCCGTTGTTGATGCGCAGAATAAAATTCTGGAAGACTATGACGTTGAGGCCATGGAAGAAGAGAACAGACTTTCTGAAAAGCGCACCGATGAGCAGAATGACATGATTGAGGAAGCGGAAATAAATTTTAGGGATGCGGCTGCAAGTCTTGCTGAAAAGACTTCTGACGACACAGCCCTTTTCTTGGAAAATATAGAGCAGGTTGAAAATTCAAAAAAAGCCATTCTCAATTTGCGCAACGTAAAATCTCAGAATTCCAGCGCGGTCGAATATGCTGCTCTTGTAAACCTGGACAAGTCATACAAGGTTCTCGAAAACAAGGTCTATACTGCAACTTCCTTGACCGACACGCTTATTGTGCGCGGGTATTCATACAATAATCTCCGCAACCGATGGACCATTTCAGTAAAGTCCAACTTTTTTGGATATACCTCGCTTTTTTCCATAGACCTGCCTCTTATGTACAAGTCTCTTACCGGAAAAGAAGTGAAGTCCCTTGTAAAGATGACAAAGGAAGAGCGCGCTGAATATGAAGCGAATGTCATGCTTTATGACAGCCTTTTCCGCCGTGCCGTGCCGGTTGTCTACGTGCGTCTAAAATATAAGATACGCAAGTGGAAGGATGCTTCTGAATACCGCTTTGAGCCGGAGCAGCTTGATCTTGTAAGGACAGATACAAATAAAACCGTTTTTTCTTTTAGCAAGGACTTTCTTACAAAAACTACTTTCATAGTCTATCCCCGCATTGAAATTCGGACTGCTTCTGAGCGCAGTGCGGATATAGACAATGCCACAAAAATCCTTATGGGTGAAATGCGGAACAATCAGGAAAAGGCTGTTGAGCGGGCAGAGTCCCGGGGGCAGATTACCCTTGTTGATGACAAAAAAAAGCAGGTTGAACAAAGGGGGCGAAGTGCTGTTTTCCTTTCTGCAGACACACGGATTACAAATTCCATGCTGAATGATTTTGATGCCAAGGACATCCAGCTGAATTCCATTGCCTTGAACCTTGTTCTTGGACTTGGGCGCTTTGGCTTTGTTGGGGGGGATTTTGGCTATGATTATAAAAACAGGGAAAAGGAAAGCAGCTCCTATTGCTTTGGACTTATGGGTGGCCTGAATTTTATGGCAACGAATTACGTGCGTCCCTATGCGGAACTTGCGGCCAACTGCCATACGGACAAATATTTTACCCCGGAGCTTGGCATTGGGACTGATATTTTGATTGGAAAGGTCATGATAAATTTGGGCTACAACTTTGGCTGGAATATAAACATGAAGAATTATTTTGAAGAGAAAAAATTCCTTGATGATGACATTACGACTTTCCATTTGTTTACTGTGGGCTTTGGCTTTGCCTGGCGGTAAACTTAGTCCTTGGTAAAACTTAGAAATTCATGTGGACATTTATTCCGTATGGGCTGAACATAAGCTGGGGCTTTTTGCTTGAATCTCCTGTCTGCGAGTTGTTTCTTTGAGCAAAGAAGCGGTGGACAAATGGGACTGCAAAACCAACTGCGCTTCCCATTGCGGCTCCTGCGAGTACGTCTGTAAAGAAGTGGTTTCCGCTGGCCATGCGCATGGCTCCTGTTCCGACTGCAAAGAGATATGATGTGGCAATTACCGGAATCTTTAGGTTTGAATCAGGGTAGTAGCTGCAGAAAACGTAGGATGTGAATGTTGCTCCCATAAAGGCATTTGCTGTATGGCCACTCAGGAATGAATACATAAAGTCGTTGCTGTCTATGCCGTCCTGATCGCGGTCGTCAAAATACATGTAGGGGCGTTCCCTTCTTGCGCCTATCTTTATCCAGTCCTTGATTCCGTTTGTGAACAGAATAGCCTCGGAATACATTACGGCTACGTCAAAAAGGTTCTGTCCACTGAAATTTCCACATGCGCTTTCAGTTAGGAATGTTGCTGCCGGAATTCCAGCCGTTGCGATTATGCATGTTACAGTCCCTGCATTGTGCAGTGTATTGTTATAACCGGTCATAAAAAATCGGTCAAGGGAATTTATGTCGTCCTTGTCGTATATTTTTGACGGATCATATTTGTCTTTTGAAGAAACGTGGTCCTTGAAAAGTGCGCTACCATAGGTCGCCGCTGCGGATGCGAATATAACCGAATCCCAAACCTTGTCCAAGGAAAATGGGATGTTTTCTTCCGTCAGACAGAGCTCATTCTGAGGAATGTCAACCTTAAAAATCTGTGCACCGGCATTTTTTGGAAGCAGAAAGGCAAAGGCAAGAAATGAAAAAATCAGCGCGAGAGAAAAATTTCTCTTAGGATACTTACTTTTCATAAATTTATTTTCCCATGAGTTCATACATGATTACGGATGATGCCTGGGCAACATTAAGGCTGTCTATTACAGGCTTTGCATCCGGGAATCCTGCGTAAGGAATAAGAACCAGGTGGTCGCAGAGGGATTTTACCTCTTTGCTGATTCCGTTTTCTTCATTGCCAAGAATTATTATTACGCCCTTGTCTTGGCACATCTGCTTTATGCTGCGGGTTGTCTCTTTTGCATCAAGCGATGTTCCTATTCTTACCATTTTGCCCGCCATGTCATTCAAAAGGCGCGGAATTGATTTTATGGAATAGATGTTTACAAATTCCATGCCGCCTTCTGCCACGCGGTAGCTGCTTGTGGTAACAGATGACTGTGCCTCGTCCAGTGGAATTACGACGTTCTTTATGCCAAAGAAAGCAGCGCTTCTGACAATTGCGCCAAGATTGTTTGCGTTCCCTACGCGGTCAAGAAGAATTGCAGACTGTTTTTCTTCCACCCATTTTGCCGTAATTTCTGTGTTAAGGGCTTTTATTTCCGGCGTCTGAATCATGGCCACTACGCCCTGGTGGTGTACGCTGCCACAAAGACGCTCAAGTTCAACCTCATCCTTAACCTGATTGTAAGGCTTTTTTGCTGCGGCAAGTTTTTTGCAAAGTCCTCCAAAGAGTGGGGCCCTTGCGGAAGAAAAATAAAGTCTGGTGATTCGTTCCCAGTTTGCCTTTTCCAAAGTTTTTACTGCTGCAAATCCGCAGACTGCAAGTTCATTATTCAGCGTGTTCTTCATAAAATTTTGCTCCTATTCCACCCATTACCTTAAAAAAGTCAGGGAAGCTAACTGCGCAACATTCTGCGTCGTTTACGATGATTTTTTCTTTTTGTCCAAGCGCCAGCCCCATGCAGGCCAAGGCCATTGCAACCCGGTGGTCCTTGTAGCTTTCTACATTTGCTCCGTGAAGGGAGAATTCCGGGTTTGCAGAGCCGTCTGCTTTTATTGGGGAGTGTCCGTGGATAACAAAGTAGTCTTTGCCTTCTTCTGTAACTGCCCCAAGCTTTGCAAGTTCTTCATGAAGCACTTTTATGCGGTCTGTTTCTTTGCGGCGGCAAACGCTTATGTCTTCTATAAAAACCTTGCCTTCTGTAAAGCATGCTATTGCCGCTACCGCACAGATTGCGTCTGGGTAGCCTGAAAGGTTTACGTGAAGTTCCTTGCCGGGAAGATTTTCTGTGGAAAGCCGTCCAATTCCGTCTGAGGATTTTTTTAATCCGCGTACACGAAGGGTTTTGGCTTCTTTGTTCCACTCTATGTCCGCTCCAAGTGATTTTAACACCTGAACAATTGCTTCGTCTCCCTGGGTTCCAGAACCGTCTATGTCTTTTATTGTGATGTCGCTGTTTGTGATGAGGGCTGCCACAAGTGGAAAGGCAACCGCTTCCCAGTCGCTTGGAATTGTTGTGTCAAAGGCCTTTATCTTTACGGGACCTTGCACTTCTATGTGCTTAAAGTCCGGGCTTATCTGAACTTTTGCGCCAACGCTTTCCAGCCACTTTTGAGTCATGGTAAGGTAGGGCGTTTCTTTTGGGTCGGTTAGTTCAATCTGCAAAGTGCCGTTTAGCCTTAGGGCTGCCATCATGAGGCCAGAAATGTATTGGCTGGAAACAGTTCCGCCTGTGGTGATTTTGTTCTTTGCGGAAATTGGTCCTTGTATTAAAAGTGGGCAGGTAGAGTTTCCCGGAACAGAGGTGCAAGCCTTGGCACCCAGCTGGTTAAGTGCATCTACAACGTGGTGGACGGGGCGCTTTCTTATGCTTTCGTCTCCGGTAAAAATACTCCATCCGCTGAAACTTGCGGCTATTGGAGAGAGGAAGTAGAGCAGGGAGCCTGAATTTCCAACGTTTACAACATCGCTTGGTAGATGAAGTTTTTCTCCGGCTCCGTAAACAGTCCATGTCTTTGAAGGAGAGCCGTCGCTTGATTCGCCCAAGTTTGCGCTTGCTCCAATCAGGGGCAGGGCAGCGTATGTGCTAAGACAGTCTTCGCTTGGCAGGGGGTTTGAGATTTTGCAAATTCCGTCTGACATGGCTGCCAAGAGTAGGGCTCGTATAGTATGTGACTTTGATCCCGGAACTGAAACTTCTCCGGCAAGTTCAGAGTGTTCTGCTGAAATTTTCATGCTAATAAAATAGCACAGAATGGTGTTAAAAACAAGGCGGGCTTTACTTCTCAAATTTTAACCAAGCACCACTACTCCAGTATGGTTATTTCTACGCGGCGGTTTTGGGCCATGCCTTCGGGGGTGGAGTTGTCGGCAATGGGTTTTGTTGCGCCCCAGCCTTTGCAGATGAATTTTTCGGCAGGGATGCCACGCTTGCTAAGTTCACTGGCAATGGCACGTGCGCGTTTTATGGAAAGGGACATTTCTCCAGAAGGATTGCCTGTTGATGCGGTGTGGCCTTCTACGAGGAATGAGGAATCTTTTGCGTTAAGAAGGACGCTTGCAATTTTGTCCAGGCGCTCTTTTTCGCTTTCCAAAAGCTGGTCGCTGTCCGGCTTGAACTGGAGGTTCTTTATGCTGATTTTAAGTCCGGCGGGCGTTTCTTCCACTGGAACTTCTGCGGGGGGAAGCTTTTCTTTTTTTACCGAAGTGATGATTTTTTTGCGGTCCACGGCAGGAGGATAATTTGTAAAGAGGCTGATTGTTCCCTTAAAGTCTACCTTGCGGCCGTCTTTGTAAAAGAAGGATTCGTCTACGGTGTCGCGGACAACAAGGGCAGCACCGCTTTCCTTGCTGATGGCTATTGTTGCGGAATGGGAGCCAGTTGCCCTGTCCAAAAGCGGGTCTCCTTCTGTGTCTGCAGGAACTTCTGCCGCAGAAAGAAAGCCGTAGCGGGTTGCCCACTTTGCACTAACAATGTAGACTTCCGTTCCGTTGTAAACATCGTCTTTTAAGTAGGTGTATTCAGCGGTAAAGGGGATGCGGGTAAATTCCCCGGTGTTCATGGGGTCTACCACGCGCACAGAAGAAGCTGTCCATTTTTCTCCCTTGGAAATTTTTTGCTGGGGGTAGCAGGGAAAGCTTCTAAAGGTAGGGTAGCCGTTGTCCTGAATCATGGTAAAAGTGCCGTCGGATGCTATTTTGAATACAGAAGGAATTGCATCGTTTATTCCGGGCAGCTGTCTTTGCATGTTGCGCCTTGTTTCTTGCCAGACGTAAAAATTGCCGTCGTAGAGGTTTTCTTTTTGCACGATGAAAGAGCGGATTTCGCGGCTTAAAAGCCCGGTGTACTTGCCGTTGTCGTACCTGCGCAGATCCGTTCGTTCGGTAAAGGTGTAGTTTCCGCTTCCCTTGTAGCTGATTGAATTCTGAGCTGCAAGAAAAGCAGGGGGCAATATTATAGAAGAAAATGCAAAAATGACAGCAAAGAAGTGTTTTTTCATAAGGCCTCTAAAATAAAAAATACAAAAGAGTAAACGGTTACAGATTATTTGCTAACAGTGCGGGAACGCGGGCTACCAGAGTGGCTTGTCATGACGCTCCAGTTGCCGTCAAACGCCCTATGGGGTTTTAGGGGCGAAGCCCCTAGGTGAAGGGGGTGTGCCGAAGACCGCTTGCGGGCTGAGGCCAGGGGGAAGGCTTTCCCCCACATTAGCATAAACTTTTATTTTTTAAGAAATTTAATCAAAAATTTATTGATTTTTCACGAATATTGTGTAAAATTCATGTAGGTTTAAAATGGCGACATTATTCGATATTGCACAGATAACGGGATTTTCTCAGGCTACGGTTCAGCGGGTGCTGGAAGGAAGGGATTCAATTGGTCAGGAAGCACGCAACCGCATTTTTTTAGCCGCAAAGCTTACCGGTTTTAAGTACGGAAAGGCAGAAAATGATGGCGGGGCAAAAGAGGCTAATTCCAAGCTGATTGGCGTTATTGCGGAAAAGGAATCTTTTACGAACGGTCTTGAGCATCCGCTTTTTGGCGGAATTGTAAACAGCTTTAGGAATATTGCCTACAAAGACGGTTACGACCTGATTTTTATGTCCAAGGAGATGAATTCTTCCATTTCTTATATTGACCACTGCAAGTCGCGCAAAGTGGAGGGCATTCTTATACTGAATTCCGTTTACGGTGACCCGGAAATTACCAGCCTTGCCTCCAGCGGAATTCCATGCGTGTCTGCAAACGAATTTATTCCCGGAATATGCACGGTTGTTTCCGAAAACAAGGATGCCGCTTTTCATGGGGTTGAGTATCTTATAGAAAAAGGCCACAGGAACATTGGCTATATTGCAGGCCCCTACCTTGTAAATTCACCGGCTGCCATTGAGCGGGGTGAAGGCTACAAGATGGCAATAAAGGCTGCGGGCTTAAAATACAAGAGCGAATATGTGGAAAAGGCTGCCCTTTGGGAACTTAAGCCCGGTTTTGAGGCGGCAAAGAAGCTTTTTACGCGTGCCCCGGAAATTACGGCCGTTTTTTGCGCTTCTGACCAACTCGCGGCTGGAACCATGCAGTATTTGCAGACCGTTGGAAAGCGGGTTCCAGATGACGTTTCTCTTATTGGCTTTGATGATTCCCTTATTTCTGAATGCAGCACACCGCCGCTTACCACATTCAGGCAGGACAGGAAGAAGATTGCCGCTGTTTGCGCGGAAAAGCTTATGGCTGCAATGAAGGGCAAGGGTCAGTACGAGATTGTGCGGATTCCGGTTCAGTTTATAGAAAGGGAATCCGTTGCTGCTGTAAGAAAGGCTTAATGGCCTTAGCGGAAGGTTATGTTGGAAAAGCTCTGGTTAAGCACTTCTATTTTGCCTGCAAGCTGGAGGGATGCCTTTACCGAGCAGTCTTCCAGAATGAACAAAGCCGCCGTACGCTCAATCTTAAAATATTCGCTTGGCCCAAGGATGTAGGCCGCTGTGCTTAGGGCATCCGCTTCTATTGAAGAGCGGGACACGATTGTTACGCTTCCCACCTTGTTCTGCTCCGGGTAGCCTGTCTTTGGGTTTATGATGTGGTGGTAGCGCCTTCCGTTTTTTTCAAAATACCTTTCGTAGGCTCCGCTTGTTACTACGGAATTGTTCTGGTTAAAGCAGATAGCAAGAGCCGGGTCTGATGAAGGGTGCTGGGGATTTTTTACCGCCACCTTCCACTTGCTTCCGTCTTTTTTGCTGCCGTAAGCATAGACGTTTCCGCCCAGATTCACGATTGCCTGCCTTACATTGTGCTCGCCAAGAATGCGGGCCATCTCGTCCGCGGCATAGCCCTTTGCAATTCCGCCAAGATCCAAGGCCATACCCTTTTGCAAAAGGAAAATCCTCTTGCTGGTCTCTCCGTCTCCGGGGTCCATCTGAACGTTGCGCCAGTTTACAAGGGGAAGGGCTGCATCTATTTCTTCCCGGCTTGGAACACGGGCGTTTTCCGTGTTGATTCCCCAGAGCTTTACCAGTGGGCCAACCGTTGGGTCAAAGGCACCGTCTGTTTTTTGGGCAAAATTTAAGGCGGTCTGCACTACAAAATAAACGTCCCGGTGAACAGGAACCGCTTTTATTCCGGCCTGGGCATTCACATGGCTTATGTCCGAGTCGCGCTTTGTTGTGCTGAACCTGTCGTCTATTTCTTTAAGACGGGCAAAAAGCTCGTCGTAGAGTTTATCGCTTGCATCGTCATAGGCATTTATTGAACAGACCGTCCCCAAGACAGACTGTGTTCTGGTGGGCATTGCTTTTTTTGAGCAGGAGAAAGAGGCTGCAAGAAGTAATATTAAAGCCGTACAAAGGGGGGCTGATTTTACCGCATTTAAATTCATCCTTTGGATTATAAACAATCCATATGAATTTTACAATTCATTTTTTTGCTTGCTAGTCCTGCAGACGGCAGGGGGTGGTGGAAAAAACATTGCTGAAAATATAATAATTCTATACAATTATACTTATGGAGAACCGGCTATGGAGATGACAGTTGAATTGTTCGACAGCATTATCAATACTTCACAGGACTGTGTATTCTGGAAAGACAGCAACAGGCGCTTTCTTGGCGTAAACCAGGCATTTCTAGATTTTTATGGCTTTGAATCGGCAAGCGTCCTGATTGGCAAAACGGACGAAGACATGGGCTGGCATTCTGATCCTGAGCCATTCAGACAAGACGAACTGGATGTTCTTTCTGGAAAAAGTACATACAAGGTTCAGGGCAAATGCTTTATCAGGGGGGAAGAGAGGGACATAGTTGCGTCAAAGAGGCCTCTTTACGAAAACGGAAAGATTGTGGGACTAGTCGGAAGCTTTATAGACATAACTGATGTCCTGCGCCGAAAGGGTTCCCTTGAAAACAATCAGTCGGTTTACACAATAGTCAAGCTCAGAAAATTCAGTTTTTTTGACAAAATAATCGACAGGATAAGCCTTAACGAAATTCTTGATCCGCTTACCGGGGTAATTTCTCGTGCATATGCCGTCAAGTTCGTGCGCTCCCTCATTGCTGAACAGAGACCCTTCACATTCACCATGCTTGACCTTGATAATTTTAAGTTCATAAATGACAGCCTTGGCCACAGTGCTGGCGATAAAGTTCTGACTACCGTTTCGAAGCGTCTTGCAGAATATGTGGAAGACTATGGCCTTGTGGGGCGTTTTGGCGGAGATGAGCTTTTGATGGTGGACCTGAGGCATACGGACAGAAACGACAAAGTTTCCTTCTTCAAAGACCTGTACACAAGTTCCAATGCGCTAAGGACGACAATCAGTTTTGGAAACGGAAATTCCTTTGTTACCGGAACCGCTGGTGCCGCATCTTTCCCGGAAGACGCAGGCACTTACGAGGAACTCTTTGCAATAATAGACAAGATGCTTTATCTTGGCAAAAACAGGGGAAGGAATTGCTACACCGTCTATAACGAAGAAAAGCATAAATCTCTCGAAGTGGCGAAAATTGCAAGGCACGGTGTCTTTACATACATGCACCAAATCCGCACCAACATGGAAAAAGCCGAAACTTTTGAACGCAAGCTAAAAGCTGCCATGCCGGTACTTTCCGAAATTCTTCGCATAACAGACCTGCATTATATTTGTGGAGACGGAAGGCTCAAAGCCGTGATGAATCCTGATTTTGATGGAGACGCATCCGACATAAAAAAACTAATGGCTGAAGACCTCTTCTCCGAAAACACGCTTAGCGAGGTTAAAAAGAATTCCCCGGTCTTTTACGAGACGCTGACCGCCAATGGCTTCAAGTCCGCCCTTATCGTACGAATCCGAAAAAATACAAAAGTCTTGGGCTATCTGGTCTGTGCGGTAAACAGAAGCCTACGCATCTGGCAGGAAACAGAGTGTGCAGTACTTTACTATGTTGCAGGCCTCCTGACTGAATAGCTTACGATTTGAAGTTATATTTTGCGGGGCAATTGCTAGCCAGGACATGCATTTGTAGGGCAGATGCGTGCACTGGCAATTCCTGTAGAATTTCTGTAGAATGTATAAGCGGAGGATGTATGAACACAATTGGATTCATAGGCATGGGTAACATGGCGCAGGCTATGGCCTGTGGTTTTATAAATTCCGGCAAGGTTAAGGCAGGGGAAGTTTTTGCTTATGCTCCAAACCAGGCAAGGTTAAAGGAGAACGCTTCAAAAATTGGTTTTATTCCTGCAAGCAGCAACCTGGAGCTTGTAAAAAAGAGCAAGATTGTTTTTGTTGCATGCAAGCCTTACCAGATAGCGGACATTTTAAAAGAAGTAAAGGAAGAGCTGGAAGGAAAGGTTCTTGTTTCTGTTGCGGCGGGCTGGACTTTTGACACTTTTGCAGAGCATATCGACGTGCAGAAGGTTCACGTTCAGTGCGTAATGCCCAACACTCCAGCAAAAATTGGGCAGGGGGTAATGCTTGTTGAGCAGAAAAATTCCCTTAGCGCAGAAGAGTCAGCGACGGTCCTTGGTCTGCTTGGCACTCTTGGAATTACGGAAACCCTTCCGACCAACCTTATGGGCATTGGCGGGGCAATAAGCGGTTGCAGTCCTGCATTCATGGACTTGATTATAGAAGCCTATGCTGATGCGGCGGTAAAATACGGAATGCAGCGAGCCCAGGCCTACCGCCTCGTAAGCAAAACAATGGCAGGAAGCGCAATGCTCCAGCTTGCTACAGGGGAGCATCCGGGAGTCCTAAAAGATGCCGTATGTTCTCCGGGAGGAACAACAATCCGCGGTGTTGACGCACTGGAAAAATCTGGTTTGCGTGCGGCTTGCATAAACAGCATAGACGCTATAATGAACAAAAAATAGTAATAAATATAGGAAATTTGTTATGATTGATTTTAAATGGTTTGTACTTGCGGTTGCAGTCCTTATGTACACGATGGTGATTATCTTTCAGGGGAAAAAGGTCTGGTTCACCACGGCGGCCGCTATAGCAGTAGTGCTTTTGGGAACACTAATTCCCGATGCAATATTCCCCTTGCCGGAAGACATTGTTGCCCGCGGAAACACTGCGGAGATGCATTCCTTTGCCTTGCTCCATTCACTTGGCGACATAGTGAACTGGAACGTTCTTATGATTTACCTTGGCAGCATGATTATTGCGGCACTCTTCATCTATTCAAAGGTTCCCGCAAGAATTGCTGATTTTATAGTAGAAAAAAGCAGAAGCACTGGTCTTGCAATGGTTGCCATTCTTGCCATGACGGGTATTATCTCCATCTTTGTTGAAAACGTAGCCACGGTTCTTGTAATGGCACCGATTGCACTTGCCCTTAGCAAAAAGCTTAACATGAACCCAACCATGTTCATGATAGGGCTTGCGGTTATGAGCAACATGGAGGGAACTGCCACGCTTGTAGGAGACCCGCCATCCATGATTTTTGCAAGCTATGCGGGCTACAACTTTAACGACTTCTTCTTCCACGCAGGAAAGCTTTCTGTCTTCTTTATAATTCAGGCAGGACTTCTTGTGGGATGCGCATTTTTCTACATCTTCTTTGCAAAGGCAGGAAAAGAAAAGCCGGCCCTGGAAAAGACTGTCGTAGTTTCATGGTTCCCGCTCTTCCTGCTGCTTGCAATGATTTTTGGCCTTGCAGGAATTTCTTTTGTGCACACAAGCTTTGCATACCTTAGCGGAACTTTTGTACTTGCACTTGGAATCCTTGGCCTTGTCTGGTACAAGTTCCTTCAGAACAAGTCTTTGGAAAACACAGTAAGCGTAGTAAAAGAGCTTGACTGGGAGACGATTTTCTTCTTAATAGGAATCTTTATCGTAATAGGCGCAATAGAAGCTTCCGGGCTTTTGCAAGACCTTTCCCTCTACCTTGCAAAGATTACAGGCGGTTCAGTAATTCTTGGCTTTCTTATAATCATCATGGTTTCCATCATAATCAGTGGCTTTGTGGACAACGTGCCCTATATAATTGCAATGCTTCCCGTTGCAGACGGAATGGCAAAAACTATGGGCATTAACGGAGAGCTTTACATGTTTGCCCTGCTAATCGGAAGCTGCATGGGTGGAAACCTTACGCCTTTTGGTGCAAGCGCAAACATAGTAAGCATGGGAATCATAAAGCGCGAAGGCTACAAGATGAATTTTGCTGACTGGGTAAAGGTTGGCGTTCCATTCACCCTTCTTACCACAGGAACTTCGGCAATCGTCCTCTGGTTGCTTTGGACCTAGAATCTAAAAAGAAAAAACATAAAAAAAAGCTGCCACATTCCACACAAGATGGATGTCGGCAGCTTTTGTTTTTTCTCCTAAGGAAAATTGCCCTTATGCCACTATGTCAAACACAGCACCTGGTTCTGGCATTACGCCTGTAAAACCGTAAGGCATATTAGCAATGTCTAAGGAACTCTTTACTTCTTTCTGATACGTATTGATTAACACGTCTTTCTGGCTGTCAGGAAGCTCTGCCAAATCTTCTTTGGAGGCTGTTTTCTTGCGCATAGAGACTAACTGGTCAATCAAGGCATTCAGAATCCTAATCCTGTCTACAGAAACACCTTTCTCACCTTTACCAGCCGGAGTACCACGGACGTAGTCAAACTGAGTAAATACAGCAACGCTAGCCTTTACCGGTACATAGAGTCTACCAGTAGTGGAAGAAAAAAGGTTTTTGTAGGTTGATGCGTTTAAGTTAATGTCGTTTGAATACATAGGCTCACCTCTCATCTTTATTATCGAAAGATTAGCCCAAAAAGTTAAGACAATTCTAAAAAAAATGTTAATTAAGTTTTCGTCATTCTGAGCTTGACTCAGAATCAAGTCTAGAAAGCTTCCCTTTCCCAGGCGGATATGCGCTGCTCAATAGTGCGGATGGGCTTTTGCTTTGGTTCAGAAGAGCCTTGCCCTGCCCCTGCACTTTCTGCCGCAACTTTCTTTACTTGCACACAGTCCAAGAGGTAGGGAATAACAACCTTTTCCTTTAGACTGGGCCAGCGTGGGCTAAGGATATTTGGGCAGGAAAGATATTCACCCATAGGAAGATTTTCCAAAAGAGAGCGGTAGCGCAGCGGATAGACGTTTGCATTCACCTTTACAAGAGAAGAAAATCCCCCGGCAATACCAAAGGAAATGCTGTCCAGCTTTAAGGAATCCTGACGTTCAAGCAGCTTCTTTTGAACGCTTTCTGTATAGAACCACTCCATGAATTTCTGGGCGGCATCCTTGTGTTCAGCAAACTTGCAAAGCCCCATGGTAACAATGTCGTCCTCTACCATAATGCGCCCCTCTTCCCCAACCCAGCGGTAGGTAAGCCCGGAGAACTGCTCTTCCGTAAGCATAAAAAGGTCACTGCTCTTTATAAAGGCAAAGAAACACCTGTCTGCGGAAAACTGCTTGTACTTTGGCATGTAAAGGTACTTGAACTGAAAGTTAAGCTCAGTCTCAGTATCAGAGTCACACTGCTGCGTCCAAGCCTTCATGTATTCAGCGGTATTTTTTAGGGCATCGGCATTCCAGCCAAAATGCTCCTTCTTTTCCACATAGCTTGCACCGTTCATTCTGGAAGCAAGGTATAGAAAGTCTCCGTCCCATGAAGGCGCAAAACCCATGCACTCAAAAGAACCGTCCTCATTCTTCTTGTTGAATTCAGAAGAAAGCTTCTTTATGCCGTCCAGGGTAATAAAATGGTCGTCGGTAACAAGAGTCTCGTTCTTCTTCCTGAACATAACCGCATCCAGGTTAAAGCTCACCGGCAAAAGGTACTGCTTGGAATTCATAAGGCCGTAGTCAAGCAGCTTTGAATAGAATTCGCTCTTTTGCAAAAGTCCGCCGCTAAACATATAGTCCAGGGGAAGAAAATATTTTCGTGTAGAAGAATTTTTTAGCCAGGAGGAAACAACAAGATCCGGCTGAATCTCGTCTTCAAGTGGCGGCATGGAACGCGCAGGCTCTTGCTTAAAGATAACCACCGCCTTTGCATCGTTGTGCTCTTTGTTAAAAAGCTCTGCATACGAAGCAAATTCCGGAATGTCGGTCCAAATTATAAGCGGTTCATTTTTTTTGTTGCCGCAAGAAGAAAAAATCAGGGTTACCGCTAGGCAAAAAAAGCAAAGCGCAAACGAAAGGCCTTTTCTTGCTAAAGTTTTTCTTGCCAAAACAGCGGCCAACCCAAACTTGCTATTATTTAGACAGCTCTTCGGCTGTATCATAAATTGCCTTGTAAACAAAATCAATCTTATCCTCTTCAAGACTGCTGAATGCAACACGCAGAGTATGCGGGTCGATTGATATTGTACCGATTTCCTTTTCTTTTAGCAACTTCTGCCTAAGAACTTCCGCGTCCACAGTCTTTGTGTGCAGGGACATAAAGTAGCCGGAATTAAATGGCAGCGGCTCAATGGCAGAACTCTTGCGGCTGCTAACAAAAGCCTTAACCTTCTTGTAGCGCTTCTCCAGAATCTTGCGGAATTCTTCCTTTTCCTTATCCACTGACGGGTTTGCAAAAGCCTTAAGAAGAATTGTCTGTGGCGGAGTTGAAGAGCAGGAAACAGAAGAGCGGATTGCAGCCATAAGCTTCTTTACAAGAGCATCGTACTGTTCTTCCGTAAAGCCCTTGCAACCAAAAGTAATAAAGCCGCAGCGGAAGCCCCATGCAAAGTCTTCCTTTGTAGGACCGTCAATCTTTGCGGCAAGAACGTTGGGGCTAAGATCTGCAAGGTAAGCAAACAAAGACTGGCTTTCTATATCGCTCTCGTAGTTAAGGCCAAAGTATGCATCATCGCACCAAACCATAACCTTTTTACCGGCATCAGCAAGTTCCTTTACAATGGAAACAAGCTGCTTTGCCTCTGCGGCAGTAGGACTGTAGCCAGACGGATTCTGGGGAAAGTTCAAAAGAACACGCACTGAACCGCTTGCATTAGCCTGCTCGGTAAGGGTGGCCTTTAAACCTTCTATATTGAATTTTCCGTCCTTGAACATCTGGAACTGAACAAAACCAGCATTACGCCTTGCAGATGCAATAAGAACGTAATTGTCCCAAGAAGGATCTGCTGCAACAAGTGGCTTTGACTCGTCAAGGAAAAGGTCAGCCAAATAAGAAATGCCTGCCGTAAGACCAGGAACCACAACCGGCATAGAAGTGGATTTTTCCTTTAGCAAAGGATTCT
The DNA here is from genome assembly GCA_002448445.1 of Treponema sp. UBA6988. Lineage (GTDB taxonomy): Bacteria > Spirochaetota > Spirochaetia > Treponematales > Treponemataceae > Treponema_D. The sequence continues at coordinate 75,820 of DJYC01000080.1, forward strand.
TCTTAATCTGGGCAGCCTTCCACGCGGCACGAATGTCCGGATTACCGGCAGTCGGTGAATAAGAAACAAGCTCGCGGGACTCAAGCTCCGGCACCACAGCCTGAACGCTTGGCAAAACGGCTGGTTTTCCGTCCACAAGGGTAATACCTATAGTACAGTTAGCCTTTTTACCGAGTTTTTTAGCTTCCCCACCCTGGGCAATAATTCCCTTGGGAAAATACAAGCGCTCTCCCAAATCGGAAAGCAAATCCCCGGCAACAGTGCCGGCCAACACATCATTCAATTCTTTTGCTAAAGGGTTAATCATAATTTTATACTATCGTTTTTTTACTTTGAATGTCAATATTTTTATGCAAAGAACTGCATATTTATGCATTTTCACTTCATCTTTTTAATCTTTTGGACGGTACTTTTTCCTGCTCTACCATATATTTTTTGGCTAACCCGACCGAACATGCCTTTGCGTCACCGCCCTTCCGCCCTTCGCTAACGCTCATACCGCTGGCGCGGTACTAAAGGGGCTCCACGGCGGCGTAGGCCCTGCCCTAAAATAATTCATACACAGATTATTCTTGTATCTTCCAAATTCCTTTCGCTTCATTTGCCATTTTCTTTTGTCTATTGTCTATACAGCTTTCTGTCCATTCTTCTAAATCTGAATTTCCAATCTCAAGTGTCATAGGAACTGTAGATTTTTTGTAAACAGCCTTCTTTTCTAAAAAAGAAGCATTTCCTAAATCCCTATTTTTGCCAGCTTCTAATAGGGTCATATTTCCAAGCCTATAGTGGAACTGTTGAATTTTCATATCATCCCAGTCCCAATCTTCATTTGGATTATCTGGCAAAATGTGTTCCAAAGTATTACTAGTAATATCAACAGAAGCTCCAGACTCGAATTTTTCTATTTTTCCTAAAATATATTTAGCAATCTGATTATTCCGAGAACTATATACAAATTCTTTATATGCAAAAGTCTGTTCAAATTCTGCATCCGATACGTAAATTCCAGATTTTAACTCTTCTATTTTGTATGTTTTAGTTTTATTTATATCTAAAGCAACTTTATTGTAAACACTTTCCAGTTCATTTGGGTTTTTCCCACAAATTACATTATACCTAAACGAAATTATGACTATTTTTGCAAGTAAAGATGAAAAATCTTTTTCAGAAAGATTTGAATAAGCAGACATCAGTAAAGGTATAGGCTGAATTACATTAAAGAGTTTTAACAAATTGAGATTAGTTGAAATTTCTGGCAGGGTTCTCCACATTTCATCATCAGGACTTCGCAAGGCCATATAAATATCAGCCTTTATTCTCATATCCCGTAATAAAGCAAATGCTTCCTCTGGAGTTTTTATTTCGTTACGGATTGTTTTATATAATTGATTCTTGCGTATTGTTTTATGTGTACTATTCCAATAAAAACGCAAGTAATCAGATATTTGAGACTCTTTTAATATATCTGCAATTTCTGCCCACATATTTTCAAGTTCATCCAGTTTTGTCTGATGCAAGTCGTTTGTGTTTGCAACTGAAAAAATATAATTTTTTAATAAATCAGATGACGAAAGCTGAACGCCACGAGCATTCAAGGTTTCAAAAACCTTAAAAGCATTCAATTCATCAGTAACCGTAATTACTGTAAAGAAAATATTATTTACAAGGTTATCAACAAAAATTACAAGTTCTTCTGCAGTTTTATATTGCGCCCCTAAATACGCTTTAAAGGTTTCAAATGCAGATTTCAATAGTTTCTCAGAAGCCTTTAATCCACGCTTTGGCATTTCTTGAAGGGTAGAAAGATATGTCCTGTAAAAATGATCATTGTTCCTATTCAATACCAATTTATTTACAGATGTCAGTGTCAGCATATCCATATTGCCAATGTATGTAGAACGGATATTTGCAGCCCTTTTTTCGTTATCTTCTTTTTCTTTGTCTGTACCAGGAAGTTTTAATAGTGTATCTACAACTGCCAATATCAGAACACAAAGTGTTGTGAGCCTTTGCTGTCCATCAATAATTTGATAATTTTTATCATCAGCCGTTTGAAGAACCAAATATCCCATGTAATGAGAATCTTTTTCATCAATCATCTGCATTAAATCATACCAAAGGTCAGACCACTGTTCTTTATCCCAAGAATAATCACGCTGATACTTAGGAACTTCATAATGAAGCCCATTTCCCATGAGCCGCCCAAATGTATCATTTGATGTGTTTTTTATTCCCTGCATCATAATCGTTGACCTCCAGTCCTTTCATTTTAACACAAAAATGCTTTTTTGTTTATAGAGAATCCACAAGGTCTCTAACCTGCTTTCCTTTCCACACAAACAGACGCTGAATCTCCGGAAGTGCAATCTCGTTAGATTTGATGAAGGTTAAGATTTGTTCGACTGTGTAGTCGTGTACGATGGATTTTTCGGATATAATATTTTACTCCAACCTATTTCATTGCCAAAAACTTAATAGTGTAAATTATTATCAATTAAGTATTTTTTTAATTGTAAAGGATTCTCAGGTTGCATAAAACCTAGTCCTGTACAAAAACGATTTATTTGCTTTAAGCATTTATCTGCATCTGTACTGAACATTTCTTTTTTCTTATACTTCTTGTTTATATTGTCTTTAAAATAATTTTCACCTTGTGTTGTTTTTAGTAATTCAGTATCTAAATGATATAGTAACCTCAGGATAATTTCAGAAAATCCAATCACACCATATAGATATGCTTTTATTTCTGTATTAACAACAGGAACATCTATTATTAATTCTTTCTTTATCCCCAAACTACTTTTAACAGTTATATAATTATCGTATGCATCTTTTAATTTTTGACTTGCAATAATATTGTTATGTACATAACAATTTCGCAATTCCTTAAAATATCGATAACATTTTAATAAGTTTTCAATAGGAGCTAAAGGATAATTCTTTGAAGATTTGTATTTCGAATAGAAACAATCATTCATTATATTAGAATAAGATCTACTATTAATGTCTATTATTATTTTACCATAACCACTACAAGGTATACCTGTATAAGAATCTATTTCCGTTGGAAATTGAAGATTTTTTATATCATTATCAGACAAGCTAAAATCCGATTTCAAATTATTCAAATATCCTTCATAGATAGAAAACAAACTATTTAATAACAACCAAGACAAATTATTTTCAAAGTCATCCCAGGATAAGTCTATAAATGATTTTTTGAAATTTACACCATGAACTACTTTTGCAGTATTATATCTTTCATTATATAATTTCTGCGAAACTGGAAGTAATTCATTTGTACCAATTACAGAACATTTCATATTCCAATAACTTAAGGCAATTGGATGAACTAAATCAAACAGTTCTGTAACTCTATTTGCTGCCTGCAATGTAATATTAAAAAAAGGTCTTGCCATAATTAATCCCTACCATTTATTTTATTATCTAAGCATTCTCCACATATTCCTATATCATCATGAAAACTAATAAATCCATCTAAAGGAATTATTTCTCCACATTCACTACAGACTTCATATTCATTACAAACGGACGCTGAATCTCCGGGATTGCAATCTCATTTGATTTGATAAAGTTTAAAATTTGTTCGACTGTGTAGTCGTGTACGCTGTATTTTTCGGACATATTAGTAATTTCCTTTTTGCTGTTTTTGATAATTTTCAATATTTTGGAACTTATAATTTATTTTATTGTAGTACTCTTTGTTATCGCCAAATTTTTTTAGAATAATGTTTTTATGCCCTAGAATTTCAATAAGTTGTGATGTCCTACAGAATATATCAATACAGTGATATATTGCTGTAAAATAGTTTTGCTTTTGTTTATCATTTAAATTATTTAATTCAATTCTATATAGATGTTGAATCAATGGTCTGCCTATCTCTTCGAGAAATGCAAAAAAATCTTTTTTAATTTTTCTTAATTTATCACTTGTATCATAATCATAAGAATTTTTTATTTCCTCCCTTTTATCAATCAAATACATAGATTTTTTTATTGCAAGCGAGCAAAACAATTCTACATTAATTGAAGATTCTAATGTTTTATCTTTTAGATATCCTTCAAGAATTTTTATAGCTTGGTCTTTTAATTTTGATGCCCATGAGACACTAGAATAAAACTGTACAAATTCTGGTTGTTCCTTAAATTTTGAATAATTTTTTTTCATCAATTCAAGTGTAGAATCGTAATCAGCTAATTCATTATATAAATATGACGATAATTGAACTAAAGCTTCTAGTTGTATTTCCATAGGTGATGATTCTCTTGATAATATATTTTCATAATTAGATATAACGTCATCCTTTGATTGTGTAAAACGAGCATTATTAGCATTTTCTAATAGAATTTTTTCAACATCATTAGCAGATGATTTTTTTAACTGCTCAATACGCTTTGAGAAAACATGAAATGGAAAATCTTTATTATTCTCTGAATAATATGATTTCATAATTTTCAAAATTTCATTTGAGTAAACTCTATATATACCGTCACCTGTAAGTTCTACTACTCTTAATTTTATAAGATGATCAAGCCCCTCTGAAAAAATATCTTCTTCATTTTCTAAATCAAGAGCATACTTTATTACATTCAAAGAACCTGTTCTGTCATCAGATTGTATCAATTGTCCAATCGCAACAAAAATATTTTTTGCTTGTTTTGAAAGATAATCGTAAATACGCCCATATAGGAATTCTACGGCAGTTTCACTTTTCTTTATTTCATAATTTAACGAATATTTTATACCTCTTTGTAATATCAAAAATGCTAATTGATAAATAAATATTGGTCTACCAGAAGTTAATTCATGAATTTTATTTGCAATTTCTCTATCATTTTTTATAGATAACAATGATGTTTCATCATGAAAATCATGTGTAAATATATTTTCAAGAAATAGTTGTGTTTCAGAAATAGTAAGTTCATTCGTTTTTATTTCTTGACCAATTATAAGATTTGTTCGTGTTGTTAATACAACTTTGTGTTTATTAATATCCAATTGTTTAATGAAATCCTGAATTTTCTCAACTTCAGCTTTATTAAATGTTTCAAGATCATCAATTACAATTAAAATTTTTCCATTGACATTAATAATTTCATCTATCTTATAATTTTCACTACCAATAACTTGATTAATGTGTGTTATAATATCCGAGAAGGAATCTATTCTCTCTCTTATTTCTTCAATTTTTCCATTATGATAATTATATAATCTATCTTTTGCACTCAAGAATACTATATAATCAAATACTTTTTTTTCGCTTACTTCATATTCTTCTATAACAGATTGTATAACCGCAGTTTTACCGACACCACCATGCCCCCATATTGTACAAGCGACAGTTGATTTATCCTTTTCAAGAAACTGTTTAACTTTTTCCTTTATTCCTACTTCAAAATATTTTGTATAATTCTTTTTAAAATCATTTACAACGGTTTTATTAATACAAATTTTTCGACCGCATTCTACAAATGATGACATGTCTTTCAAGGCATCCCAATCTTTAGTTATTTGGCTTGTAGAAAATACTTGATTATACAATACTCTTCCTAACAATAAGTCACAAATCTTAGAATATAAGAATAATTCCTCATTTTCCGTAATACAAATATATGGTATTACAGGGCAATATGTATTATCTGGCTGCAGTACATAGGTACAATTCTTTTCAAAAGGATATGAATTTACAGGATATTTCCATGGTATTATTCCAGAATCATATGAAAAATTTATACCTGAGTAAAATTGATCTTTTTGATTGATAACATAAATGTAATCAAATTTTGCTGCAAGAATATTTCCACTGTATATAATATTAATAAGATCCTCTAGTTTGTTTATAAAATCTTTATTGCCATCATTAAATACAAAGCCATGACCTATATTTGTATTTCTTACTTCTGGATATTTTGATATAGCAGCAACAATTTTGCGAGTACTTTTATCATTGGATTTATTTAGTTTACTAATTGCGTTAGCCAAATCTCCAACTGTTGGTTTCTGAAGAATTGTATCTATATATTCTCTATCTTCCAAAGGTAATGAATTAAAATTTGCATTTTTTAAAACTGAAATATAAAAAAGCAAAGAATATTCTATTTTTACTTGAAGTAAAATTTTTACATCAGAAATATTTTCTAATGATTTTGCTAAATTAATTTTTTGATCGATTTTTTTTGTAAAATAATCCATACTATTGCTCCTTATTTTATATCAATATAATTTATAACTAATATAATAACTACAACTCCCCTCTAAACGCCCTTGCCAGTATTGATTTTTTTAGCAGGGCGATTTGGTCTAGGACGGTTTGGGCGGCTTCTTTTGAATAGTTTTCTTTTTCTAGCACAGTATCTAGGATGCGGACAATTTCTTTTTGTTCAATAAGAGATGGAATTCTAATTGGGGTCGCAGAATATCCTTTCACATTAAAATGAGTTAGTCCTAAACCTCGTTTTTTTTCTGCAACGATATTTTTCCCCATCGGAGAATTTGTATAATAACAAAGAAAATAAGAATTTATTACTACTTGCAATGGAACTGCAATTAATATATCAATTGCATTATATCCATCAAACTGTTCAGTAACTACACATGCAGTTCCTGGGGCACCAGAACGAACAACAAGAACATCATTTGTATGAACAATACTACGTTTTTCATTTTTCATTCCTTCGGCATTTATATAGACCCAATCAAAATCATCAATATGATTTTCTCGAACATTTGCAGATCTAAAAGCAGGAATACCCATTTCTTCCTCAGTATAATACCTAGTAGGTTTAATAACAATTCCAACTTTTACTTCTGAGCAACACTCCCCAACCGTTTTTTCTTCCCAAGAATCATCAGATATACCATTTTCTTTGCGCCAGTTGGCGGTTAGTTGACCGGTGAAGGCTTTGTGCAAGATGGCCGCTTTGCTGGTTTCGAAGCTGTCTACTACGGATTGAGCCTTGTCTTTTGCCTCATCCAGTTTTGCGAACATTGTTTCTATGCGGTTTACGATGCGCTGTTGTTCAGTGAGAGGTGGTAACGGAAAATGTAATTGTAATAAAGAATTAGATGATAAATGTTTTACCGTAACACTTGGAGTTGCATCATTGATCTGTTTTAATGGAATTGGTAAATAATAATACAAAAATTTATCATCTAAATCTTTTGAAGCTGATTTAATTTTACAAACTCGCTGATTTAATAAACCAAAATCTGATTGCCATCTTGCAATATTAAAATCACCATCCATTCCAATAAGAATTTCACCTTTCTTAATTTTATATTCTTCAGGACAATCTTCATCTGTAAATGTTTCTGTATATCCTCTTACAACATCACGAATTCTTATAAGTGGAAAAGCATTTTCAGAAGAATTTGTAAATCGTCCAGAATCAAAAGGATATCCATTGAGTATTTTTACATATTTTCCTAACTCGACAATTTTCCATGAATTATTGGGAATTATCGGCTCTGGTAAATCAACTTTTTTTGCCATTACATTACTCCTAAAAAATTATGGATTTTGCGTTAGCAAAATCGAATCCGTGTGGCAAATCGGGGGCGTTGCGGGGGGAATCCCCCGCTAGAAGGGGTAGCGGAAAACGCCGCAGGCGGTTGGAGCGAGGGGGAGACTTCCCCCACATTTTGCAATATTTCTTTCTTAGCCAATTCTCAATTCTCCTCTTCCATTAAGCAATACGTTATTTGCAAGTTAAATCAATCACCCTAAAAGTCCATGAGCAAAAAGTCTTTTATGTTTTTGTGGATTATTCCGTTTTGGGAAAAATCAAAATCATCCATGGAAACAACATATTTTGGAAAGCTGTCTTTTACGGAATTGAAAACAGAAAACTCCCGCTTTACGGTTTCTTCGCTTGCCAAAAGATAGGCAACCTGAACATAGATTTTTTTGCCCTGCTTTTCCGCAATAAAATCGATTTCTGTGTCACCTTTTTTGCCCACAAATACCTTAAAATTTCGGCGCAAAAGTTCAAGGCAGACTATGTTTTCAAGAACCTGGTCAATATTCTGAATGTTTTTTCCAAAAACTGCCTCTCGCAATCCGTGGTCCGCACAGTAATATTTTTCGTTCACACTTACAATCTTTTTTCCTTCCAAATCGTAGCGGTTTATCTTATAAATAAGAAAGGCATCCGCACAAAACTTCAGATAATTCAGAATCGTGTCATGCGAGATTTTGCGGTTTTCACTTTTAAAATATTTTGAGAGCGACGTTGCGCTAAAAATATGACCGATGTTTGAAAATGCATAAGCCACAATCCGTTCCAATGTGTCAACGTCACGGATATTATTCCGCTTTACCACATCTTTTAGAACTACAGAATTGTAAATGTCCATCAGATATTGGTTTTTCGCAGAATCGTCTCCGCTAAAATTTGAAAGGAAGGGCATTCCGCCTGTTTTTATGAACTGCATAAAGCATGAAGTTTTGTCTGCCTGCGGATTTTTTTTCCTGCTCATTTCCAGAAATTCTGCAAACGAAAAAGGATAAATGACAAACTCTACATAACGCCCCGCAAGATATGTTGCCAATTCGCCAGACAAAAGTTTTGCATTTGAACCTGTTATGTAAATGTCGCAGTCAAAGTCTACACGGCAGGAATTAATGCATTTTTCCCAGCCTTCAACTTCCTGAATCTCATCAAGAAACAGATATGTTTTTCCCTGGGCGTTTTTCTGGAATTCAACGATTTTTTCGTAAAGGCTTTTTGCGTCCAGAATTTGAGAGTTGGCAAACTGTTCAAAATTCATGCAGAGAAAGTTTTTTTCGTCTACGCCGGAATTTTTAAGCTCTTCTTTAACAAGCTCCAGCATCACGGATTTTCCCGCCCGTCTAATTCCTGTAAATACTTTTATCAGTTCCGTATTCATAAACGGCCTGATTCTCTGCATATAAACTTCGCGCTTAATCATAATATAATTTTATCAGTTATAGTCGCTAAAATCAAGTTTTTTCTTATTTTTAGCGATTATAGTCTCCAAAAATATCATTTCTCCGTCTTTTTAAGTTCGCGGACAACTTCTTTGATTAGGTCGGCGGCCATTTCCAGCTGGTCTATGCAGTCCTGGGCGCTTTCAATTGGGTCGGGCAGGTCTTCGTAGTCGAGGATGCTTTCGTCGCGGATAAGGCCAAGGTCAAGGCTGTTTCCTTTGGCGGCAATTTGTTCGCGGGTAAAGCAGTTCCAGCGTTCGTCTTTAATTTTTTTACGGTCGGATGCTTCGTAGGCTTTTATAAAATCTGCAAAGTGTTCTTTTTTGAGTTGATTTGTTTTGCCAAAGCTTGGCATGTTGGTGCGTAGGTCGTAGAACCAGACTTCTTTTGTGTTGTCTTTGTCGGTTTTTCCGCGGGTAAAAAAGAGGACGTTTGTTTTTACGCCCTGGGCATAAAAGATTCCGGTTGGCAGGCGGAGGACTGTGTGCAGGTTACATTTGTTCATTAAGTCAACGCGGATTTTTTCGCCGTCGCCGTCTGCAAAAAGAACGTTATCCGGGAGAACTACTGCGGCTCTGGCTTTTCCGTCTGCTTTTAATGAGCGGTAAATGTGCTGCAAAAAATTGAGCTGCTTGTTGCTTGTAGTGTAAGTAAGGTCTGTGCGAAGGGCTCGCTCACCGCCTTTTTTAGTTCCGAATGGCGGATTTGTAAGAACTACATCGTAGCCTTTCATTTCCATTCCGATTGAACTTAAGGTGTCGCCCAGTGTGATTTTGCCATTTATGTCGTGAAGGTATGCGTTCATAAGGGCAAGGCGATGTGTGTCGTGTACAAGTTCTGTGCCGGTAAAGGCCTGGCTGTCTTCAAATTCCTGCTGTTCGCTTGTACAGTGAATGAGGTTGTCGTTGTTGTCGAGTACATATTTGTGGGCGCTGATCATAAAGCCAAAGGTTCCGCAAGCTGGGTCATTGCATTTTTCACCAAGCTGAGGTTTTACAAGCTCCGTCATTACATCGATTAAAACTCGCGGTGTAAAATACTGCCCTGCTCCGCTCTTTTTTTCTGTGGCATTTTTTTCGAGCAAGCCTTCGTAAAGGTCGCCGAGTCCTTCATCTTTTGCGCTGAACCAGTCGAGTGCGTCTATGGACTTTATGATTTTTTCAAGATTCTTTGGCTCGTCGATTGAAGTCTGGCTGCCGGCGTAAATCTCAAGAACGCGACCGCTTGTTTTGGTTCCAAGGTGGTCAAGGAGTTCTTTGTAAAAATCCTTGAGAGCGATACCGTCTTTTTTTACGAGTTTTGCCCAGCGGTATTTTTCTGGGATTTGTTCTTCTGCACCGGGAATCTCTGAGCACATTTTTAAGAACAAAATGTATGTGAGTTCGTTCAAATAGTTTTGATATGTAATTCCATCGTCGCGAAGTACATTACACAGGTTCCAAAGTTTGCTTACAATTTCTTGTGTGGTCATGTTATTAAATTCTCCCTATAAAACTTCCCAATGGCCGCCTTTGTCTGCACCAACACGGCGGATAATGCCTTTTTCTTTTAGCTGTTTTATTTGCCATTCTATACCCTTTACAGTAAGGTCTACTGAAGCAGCAAGTTCAGTAGTTGTAATTTCTGGATTTTCTTTTATTAAAGCAAGGATTTTCTCCCTAGTTTTCTCCCTAGTTTTCTCCCTAGTTTTCTGGGCAGTTTCTTGTTTCTCCACAGTTTCTGCCTCAGAGTCAGAGTCTGATTCATCATAAAAACCTTCCCGTACAAAAAAACGGCTTATAAAATATGAGTGTTCATCATCTGTTTCAAATTCTGGCTTAGGAGAACCGTTCTTTTCCAGTGCATTCAGGATTTTCTTAAAACCTGTGTTACGGCCTTCTGTAAGGTGCAGTTCTTTTAAAAACTCTCCAATGCGTCGATTTCTATAACGGTGATTAGTTACCTTAGCTGTAATTGTTTTGAGCGATGCGTCAGGATTCCATGTTTCTTTAAATTCTATTCTTGCCCACTCAACAACATTTCCAGAAAGCAAAGTTTTTATATTTATAGGTAAAGCCATTTAGTCTCCTTATGCCGCATCATCATACAGATATTTGTTCAATTCTTCAATCAAGGCGCGGAGCTGGAACTTAAAGTCTTTATCTATACGCTTAAAGCCACCTTTATTGCGGAAAATAACTTCATTATCAAATACAGATTCTTCCAGTACGTTTTCCTGCAAAAGATTTGCTTCTATTACATTGAGCCAGCCAAGTTCGACAGGACTAAAATTGTGGTTTGCCTTGAGCTTTGCAACTGCTTTTTTAATTCTGTCTTCGTGGCTTTGCATAGGGGAGCCTATTGCGCAGGTTCTGATTACGCTGATAATGTCTACGGTCAAATCTGCATTTGTTACCTTGTTCCATGCGGTGTTAAGACTTGTAAGGTTATAGCCTTCATTTGCAAGAACAACGGCAAGATTTTTGAGAGCCTGGCGGGTAAGATCTGCGGGTCTGGTGCAGACAATTTTTAATGCCTCAATCTTGTTGCGGTTTTCTTTTATGTAATTTGTAAATTCTTCGATGTAATCTTCCGGCTTCTGCAAATTGTGCTTACCGTATCCGCGGGTTATCTGAACGTCTTTGTCCTCTTTAGTGTCTATGATAATTTTTCGCAATTCTGCTTTGTCATCTTCAAGAAGTTCAAAAACCTTTCTATCTTCAATAATCTGCTTTTTAGCTTCGACAGGATTTAGTTCTTCTATCTTTTTAAGATACGATTCAATGTTTGGCTCTTTAGTCAGAACCTTAAAATTTGAAATTGCTTCTGCCGTAAGATTATTCTTTTTGCGGTTTACCTTTGCAAGCAATTGTTCAATCTGATATTGAATTATCTTTGGGGCTGCGTCAGAAATAGCGTCCATTGCATCAATGAGTTCTGTCATTTTAATTTTTGGTTTCTGCACAACTGGCTGCATGTCTATTTTGTCTTTGAGATGGTCATAAACTCCAGCTGGGTCATATATGTTAAAATGGGTCTTATTGATTTCAGGACATCGGCGTGTAGCTCGTCCAATCATCTGTTCAAACAAAATGCGAGAATTAACACATCTCATAAAAACAAGATTTGTGATTGGAGGAACATCTATTCCTGTAGTCAGCAAATCTACTGTTACTACAACACTGGGGAAGGCTTCATTCTTAAACTGCTTTATAAGGTCTTCTATTTTCTTTTGGTTTCCGCCACCAGCGCTTCCTGTAATTTTCATTACTGCCTGTTCAGGAAGGGCATCCTTTTCGCAAATCTTTTTGATGATATCAACAATCATATCTGCGTGTTCGTCGTTTACTGCAAATATCAATGTCTTTCCGTGTGTGTCTGGAGCATCAAGTGTAAGATATCCGTTATCAAAAAGCTCAGAAAATACCGCTTCATTAAACGGCCGTGTAATAATATCTTTGTTGAACTTTTCTACATCGTAATCAACTTCATCTGGCTCTACTTCGGCTTTAACAACAGTCTTGTTGTTCGGATCGTATTTATCTACAATAATTCCGGCTTCAAAATGGATTCCGTTGCGGGTTTTATCTGTGGAAATAATATATGGAACATCATGGTCACAAAGGTAACCTTCGTAAACTGCGCGGCGGTATGAATAAGTGTAAACAGGGTCGCCAAAAATCTGCTTTGTCTGCAAGGCAGGAGTTGCCGTAAAACCGATTCTTACTGCGTCAAAATATTCAATGATGTTTCTGTACTTACTCTGATAATCCAACTGGTCGCGGAAGAACAATTCCTCGTCTGCCATTTCTTTATCAAGAATATAACCGCGATGAGCTTCATCAATAATTACCAGGTCAAAATCTGTTACAGCAGGCATACGCTCTCCATCGTTATACAGGATGCGCTGTACCATTCCCTGCACTGTAGAAATCTGAAGCTTTGTTTCTTTGTCAATTACCTTTTCTTCAAGATTTTTGATATTGTAGATGTCTGTGAGCGGCTGAAGCTGATCAAGTTTTACTTCGCTAAAAACATCGAAGGCCTGCTTACCAAGAGAATTTCGGTCTACTAAAAGTAAGATTCGCTTAAAACGTTTGGTCTTCAAAAAGCGGTAAATCAAGGCAAGGAAAGTTCTTGTTTTTCCGGTTCCTGTCGCCATGGCAAGAAGGATATTTTTTTGGCCTTCTTCCAGAGCTTTATCAACTGCATGAACTGCTTCTACCTGATAATCACGAAGACTTAAGCCGTCTTTGTTCCGCAAAAAGTCATCGTCATCAAGTTCTTCATATTCTTTTTTGTAGCTTTCAGAATTTCGCTCTAAAAGTTCTTCAATACCAATAGGACTCATCCAACCCTGTAATGCTTTTGGAGCTTCTGTTGGCTTTGCAAAATTGATAAACCAGATTCCAGACTTTGTTTCCAGCTGCTTAAGATAAGGACGGCCATTTGTTGCAAAGGCAAAAGGAACTTTGTATTCTCCGTTTACACCCCACTTTCCCTGAATATAATCTTTATCTGTATCTTTTATAAGGCTTGCATATTCTTTACACTGCCCGTCAATTACACAAGGAATGTCTTTGTACTCTGCCTTTGCTTCAATTACACCAACAAGTTTTTCGCCAATGAATAGTGCGTAATCTGCATATCCATGGTTGTAGATTTTGGAATCAGTCTGCCACTCTGCAATGGCCATGTTATGACCCTTTTGCGGTTTTGTGCCATGCAATTTCTGATTAAGGACATTTGTATCACATTCCCAGCCAACCTTACGAAGCTGGTCATCAATAAGGTCGCGGGTTTCTGCTTCTGTAAGCGGACGCGCCCGGTTTGCTTTATAAGAACGGTTTTTGCGCTCAGAAATTAAAACTTTGGGAACTTGTGCAGCTACAACCGTAGCTTGAGCCATCAGCTGGCTTTCTGCCTCTTCATCCAGCTTCTCTTGAGGAGTAAATTCTGTCTTTTTCTTGATTCTTACGATGAATTTCTTCTTTGCAACTGCATTAAGTTTTTCTGGAGTTACATATTCTTTATACTCCGACTTTTTATTTGTTCCATAAGTTCCTGCAAACCACAAACAAAGGCTGTATGCAATTGGAAGGAGTTCCCTAACTATAACAGATGAGTCCAAATCTTCATGCACAGCTTCATTTCCAATTTTTCTAAGCCGGGTAAAGGATTTTGCCAGCAAAGAATCTATAATTCCGCAATCCTGAAGAGTGTTTATCCTTGTAACCTGGCTCACATCTTTTACACTTCCGCTTGGACAGGCTATATTGTCATACTGATAGACAAGAGTTGTAATACTTTCACCGATTTTTCGGATTTTATACAAGGCGCCATTCGGATCTGTTTCACAATAAGATTCTGCTTGTTTACCAAGCTTTGCCAAAAGAGGAAATTCCTTTTCAAAGTAATCAAAAGAAGAAGCCATCAGTTCCTGTCCTTTCTATATATTAATATTATACCACGCCTCTACAATCTTGTAAAACAATAAGCTTGGTGGTAAAATCAGACGTTCACTTTAACAGGGGAAAGGTGGGGTGCGCTTCACGGTTCCCGCGAGGATTTTTTATGTCTATTTTACAAAGTATTCTTTTGGGTGCCTTACAGGGGCTTGCTGAATTTTTGCCGATTTCTTCTTCGGGGCATCTTGCCATTGCGCAGAAGCTTTTTGGGCTTGAAGACCTGCCGCTTTTGTTTGACGTCTTTTTGCATCTTGCAACACTCTGTGCGGTAGTGCTTTTCTTTTGGAAAAAGATATGGAAGCTTTTGTGCACTTTTGCAAGGCTTGTTTTTAGAAGGCCGGCACCAGAAGGAATTAGCGAGGCAGAGGAAAAAGACAGCCGCTCCTACATTCTTGCCGTAATTCTTACTACGCTTGTAACAGGCGTAATCGGAATTGCGGTGGAAAAGCTGCTTCCTTCCCTAAGCATTAAATTTGTTTGCGCAGGTTTTATTGTTACGGCAGGCCTTTTGATTATCTCTGCAATAATAGCAAAGAGGCAGAAGTTGCAAAAGGCAGAGGGCAGCGAAAAAAAGGCTCCGTCCAAGGTTCAGGCCCTTATCATAGGTCTTGCACAGGGATTTGGAACTTTGCCTGGCATTTCAAGAAGCGGCTCTACTATTGCGGGCGCTCTTTCTTGTGGCGTAAACAGGCAGGTTGCAGGGGAATATTCTTTTATAGCATCAATTCCTGCAATTCTTGGAGCATTTATTTTGGAAGCAAAGGATTTGGGGGAAGTTTCTTCTTCAATAGGAATTGCTCCAGTCGTAGTGGGATGCATTACAGCTTTTGCAGTTGGATATTTGTCTCTTGCCCTTCTGATGAAGATAATCAAAAAAGGAAAGCTTGAATGGTTTGCCTGTTACCTTATTCCTGCAGGAATACTGGGACTATTGTTTTTATAAAATCATTTTTCAAGGGAGTACCCTTGTACCCCTAATATAAGGGGAGGGAAAACCCCCTACTCCGAAGCGAGGTTTTTTCCTCCCCTTAAACCCCTCCCTTTTCCGGCACGGCTTAGGGCTAACGCCCTAAGAACCCGGATTTATTGTTCCACTCTATTTTATTTTTATAAAGAAGAATCGTATCTATCACGCAACAAATAGCTAACTTACCTATTCCGACTTTGCGGCTCCGGGGAGGCCTATATCCTTTCTGTAGAACATGTTTTCGAATTTGATTTGCTCCATTGCTTTGTAAGCACCTTTCCAGGCAGCTTCGAAGGTGTCGCTGTAGCATGAGCAGGCAAGTACGCGTCCACCGCTGGTTACAAGTCCGGTAGAACCTGCAGGCAGTGGGTTTGGATGGCGGCGGTCTGCAATTGCACCGGCAATGAATACCTTTGCTCCAATTTCTGCCACGCGCTCTTTTTCCATAAGGATTGGAATGCCTTTCTGGTATTCGCGGGGATAGCCTCCGCTTACGGCAACAGGTGCTACGACAAAGCCTTTTTTCCAGGCAAACTTAAAGTCTTTTAGGCTACCGTCGCTTATGGCCTTGCACATTGCAGCAAAGTCAAAGTCCATGAGCGGAAGAACCGCCTGTGTTTCCGGATCACCAAGGCGCACGTTGTATTCAAGGCACTTGGGTCCGTCTTTTGTTAGCATTAGACCAAAGAAGATAAAGCCGCGGTAGTCGTATTTTTCTGCAATAAGGCCTTTAAGGGTTGGCTCAAGGATGTTTTTGTTGAACTGCTCAAGGATTTCTGGAGTTACGTCGCTTACAGGGCTTATTGCACCCATTCCGCCGGTATTGGGGCCCTTTGCTCCGTCGCATAGCCTCTTGTGGTCACGGGCACTCTGGAAAGGAACAATAACGGCTTTTCCCTCTTTTGCAAATTCCGGGGTTACGCTTACAGCCGCAAGAATTGAAATTTCGTCTCCTGTAAGATATTCCTCGATTACGAGCTTGTTTCCTGCTTCACCAACGCTGTGGTTTTCCATAAGGTCCACAACCGCATTCTTGGCATCGTCCAGGGTCTTTGCTACAACAACACCCTTTCCGGCTGCAAGGCCGTCCGCTTTGATTACGATTGGGGCACCCTCTTTTTCCACGTAGGCAAGGGCTTCTTTTTCGTCAGTAAAAGTGCGGCTCTTTGCGCATGCCACACCGTACTTGTTCATAAAATCTTTGGCAAGGTCTTTGCTTGCTTCCAGCTGGGCGGCATCGTGTTTTGCCCCGACCGTTGGAATTCCTGCATTCCAAAAAGCGTCTGCAATTCCTTCTGCAAGGGGATTTTCCGGGCCAACCACAACAAGGTCGCATCCTTCGTGTTTTGCAACCTGAACATAGGCACCGTTCTTATCCGATTTGTTCTGTATGTAATCAGTCTGGGATATGTCCACGTTTACGCATTTGTCTTCAAAAGCTGTTCCACCGTTTCCGGGAACGCATACCACAGATTCAACCAAATTACTCTGGGCCAGTTTCCAAGCAATTGCATGCTCGCGGCCACCATTACCAACAACAAGTACTTTCATACGGCTATATTATGATAAAGACAACGAATTTTCAAGCAGTAAAAATCTTTGCTGCTCTCAGGGAAAGTTGCACCATGAAACGGCTTCCGCGCTACGCTTGTGCAGAATGTTTCATGGTGCAACTTTCCCTTACGCAGCAAAAATTTTATTGCAAACATAGAAATAAGGATAAAAAAAACAGGTTCCCGGTGGGGAGCCTGTTCTCTTGAAGTGATAAGCTGCGCTTATTTTTTTGCGCACTTTCTTCCGCAAGCTTTTGCTTTTGGAGCAGCAGCTTTAGCTGGTTTTGCAGCCTTTTCTGCCTTAGGTGCCTTTGCTACCTTCTTTGCAGCGGGGGCTTTCTTTTCTTCAACTGTCTCGTCTACAATCTGTGAATCCGCATTTTTCTTTATGGAAGCAATTCCGTTCTTGCAGGCATCGCGTGTCTTGTAACCTTCGCCCGAACCAACAATCTGTCCGTTGCGTGCAATAAGACGGAAGCGGTATTCCTTTTTCTTGTCCAAATAAAGTTCATACTTTGGCTTGCTTTCTGCTTTATATCCAGCAACAGTCTGATCCTCTACAGGAGAGTCTGCAATGCGCTGAATACTTGCAATGCCTTTCTTGCAGGTAGCCTTTGTCTTGTAAACCTGCGAAGTAAGAACAACCTCTCCGTTTCCGGCAACCAAGTTGAATTTTACACCTGTCTTTGCTTTACTGACTACAAATTTTCCCATCCGTTCACCTCTCGATATTGTTGGCTTACGCCATTTAGCTTACGCCGTATAGCTTATGCCTCCAGGCTGCACCCAAAGAAGTTATCAGGAACAACCCTTATTACCATTAGTATAAAACAGCTTTTTTGATTACGCAAATTTTATTTTCTTTTTTTATCAAGAAATATTCATCATGTTGTCTTGTAGTCCTTAAGCAAGCCCATGACCTCTTCGGAAATCTGATTGTTCTTCTTTGCCGAATCACTTGATTTTTCCGCATCACTAGAAATCATGAATATGGAATCAGCCGCACGCTGGGAAAGCTCCTTGATGTTCTGAGCCTCCGAGCGCAAAGTTTCAATTCCGGAGAATACCACTTCGTTGTGCCGCTTCATGTTAACGGATTCTTCCTGGATTGCCTGGGATGAAGCCTTTATTACCGCCATTGAATCAAGCATGCTCTTTGTTCCAAGCTGCTGCTCGTCAATTCCTCCGTGAACTTCCTGAAGCATCTTTTCAATCTCGCGGATCTTCTTTGTAACGTTCTCAAAAGACTTGGTGCTAAGGTTGGAAGAACGCACAATGTCGTTGATAATATCGTTAATAGTGTTGATAAGCTCGTTAATAGACTGGGACTGCTTTGAAGAGTTTTCCGCAAGCATACGGATTTCCTGGGCAACAACGGCAAAACCTTTTCCTGCTTCACCTGCATGGGCCGCTTCAATAGACGCGTTCATAGCAAGAAGGTTGGTACGCTGGGAAATGTCGTCAATAACCTTGTTTGCATTTGAAAGGTTGGAAGACTGCTCCACAATCTGGTGAACCTTCTGCGATACAGCCTGCTGGTCTCTGCGGCCAGTTTCCGCATCCTGAACAAGCAGGTTATAGTTCTGGTAGATCTTGTTTACGTTCTTGTCTATGCTGTCCGTGTTTCCAGAAAGCTCTTCTACCGTAGCGGCAAAATTTGTAATCGTATCCGTCTGGGTAGAAATCTTTCCGTTAAGCAGGTTAACAGAATCGTTAAGGCGCTGTGTGCTTTCAAAAACGGAATTTACGCTTTCACTCTGGATTGCGGCCTTAGAGTCAATCGCTTCTATGGCACTTTCCGCAATGCTAACAGAATCCTTGGTGTTGTTTGTGTTTGATTCTACTTCGCGTCCTGTAGAGCCAAGGGCCTGCACGGAAGACTTAAGCGTAGAAACAAGGTTAAGCAGGGTCTTGTTAAGCATGTTGCAGCTCTTGGCAAGGTCACCAATTTCATCATCATTACCAACAGGAATCTGGTGCGAAAGGTCAGCCTTACCGGATGCAATGTCCGAAACATGTGAAGAAATATTCCTTACGCGGCCAAAAATCTTGTTTGTGGTATAGGAAAGAACAGTTATAAGACAGGCAAGCAGGATAAGCGTTATGACAATGGAAACGAGTATGCTTCTCGTGATTGTGCCCATGATTGAATTTGCATCAAAGTCTGCACCAACAATACCGACTATCTCGCCCTTTGCATTTTTAATAGGGGCATATACGCTGCTTGTCCATCCCCATTCATCCTGCCTCTGAAGGCCGGAACTTTCTATGGTGCCATCGCGCATGGTCTTAAAGGGAGCATCGCCGTAGCTTGAAATGTCCTCTTCCGTACCAAGCGGCGAAAAGTTATCCGTATCGCTGGGGTCGCAGCTGCCGTCTACAACATAGACATAAACCGTACCTTCTTTTGGAACCATTGTATAAAGATATTTGCAGTTTGTGGCAGACTTAAGCTTAAAAAGCTCAACGCGCAGGTTTTCGTAATACCTGTCTTTTTCGTTTAGCGTCCTTGAAAGCTCAAGGAATTTGTCGGGGTCAACAATTGCGGCAGCCCTTTTTGCAATAGGAATACCCGCTTCCCTCGTAATCTTATGGCTAAGGTTCAGAATGGCGGAAACACTTACAATGGCCATTATCGTAAAAGAAATAAAAAGAAAAACAGCAGAAAATATAATAGTCTTAAATTTCAACGACAAATTGTTCATAAGGTTAATTTTACCATCTTTTATTAAATTTGTCATTATTTTTTTTAATTTTTGGCGGCAGTGCCTTTTTGCAGCTTGTGCTTCCATGCTGCCATTTTGTGCCTATACGAGGGCGCTTGCGGGGTTCCGTGGGACCCTACCCACTCCATTGCTGCCGCAACCCGCCTCCGGCGGGCCCCTCCAGTGCCTGCCGTGCTTTTTTATGCTACAAATTTTAACCCCTGGCACAGTTCCTGCCATCTTCCTTTGCTCGGTAAAGGGCGCCGTCTGCGTCACGGATGTGCTTTTCGTAGTCAAAAGGAACCTTTGCTTCAAAGTGGGTAAAGCCCACGCTTATTGTTACGGTTTTAGCAGGAGCCTCTGGAGAGTCAAAGGGAATGTTAAGCTCCCTTACCGCAGCACACAGCCTGTTTGCGGCCTCCTCCAGCTCAGAAGCGGAAAGACTGCCGTTAATCCCGCAGAATTCCTCGCCTCCGTACCTAAAAAACTTAAAGTCATTGCTTTCGCCAAACTTTGCAAGGAAACTTCCCAGCGCAGAAAGGCATGCATCCCCTGCCTGGTGGCCGTAAGTGTCGTTAAAGAGCTTGAACTTGTCTATGTCCATCATAAAGATGCCGGTAACAGGAGGCAATTTTCCCTCGGAAACCTGGTTCAGCGTGTCAAAAAGCATGCGGCGGTTGGAAAGCCCCGTAAGCGCATCGGTATTCCGCTCATGGTCAAGGATTCTGTTAACGTCAAACCTGCGGAGCGTTATGGAGCGAAGGCCCGTTCCCAATATTGAGCCTATGATAAAAAATGACGCGCTGTCTATAATGTCTGCCGGCCAGACTTCGCGCACCTTAAAGTTTACGGCAACAAAAATATTGGCAAGGCAAACCCCAAGGCAAAAGAGGCTTACGCGGTAGGAGCGGTCTATGAGCATGACGGGATAAACTGTAAGAAAGCAGATGGCCGTAACAAATTCCCTGGTATTGCTCCTCTTAAAATTGACGAAGATAGAAAAGCCCGCCAAAAAAACAAAGAATATGTAAAGGAAAACCTGGGGGCAGCGGGAAACCGCCCGCTTAAACAACTGAATCAGAAGCCGAATTGCAATGGTAAGCAAAGCAAAGAGAATATAGATGAATTTTATGGGTGTTTCTGAAAATGGGGGAATCGAAAAGAAAATGAGCAGCAGGCTAACGCCAACGGAAACATTAAGACAGAGCCTAAGCAACATGTATTCAAACATGTTTATAGAGACCTTGTTTTTTTCAAAAAGTTCCTTTTCGTCCGGCGGGAACAAAAAATTCAAAAAGCCCATAATATATGCCTTTATCCATTATATTAAAATAAACCAAAATCTTTCAAGAGACATGCAGGCAATCCGCTAAAAAAAATGAATCGTAAAAATGCGCGCCCCAAGCAAGCTACGCCGCCGTGGAGGGGCCCGCCGGAGGCGGGTTGCGGCAGCAATGGAGGGGAAGGGGCCCCGGAACCCCGGAAGGGCGGTGACGCAGAGGCATGCCAGCCGAATTAGCCAAAAAATGTATGGTAGAGCAATTAGGACTTTCGTCCTTAAAAGTACCGTCCTAAAAACACCGCCAAAATTTAATCCCGGCAAAATAATTGTGCTAAATTAAAAAGTCTGCTATATTTCATTCCATGGATTTTAAAAACCCCTTCGTCATAATCTTTATTGCAGGAACACTTTTTAAATTTCTTCTGGACACAATCCTTGAATTTATTGACTACAAATTCCGCCAAAAGCACGGCCTGGAAATTCCCTCGGAGCTAGAAGGCCTTGTAGACGGGCCAACTCTAAAAAAAACCTGCGCCTACGAAAACGCAAACTATTTTTCCGGCATTCCCTACAGCCTGCTTAGTCTTGCCCTTACCTTTGCCCTTGTCTTTTCGCTTTACTTTGTTTTTTGCTACGAAAAGAGTCTTTCCATAGCAAATGGCAACTCATACCTTACAATCCTTCTTTTTGCCCTGTTTGTTAGCATTCCTTCCATAATACTTTCCATTCCTTTTGAGCTTTACGATGAATTCAAAATAGAAAAGAAATTCGGCTTTTCCAACATGACTTTGGGCATGTGGCTGCTGGACCAGCTAAAGTCCCTTGTAATAGGCCTTGTCCTTGGAGTGCCCCTTATCCTTGTTGCAGTTGCGCTTATGAACCATATTGAACACTGGTGGTTCTTCCTTGGCTCTGTATACATTGCATTCAGTCTGGCCGTTTCCTACATTTACCCGGTTTTGATTGCGCCTGTCTTTAACAAATTTACCCCTCTGGAAGATGGAGAGCTAAGGGAAAGGCTTTTTGCCCTGCTGGAAAAATGCGGCTTTAAGGCTTCGGGCATATTCGTAATGGACGCATCCCGCCGCAGTTCCCACAGCAATGCCTACTTTACAGGCTTTGGCAAGAACAAGCGCATAGTCCTCTACGACACTTTGCTAAAGCAGCTTACCACTGACGAAATAGAAGCCGTCCTTGGCCACGAGCTGGGGCATTTTAAGAAGCACCACATCATAAAGCGCATGTGCGTTATGTTCCCGCTGATTTTTGCGTTTTTGTTTGCAGCCTGGCTTTTAATAAAGATTCCGTCACTTTATTCAGGCTTTGGATTTAAGGACATTGACTTTAATGGCTTTGAAGTTAAGGGTTTTGAAGTTAAGGGCTTTTCAGGCAGCACAGCCGCCCTTTTTGAAGGAGGCAAGTCCATTCCTGCCACTTTGCAGTACATTGGAATCTACCTGCTTTCGCTCATATTCGGTGGCTTCGGGCCAATTTTTAGCCTTATCTCCAACACATTCAGCCGCCGCGACGAATTTGAAGCGGACAAATTTGCCGTTACCACCTGTGCCGAAAGAGAAGCACTTGTCTCTGCCCTAATCAAGCTGAACAAGGAAAACCTTAGCGAGATTCAAGTTCCTGCTATATATAGCATCTTTAACTACAGCCACCCGCCGCTCTTGGAACGCATAAAGGCCATAAAGGCATGCCACGGAAATCAATTTTGTGTTCCGCTCCCAGGCAAATCCGTCTGAAAACCCGCTGTGTCGCGGAATAGGTAATTAAACTCGCTACGCGGCTTGAAGCTACGCTGCCGGGTACGTTCCGCTCCAATGCGGGTTTTCAGCCGCCTTCGCCTTCCGCTACACACATACACCGTAGCAAGTGCGTACGGTGTACCCGAAGGGAGATTTCCGGCTTTTTAGCATAGGAAAAATAAAAAAATTTTGCTTCCGTTGCGCTTCTTTTTATTAACTGTCACCATATTTTATGAAAATAGATTTCTGTGAAAGCATGCAAAAAACACTCGATTTATTCTTAAATTTGGTGTATACTATTTAGCAAAGACCATTTTGGGGGAAGATAAAAAATGAATTCACCTGCTTCGATTACAAATAACTACACAGACATTGCCGAGGCCAAAACCAAACTCCCGCTTGGAAAAATGCTCGTTCTTGGCATTTTTGCCGGAGCATTCATTGCCTTTGGTGCCATAGGAAGCCAAATAGCCGCATTCGGCGTACAGCCCGCTGCATTGGGGCGCATGCTTAGCGCAGCAGTCTTCCCAATAGGACTTATGCTTGTCCTTGTTGCCGGAGCAGAGCTTTTTACCGGTAACTGCCTTATAATCGTTTCTGTCTTAGAAAAGCGGGCAACCCTTTCAGGCCTCTTGCGCAACTGGCTCTTTGTTTACCTTGGAAACCTTATTGGCGGAGTTGCAGTTGCAGCCCTTGCTGTTTACGGCCACGTCTTTGACATGTACAACTGCGAGCTTGCAAAGGTTGCTGTAACCACAGCCGTAAGCAAAGTAAACCTTGACTTTCTGGATGCATTCATAAAGGGTATCCTCTGCAACGTCCTGGTCTGCGGTGCGGTCTGGGTGTCTTTTGCAGCGGATGAACTTGCGGGAAAAGTCCTGGCACTCTTCCTTCCAGTTTCGCTTTTTGTACTCTGCGGATTTGAACACTGCGTTGCAAACATGTACTTTGTACCGGCAGGAATCCTTTCTTCCATTGAATACAAGATTCCAATCGAAAGCATTGGTGCAGTTTCCTTTATGGGCTACGATGTAGAAGGCGCCCTTGCCCTGCTACTTAAATTCCTCTACAAAAACCTTCTCCCGGTAACGCTCGGAAACATCTTTGGCGGTGCAATAATTCTGGGACTTGGCTACTGGTTCGTCTACTACCAGAGCTGCCGCGACAAATAATGCCAAAAAAAACAGGGTATGCAGACTTACCCCTGCACACCGGAACAGTTCCCAAGTGGCTTGCAGACAGAATGCGTGACTTGGGAACTCAAATCATAGAAGCACTTCTTATTGAATACGGCCGCAAAGAAGTACTGCGCCGACTAAGCGACCCCCTCTGGTTCCAGAGCCTTGGAGCTGTCCTTGGCATGGACTGGCATTCATCAGGAATCACAACAAGCGTAATGTATGCCCTAAAAAGGGGAATCAATGCCCGCGCAAAAGAATTTGGGCTTGTTATATGCGGAGGAAGGGGCAAATACTCCCGCGAAACACCCAGCCAGCTTGAATACATGGGAGAGCACACAGGCCTAGACGCAGCCCCCCTAATCCGGGCAAGCAAGCTATGCGCAAAAGTAGATAACACCGCAGTCCAAGACGGATTCCAGCTTTACCTGCACAACTTTATCCTTAGCGCAGACGGTGACTGGGCAGTTGTCCAGCAGGGAATGAACCCCGCAGAAAAAAAAGCCCGCCGCTACCACTGGTGCTCGCAAAACCTAAAGTCTTTTACAGAAGAACCCCATTCAGGCGTAACAGGCGAAAACGAAGGCCAAATCCTAAACCTAACCGACGCAAATGCCGCAGACACAAGAGAGTCAATCCTTAACCTTGCAAAAGACGAACCGCGAATCATCTTAAAAGAAGCCTCGGACATATTGCGCCTAAAAGCCCCAAAAGACTTTCAAGAAGAAAAACAGCTTACCCTCTTTGCAGACAGCCCGGATGCAGATAGGGCAAAAGCCTGGGCAGAAGCCTGGGCAAAAGACTTGGCAGAAAGCCCCTACAAAGACACGCAGCTTATCATAGAAAATAGCCGCAACTGCATCATGCCAGCCCACCACGAAGTTAGGGCAGAAGACGTAGACCTAAAGCGCCTTGGTGCAGTCCTTGTAACCGCCTACGAAAGCCAGCCCAAAGACTTTGAAAGCCTGCTCCTAACCAAAAACTTAGGCCCAAGAACCCTTCAGTCCCTAACCCTTGTAAGCGAAGTAATCCACGGAACCCCCTCCCGATTCCGCGACCCGGCAAGATTCAGCTTTGCGCACGGAGGCAAAGACGGACACCCCTTCCCGGTACCGCTAAACATCTACGACGAATCAATCCGCATCCTGGGAGATTCCATAGAAAAATCCAAGCTGGGCTACAAAGACAAAAGCGAATGCCTAAAACGCCTGCACAAAACCGCCCTTCAAATAGAAAAAAACTGCTCGCCGCAAGCAGACTTTGACAAAACCATAGCCCACGAAAAAGAGCACTCCATTGAATGGGGTGGCCGCACTGTAAGCGACTGAATGATTTTTTCTTTTTTCTTAGTTACAAATCTTTGCATACATAGTAGGTTGTTCGTCCGCTGCCTTTCTTTTCTATTTTGCCTGTATCACAAAGTCCTTTGATGGCTTTTTCGATAGTCTGGCGGGCAAGGGCAGGGCATTCTTCCTGAATGTCACTCTTTGTAAATTTTCCGATACGGTTTTTGATAACTTTTTCGATGGTTTCAGTTGCGGAAAGTTTTTCATCTATCAGCTTTAGCCGTTCTTCAAAATCCCTGTATGCGGAAAGGATTATTCCCAAAAGATATTTTACAAACGGTGTGTTGTCATTTGTGTTTTCGTTCCAGTTTTCAGAAGAAGCTTCAAGGACATCGTAATAAGTGTCTTTTGTTTTTTCGATTTTCTTTTCAAGACTTATATATTTGCATACGACAAATCCTGAACGATACAGCAAGAGCGTTGTTAAAAGCCTGGACATTCTTCCATTTCCGTCATTGAAGGGGTGTATGCACAAAAAGTCTTTGATGAAATTCGCAATTAAAAGCAAAGGTTCTATTTCGCCTAAGTCCATTGCACGATTAAAAGTTTCGCAAAGCTCTTGAACAGCCTCTGGAGTTTCAACCGGCGTTAATGGTGTAAAAAGCGTTCGGCTGCTTCCGTCCGGCATGGTTGCAACAATATAGTTTTGAACATTCTTGAATTTGCCTCCAAAATCAGGACTTGCATATTGATACAAATACTTATGGAGCTGGAGAATATAATTTGAGCTGATAGGAATATATTCGAAATTTTCATGGATGATATTAAGAACATCACGGTAGCCCATGATTTCTTTTTCGTCACGGTTACGGGGAGTAGTTTTATCAGCAACGAGCTGTTTGATTCGTAATTCTGTGGTGACAATACCTTCAATTTTGTTTGAGCTTTCTGTACTTTGAATTTTAGCAATTTCTACCAGTTTATCGAGTTTGTCTTTTTTTTGATGTACAAAAAGTTCCTGCCGGCCTTTGTATTCTCTTATTTTAGAAATAAATCCTAAGATTTCAGTATCAAGTGTACAGTTTTGAAGTTTTGAATAATCAAAAGTCCGCATTTTTATTCTCCTACGGCTTAGGCTTTCTCCTATTTTAACATACAAAATAGGAGAAAACAAGGCTCTATAGGAGAAAGATCCACTCCGCTCCCCAAAAGCCACAAAGACATCATCACAGAGCTTTATAAACGGCAAATTTTGAGCTAAACTATGGTAAGTTATGAAAGAAAAATTATCCAAAATATTCTCGCTTACAAATGCAATCTTTTCGCTGGCCTTTTTGATAACGGGCCTGGTCTTTACTGTCTACCCCTTAAATGACTGTGTTTGCGACTCTCCTTTTTTGCCGTTCGCCCTTCCCCTTTCTTTTTTTCTCAATCCACTTGCCATGATTTCTGACATAATCACCGCAGTAATCGCAAAGGGCAAACTTAGAAAGCTGAACATTATCCTCCTGATTGCAGACGTTTTGCTGGAACTTTTCCTTTTCTATGCAATAGTTTTGACCGTGGGATAAAGCAAACCACAGCCAGCAAATCAAAGGACAAAAGAAATTCCTGTGTTATAATAAGAATTAAGGAGACAGCCCTATGTCAAAGACAATTACATTCAGCAGCCTGCCGCAGAACTGTGCAGAGCTTAAGGCTCTTCCGCAGGCAAAGCTTACCGATCCCTTTGAAGTTGCAGCCCTGGTTGTTGCAGTTTTGTGCCGCTACGAGCAGAGTGTAGACGACTGCATCGAAATGCTCAACTTGCTAAAAGGCCCCCAGCCACTTAGCAATTATGACAAGCAGTTCCTTAAGGACCGGCTGGTTGGAAAATACTATGTGCCCAGAAGCTACTTTGCAGGAACTTCCCCGCAAAACAACTACGAACCCACAAAGCCCTACTCGGTAACGGTTTCCGAAAATTCCCATTCCTATGACCAGGAAGGCTACGTAACGCTCTGGATTACATCATCCGGGGCAGATTCCCAAAGAAGCGTAAAACTGCGCCAAAAGGGAGACCAGTGGTTCCTGTGGGAAAACTTCCTTATGCCTGACATAAGAAAACCCGCCGCAGAAGACCCCTGGGCTTAACCGCCAAATAATAGCGTAAATGCCATTAACATAAAAAACCGTCATGCCGAACTAGATTCGGCATCTCTCTTCAATATAATAATTTGAGATTCTGAGTCAAGCTCAGAATGACGCAAAGTTAATGGCATTACCAAACGCATACACACCTATCTATTGCGCATCAGCTTCTTTCTTTTCCTTTGCCGCCTTGTTTTTCCTGCTGCTGTAAATAAGCCCCACGCCTATAAGCAAAACCATAATAATGAATCCGCTCCTTGCACTGCCAATTTTCTTTACGTTTTCATCAAGCTGGTCTTTTAGGGCATCCGCAGAATCCACCTTGCCGTTAAAGACATAATAAACTTCCGTCTTTCCAAGCATAAATGGCTTAAAGGAATTTCCCCTCTGCTCAGCCAAAACCGAAAGATAGGGGTATTTTTCAACATCATAATAATTGTACTTAAGGTTCAGGTCTCCTTCCTTTGCAACCTCTGTAATTGGGCCGTAGTAAAATTCATCATGCTTAAGGCCGCAAACAGTTTTCTGCTTGGTATACTCAGCGCCAGCCTTAACTAGCTCAAGCCCCTTTGCATCAAGAACAAAATCGCCAACATGGGGCGTTACCGTTTTTTCCACCGAATAAAGACTGTCCAGCCCGGAAGATGCACCCGCTTTTTGCTCAGTACGCTCCTTCCAGTCATAATGCGTTTCTCCCTTCTTCTGATATGAATAAAATTCCCTTACAGTTCTCTTTGCCTTAAAAGTGTTCAGCGGCTCATCCAGCTCATCAAAAGAAATCTTTGAATCAAAAGCAATCTTCCCCGCAACAAGCACCAGCTTTCCTTCATTGGCAGAATCAACCTTTCCGTCAGAAACAATGACCGTATTTTTAAGGATGTTCTTGTTCAAAGCCTTAGTGCCATTCTTAACCTTAACTCCTGTTACCACCAAAAAAGCAACAAGCGCTCCCAAAATTATCATTCCCTTAGAAATTTTCATAAATCCTCCAGGTTCCTGTTTTAAATCATGATAAAACTAAATGATTTTTTTTTGAAGTCTTTTATCTTCTTCCTGCGGCACTTTTTCTTGCTAAGGGCTTTCCGGGGTTCCGCGGGTCCCTCCCCGCTCCATTGCTCCGCAACGCACTCCGTGCGCCCCTCCAATCCCGGCCGTGCTTGCTTTGTAATAGAAACGCCGCTATTCATAAGGCTAAGATTTTCATAGAAATGATTGTTACGGCTTACAGAACCGTTTTTTTTGGAGTATTCGTACAATTGACAATGGGGAATAAATATTGCATAATGCAATTATATATCCCAAATATATAAGAAGGGGAAATTATGCAACAAACATTCGTTCAAGGCTCAATATCAGAATTACTTTCACAAGTTACACAATTTTATTCTATTGCAGATATTGCAACAGAATTCCAAGTAAATCAAAGCACAATCCATCGATGGATGAACGGCAGCGTTGAACCAAAAAGTTTTATAGCCGACAGACTTGTAAATATGCTCTCCCGCAAAATCTCCGCACAAGACAATGATGAACGACAAGGAGATTTTACATTCATTGATTTGTTTGCAGGAATTGGAGGTATTCGCAAAGGATTTGAGCAAGCTGGCGGAAAATGTCTTTATACATCAGAATGGGACGAATATGCACAAAAAACTTATAGCAACAATTATCCGTCAAAACATCAAATTAATGGTGACATAACAAAAGTGAATGCCGCAGACATTCCCGATCACGATGTCCTTCTTGCAGGTTTTCCGTGTCAGCCTTTTTCCATTGCAGGTGTTTCAAAAAAGAAATCATTGGGCAAACCGACAGGTTTTGAAGACAAAACCCAGGGTACTTTGTTCTTTGACGTTGCAAGAATCATAAAAGAAAAACAGCCAAAAGTTTTTGTTCTGGAAAATGTAAAAAACTTAAAATCTCATGACAAAGGACACACTTTTGAAGTAATTTGGGAAACGCTTACAAAAGATTTAGGCTATACTTGCGATTATAAAATAATTGACGGACAAAGCTGGGTACCTCAACATAGAGAAAGAATCGTTATAGTTGGTTTCCGTGATAAAATAAAATTTTCACTAGATGATATGGTGCTTCCTCCAAAAGGAGAAATAAAGCTGTCAACAATCTTGCATAAAACAGATGGAACAGAACCAAAATTAATCCAGGACGGAGATAAATACTTCGATTTTGAGAACAATAAAGTCTTAGATAAATACACATTAACAGATAAACTGTGGGCTTACTTACAGGCTTATGCACAAAAGCACCGCTCAATGGGAAATGGCTTCGGGTATGGTCTGGTAAAACCCGATGATATTGCAAGAACTTTGCCTGCAAGATACTACAAGGATGGTTCTGAGATTTTAGTTTATCAAGGTGAAAACAAAAATCCAAGAAGATTGACTCCTCGTGAATGTGCAAGGTTGATGGGATATCCAGATGATTATATAATTCCAGTGTCAGACACAAGAGCGTATATGTTATTTGCTAATTCAAGTGTAGTTCCTTTACATTGTGCTGTTGCAAAATTTATTAAATCGTACTTATAAGGGGCAAAGTAATGAGAGACCTTTGGACAAGAGAAGAAATGATATTAGTACTTAATTTATATTTGAAAATGCCATTTGGAAAAATGGATGCAAAAAATCCAGATGTCATTCACATGGCAAAAATTATAGGGCGTACACCAAATGCCGTCGCTCTTAGGTTGGTTAACTTTGCTTCTTTTGACCCGATTTTGAAAAAACGTGGTATATCAGGTATGAGTCATGGTGGAAAAAAATGTGAAGAATACTGGAATGAATTTATTAATGATAGGGAAAAATTGCTTTTCGAAAGTGAAAAAATTCTTGCTCTTAAAGAAGGGACAACAATTGAAAAAAAATATGAGGCAGTAATAAAAGATATTCCTCAAGGGCTAACTGGTGAAACAAAAATCCGGCATGTAAAAACCCGTGTAAACCAAAATATATTTCGTCAAATTGTTCTTGCTAATTATGACTGTAAATGTGCATTGACAGGAATAGATTTGCCAGAACTTTTAGTTGCAAGTCATATTATTCCATGGTCAGAAAATGAAAAAGAACGATTAAACCCGGAAAATGGAATATGTTTATCATCATTATATGATAAAGCTTTTGATATTGGACTCATAAGTTTTTCAAATGACAGAAAAGTTTTGTTATCAACAAAGTTAAAATCAAATATTGAAAAAGAATACTATTCTGCTTATTTTGCACCAATTGAGGGCAAAAAACTGATTGAACCAATGAAATATAATATCAACACCAAATTCTTGGAATGGCACAGAGATTATATATTTAAAAGATAAGGAGGTTGTTATGGAGTCAAGATTTAAGATAGGTGATACAATTTTTTGGTATTGCGATATTGAACAATGTACACATCATGCTAAAATCAAGTTCGTCAATTATGCAGGAGTTGGTTATCCGGATATAAATTATGAAGTATCTACAATTTGCTGTGGAAGAGAGCAGACAATATTTGTGGATGAAAATGATGCTATGGAAGAGGACTTTTAAGTTATGTGGTATAAAACAACCTGCAAAGACCGTTGGAGACAAGTATTGAATGAAGCGGACCGATTGCGTTCTAAAAATAAATTCTTATGTACGCTTCAACAAGGAATTTCTTCTGCACAGTTGGAAGAAATGAAAAGTGAAAAAGTTGTCTTGGTTGTTTCAGAAAAATATATAAAAACATATCCTGAAAAATATCAAAATGATATTTGGACTGTAAAAAAGTTCATCGACTATATAAAAGAAATTGAAAGATAAGGCGGAAAGACAAATTTAGACAACTGCCAAATGCTATGCAGGGAATGCAACAGAAGAAAATCTGACAAATAAAAATACAACATTGGGATTGTTCTTACCATATAAAAAATGCTACCATTAAATACATGGCTTGGTATATAAAAATGCAGCGAACCCCTATAAAAAAATTTATTCTGCCTCTTTTAGCAGCCGCAATTATTACCGCGGAGCAGGGCTTTGCTCAGGTGGCGGGGGCAAAGACGGAGTTTGTTTGGAAAAGCAAGGAATTAAAAGAAGCGGGCTTGGATGCAAAAAAGATTGAGGCATTCAACAAGGCGCTACTTCCTACAGAAGTTACTTCCTGCATCATTGTTAAAGACGGCGCAATTGTAAGCGAATATTACAAGAGCGGCTACAGTAAGGAAAGCTTGTTTCCCATGCACTCTGTTTCAAAGAGCGTTACAGGCACTATTGTTGGAATAGCAATCAAGCAGGAATATTTTAATCTTGACGACCCAATAATAAATTACTTTCCGGAGCTAAAAGACAAAAGCGACTCACGCTTTAAAAAAATCACCATACGCGACTTGTTAAAAAACACATCGGGCTTGGCTTCTACGGATTCTTCATTATGGGCTCAGTGGAGAAGCTGCGGTGACTGGATAGACTTTTTGTTTAAAAGGCCTCTTTCTTACGCACCGGGAAAAGTCTTTGAATATTCAACCGGGAACACGCATTTGCTTAGCGCAATAATTCAGAAGACTACAAAAAAAACTTTGGACGAATACGGAAGGGAAGTTTTATTCAAGCCACTTGGTTTGGATTCCGCCTATTTTGAAAGCGACCCCAATAAAATAAGCGACGGTGGAAACGGACTTTACCTTACCGCAAGAGACATGGCCCGCTTTGGACTTTTGTACTTGAACAAGGGAATGTGGGAAGGTTCGCAAATTGTCCCCCAAAGCTGGATAGATGAATCAACAAAAATTCAAACTCCGGGGCAGGCGCGTTATGGCTACCAGTGGTGGATTCGCTGGTTTGGAAAGGAACAAGTACGCGGCTTTTTTGCTCACGGCTGGGGTGAACAGGTTATAGCCGTAATTCCAGAGAAAAATCTTGTAATAACTTTTTCCAGCCGTTACCCCGACAACAGAAAAAACGCCACCTACTGGCAGTGGATTGGAGACATTGTGGATGCATGCACAAAGCCTCTCATTCATCATAAGCGGTAAGAAGCTTTTCGCCCAACTTAACAAGCGGAGCAGAGGGCAGTTTTGTCCAAGTCTCTTTTTCTGGAACAGAGTCGTCAAACATATTATAGGTAACGGTCTGTTTTTTGCGGGCAAGGTAATTTTCGCTCACCTTTTGGGCATCACCGGAATAGCGCGAAAAAGACCCGTAGTTCTTTCCTATTAAAAAGAAGTCTCCTTTTTGAAAGCGGAACAAATATTCTGTCTTGGGAGAGTCGGAACTTCCCGCTGAATAAAATTCACCCACAGAAATTGTTATAACACCCTTCTTGCTCACTGATATTTCTGTTTCATGAAAGCAGTCTTCATTTTCTTCGTCATTACCAGGAATTGTATTTTTGTATTCCTTAAAAAGCTTGTACCTGTCATTCTCCTGACCTAAAAATATTGCCATCACAGGCTTGTTAAAATTGTAAACATAGCCGTCCTCGCGGGTACGCATAAAATCTGGATCCTTTGGCGTAGCTATAACAATAAGGTCACTGAATCCGTCCTTGTTAAAATCACCGCCTTCCATTATGCAGTCAGATTCAAGTTTGATCGACGACACACCGCCCCAATATTCTGGAAAAAGATTCACATCGTATTCCTTTTGAGCACTAACGGCAGCTGTAAGCATTGCGGCACAAGCAATTGTTGCAAAAATTTTCTTTATCATAACGCCCCCTTTTGGTAAGACCAAGCACAAGTTCATTCTACACTAATATAACAACCTTGACCACCACCATTTGCCATTAAGCAAAAAATATACTATATTAGCGCTATGATTAAGGCTCAAATTCAAGACAAGGAACTATTGGAATATCTGGAAGCGCTTCCTGCGGACGACATGATTCATTTTACTATGGCAAACGGACGTGTTCGCGGCGCTGTTTTTGCAGGAACCCATTTTGTTAACACAATGCGTGCCCAGCACAATACTGGCATTCTTGAAACCTACATTTTGGGACAGGCATCCCTTTGCGGCGCACTTTTGATTCCTGCAGTAATGAAGGGACGCGAGCATTTGAGCTGGCGCTACGATGTTGAAGAATCCGTTGCAAAAGGTTTTAATGTGGAGGCTGACTCTACCGGCTGGGTAAGAAGCTACCTTTTTGAAGACCACATTCCCGTGGAAAAGCCGCTTGAAAGCTGGGACTTAAAGCCCTTCCTTGGCGGCGAAGGCTACATGACCATTCAGACTGCAAGGCCTGGAGACAAGTATCCGCAGACAAGTTCCGTAAACACGACGGGCAATATTGCAGACGACCTTGTTTTTTATTTTGACCGCAGCGAGCAGCTAAAATCAGCCCTTACAACTTCCATCCAGATGGACAAGGCCGGACGTGTTATTGGTGCCGGTGGAATTTTTATTCAGGTAATGCCAAAGACAGGCGGACATTCATCCGACGGAAAGCAGAATCTTGGAGCGCAAATAAATTCATCTTCCGACAATGACGAAGACGAAGAGCTTATTTCTTCGCTAGAAAAATCATTCAACCGCTCACCATCACTGGGCACTTGGTTCAGCAGGGGAAAGTCCGCAGAGGAACTTGTTCATGAACTTTATGCAGACTTGAACCCGGTCGTTGCCCTGCACAGAAGCATTGTCTATGACTGCCCTTGCACAAAGGAAACTTTTATTAAGCACTTAAAGGCTCTTCCCAAAGAAGAAATTGCAGACATAAAGGCAAAGGGAGAAGACATAACCCTTACATGCCGCAACTGCGGTTCTGTTTACACGGTTAGCCCAGACGAGATTTAAAAGGAATGGTAAAGCTTCACATACCCACTTTGCTAAGGCTCTGGCGCTCCAACAGAAATGCTTCTGCTCTTTCTGCACAAGAGGCAGCTTCTGTTAGCAAGGCGCTTTTAAACCTTCAGCGGGGACTTACCGGAGACAGGCAGCTTGCAGGGGCTGGCTACATGCAGGACAAAAATCTTTTGGGGGCATACCTTCTTTACTACTGGCCAGTCTCCTACACGCAGATTTCCTGCTGTACAAATTATTTTTCTAATGCATTTAAACTTCTAGCAGAAAAAAATGAGCTTAACATTCTGGATATTGGTTCAGGGCCGGGACCAGCATCTTGCGCTCTAACCGACTGTGCTTTAAAGGCAAATGCAAACTTACAAATAAACCTTGACCTCTTTGATTCAAGCAGCAGGGCTTTGGACTTGGCAAAAAAAATATTTGAATATGATTACAAGGAAAATGTTAGCACAAGCTGCAAGACCCTTAACCTTGAGCAGATGGATTTTTCGTTGCCGAAAAAAAAGTACGACATAATAGTTGCAAGCCATTCGCTTAACGAGCTTTGGAAAGACAAGGCGGATTCTTTGCAAAAAAAAGAAGGGCTTCTTCTTGAACTTTCCTCTTTGCTGAATGAGGGAGGAATATTGCTTTTGTGCGAACCTGCCCTTTTAAAAACAAGTCGCTCCCTTATTGGACTTAGGGATTTTCTTGTAAAAAGCAATTTGACCCTTTTGGCACCCTGCCCCTGCACTTCTTTTCAAACAGAATGCCCTGCTCTAAAGGCCGGGGAAAACCAAACATGCCATGCAGAAATTCAATGGAAGCCTGTGGAACCAGTTGCAACTCTTGCACGTCTTGCTAAATTGGACAGGACTTCCGTTAAGATGACTTTCTTTGCATTCCAAAAAAATGTAGAAGGACTTTGTAAAGAAACACACACTTTGCAGACGGATTTGCCAAATGAATATTGCGTGGTTTCCGACCCCATGCTTAACAAGTCCGGCCGGGTAAGACTTCTCTTGTGCAACGGAAGCAGACGCATTGCCTTTTCTGCAAAAAAGGACGACCGCCATGCAAAAGAAATAGGCTTCTTTGGCCTGTCCCGCTACGACAAGATTACCCTGGAAGAGCCTGAATTGCGCGGAACAGAAGATGCACCCGCTTACGGCGTTACGGAAAAAACAAAAATCTTGAACAAAAAATAAATACAATAGCCTACGCCGCCATGGAGGGGCGCGAAGCGTTGCCGTGGTGGGTGAGCTTGTCGAACCCCAGGCAATGGAGGCGAAAGCCGGAACCCCGGAACGGCGGTAACACCAAAAACTGACAGTCGAATTAGCCCAAGAATGTAAGGTAAAACAAAGCAAGCATCGTCCAAAAGAAAAAAAGAAAAAATTAAGAAGTGCTTTCTTGGGAACTTTGCTCGGAATCTGTTTCCTGCACGGCACCCATGTTGCGGTATTTTAGAGGCGTCATCTTTCGGTACTTTTTAAATATTTTTATAAAGTAGCTAAAGTCGTTAAAACCGCAGTCAAGCGCAATGGAATTTAGCTTGTCGGAAGATTCCCTTAGCCTTGAGCAAGCCCTGTTTATGCGGAACCAGTTAAGGTATTCAATCGGGGAACGGCCTGTAATGTCTTTAAAGACGCGGCAAAAATATTTTGGCGAAAGGTTTGCCTGTTCTGCCATTTCGTCAAGGGAAAGATCCTTGTTGTAATTGTTGCGGATGTAATTTATTACGCATTCCATCTGCTCGGACTGGCGCTTCTTTAAATTTGAAATTACGTTCTTTGTGGTAAAGAGGTGCTGCTTTTTGTATTGTCCAAGCAAAAGCAAAAGGTAGCCGGAAGCCAAAAGTTCCGTACCGTCGGGATTTACTTTTAGAACGTCAAACAAATTTTCTATGCAGGCCTTCATCTCCGCATTTGTTGCAGGGATTACATTTTCCAGCTTGATTGTTCCGCTTAAAATGTCGCCAATAAAATTGTCGGGCAAGTAGGAATGCTGGCGGATTAAGTCTATGCTAAAGACAACCGATTCATACAGGGCATTGCCTTTTTTTGCTCCGTCTCCGTGCAGGATGTTGCCGGGAATAAAGCAGGAGTCTCCCTTTTGCAAGATGTGTTCCGCCCCTTCTACAAAGAAAGTGTATTCGCCGGAAATTATATGGATAAGCTCAAAGTCGGAATGCCAGTGGATGGGCAAGTCGTAATGAGGGTCAACGGTATTGTTAAGGTAATATTTTAGCGGAAACAAGTCGGTTCCGCGCTTTACGGTTTCTTCTTTGCTTTCACCGAATTTTTTCTGAGGATAGGCTGAATATTCGTTTATTAATACTTTCTTCATATTTTATAAGAATTATATCATGCGTATTTTTGTAATGCAATACTAAAGTTATATACAAAGGCAATTTTGTCGCTTTTCAGATTGAATTTTTGATAATATAATCATATTATGATTGAAAAATATTCCTTTGGACAAAACATAGAGACAGATGCGGTAGTAAACAAGATGCGCTCCTTGCCTTGCGCGCAATTGAATCTTGGAAAGGTAAAAAGCGACTGGCCCTTTGAATGGGAATACGAGCTTGAAAAAGACGCTGTGGTCTTTGGTCTTGGGGAAAACATGCGTGGCATGAACAAGCGGGGCTTTTCCTACACAAGCTTCTGCTCCGACGTTCCAAATCAGGATGAATCAACTCATTCAATGTACGGCGCCCACAATTTTCTTATTGTGTTCAGCAGGATAAAAACATTCGGTCTTTTTTTTGACACCGCTTCTGAAATTACCTTTGACATTGACTGGACAAAGAGCGGAGTGATGAATGTTAGCACAAAGGACACAGGGCTTGACCTTTACGTAATCTACGCTGACTCTTGCAAAACAGAGCGCAAGGAATCCGCACTTGACGACATTACGCGGCAGTTCCGCACACTTATTGGGCAGAGCTACATTCCGCCAAAGTGGGCATTCGGCTTCCAGCAAAGCCGCTGGGGCTACAAGACAGAAGAAGACGTTCTTGAGGTTGCAAAAAGGCACAGGGAGGCTTTTCTTCCATTGGACATGATTTGCCTTGACATTGACTACATGCAGGACTATAAGGATTTTACCGTTGATAAAAAAAAGTTCCCGGACTTGAAAAAACTTTCTGATGATTTGAAGAAAGAAGGAATCCGCCTTGTTCCGATTATTGATGCTGGAGTTAAAGCACAAAAGGGATACGATGTTTACGAAGAGGGAATTGCAAAGGGGTACTTCTGCAAAAAAGAGGACGGTTCTGTCTTTACCGCAGGAGTTTGGCCCGGAGCTTCCCACTTTACCGACTTTTGCAAAAAAGAAGCAAGCAACTGGTTTGGCTCAAAATACAAAGTTCTTACGGACATGGGAATTGAAGGCTTTTGGAACGACATGAATGAACCTGCTATGTTCTATTCAAGTGAAAGCCTAAAAAATGCCTTTGACAAGATAAAGGAATACAGCGGAAAAGATTTGGACATAAATTCATTCTTTGACTTTAAAGATTCAAGCTGTTCAACTTTTAACAGGCGAGATGACTATGAGCGCTTCTACCACCAAGTAACTGACTCTTCTGGCGAGACAAAAAAAATGCGCCATGACAAAATCCACAACATTTACGGCTCTTTTATGACTCGGGCTGCGGCTCTGGGGCTAAAAAAAGCTTGTCCCCAAAAACGCTTCCTCTTGTACAGCCGCGCATCCTGCATAGGTTCCCACCGCTACGGAGGCATTTGGACTGGAGACAACAAGTCCCTCTGGTGTGACTTGCTGCAGGAAATAAAAATGCTGCCTGGTCTTAACATGGCAGGCTTTTTGTACAGCGGGGCAGACATAGGCGGTTTTGGCTGCGACACAAGCCGTGACCTTCTTTTGCGCTGGCTTGCCTTGGGCTGCTTTACCCCACTTATGAGGAACCACTGTGCTTTGGGTGGCAGGCAACAGGAGGCCTACCGGTTTGAAGGCGTGGAAGACTTCAAGAGTGTCATGGATTTGCGCTATGCCCTTGTACCCTATATCTACAGTGAATTTGTAAAGGCTGCCATTACAGGCGGAATGTATATTAAGCCACTGGCATTTGAGTGGGCAGAAGACGACAGGGCAATAAACTGCGAAGACCAGCTTCTTGTTGGCGAAGGCATAATGATTGCACCTGTTTACACCCAGAACGCAAGGGGACGCTATGTTTACCTTCCAGAAGACATGACTATGGTAACTTGGTGCGGCGGAAAGTTTGAGCAAGAGCTTCTTGCAAAAGGCGACCACTTTATAAACGTGCCTGTGGAAACAGTCGTCTTCTTTGTTCGCTCAAAAAAGCTTGTGCCACTTTGCAAACCTGCACCATGTACGGAAAAGCTTGACTCAAAAAACTTTGCCTTTGCGGGCGACGGAACTTGCTACGAGCTTTATGATGATGACGGATTGTCTTTGGACATAGACTTGAAAAAGGGAACAAGGAGTCTGACCCCTGGACTTTAACAAGATAGCGGTGCAAAAAAGCTAGCGGTCATTCTTCCTGAAGAAGAATCTCTGCCAGCTGAACCGTCTTTGAATCAACCTTGTTTGAGCAAAGGATAATTTGCAAAGCTTCACGCCCTAAACCCTGGGCAATAATGCTTTTTGCGGCAGCAATCTTTTCTTGGCAAACAGATTCTTCATAGGTTTCTTTTGCGCTCATAAGCTGCATTATGTAAGCCTCGTCGCTATCTGGGTCGGAAAAATCCTTGTAGTATTCAACAAAGACTTTGAATCCCACTGTGTTAAGTTCGTCCAATAGTTTTTTTGAAAAGGGCATGTCCAGTTCTGGGGCTGGCTGGAATTCCATTTCGTCTTCCATATCAAGGATTGACTCAAATTCATCTTCGGGTGCAGAAAAATCGATTATTTTTGGCATGAACATTCCCCCTCAACAAAAACTTTGGCTTTTATTTTCCTACGCAGAAATGGGAAAAAATTGAACCAAGAACATCATCCGGCGTAACTTCCCCGGTAACTTCTCCAAGAGAATCAAGGCTGTCTTCCAAGTCCTGAACAACAGCATCCATTGAATATCCTTCTTTTGCAACGGTAAGTGAATGTTCCACGCGTTCAAGGGCTTCCGCAACAGATTCCTTCTGACGCTCACTGCCAAGGCCTGCCTGCATTCCGCTGTCTTTTCCGGCAAGGTTTACAAGTATTTCTTTTACGGCAGAAACAAGGTCTGCTATTCCGCTTCCTTTTTTTGCAGAGACGCAAACGGCTTTCTGCCAAAGGGCATCGCTTTCGCCGGGAAGGGGATTGGTTGGCAAGGGGTTTGAACCTTCACAGTCGCACTTGTTCCAAACCAAAATGACGGGTCTTCCCTTGCGGCTCTTTATAAAGTCAATGTCTTCTTTTCCAAATTCCTTGGTGGAATCTGCCAGATATAAAATTACGTCTGCCTCGCTGGACAAGTCTTTTGTAAGCTCAACACCGGTGGCTTCTATTTTGTCTTCCGTATTGCGGAGGCCTGCCGTGTCAAAAAGGCGTGCAGGGATTCCTTCAAAGTCTGCCCAGCTTTCAAGCCAGTCGCGGGTGGTTCCTTCTATGTCGCTTACGATTGCCCTGTCTTCTTTTAAGAGGGAATTAAAGAGGCTTGACTTTCCGGCATTGGTTTTTCCGCACAAGACAAGCCTTGCACCGTCCTGATAAAGTTTTTCGCTTTTCCAAGATTCAGAAAGTGTGCGCAACCTTTTTACGGCTTTACGCAAATTTGTTTCGTCAAAAGTGTCGGATATGTTTTCTTCGTCTTCCGGGTATTCAATCTGAACTTCTATGGCGGCCAAGGTGTCTACAATCAGCTTTTTGATTGAATCAATTTCTGCAAAGAGGTTTCCTGCAAGGCGGCCGGCAGCCCTTCCGCGAGAACCGTCAGTTTTGCTGTCTATGATTTCCTTTACGGCTTCTGCCTTTGTTAAATCGGTCTTGCCGTTTATGTAGGCCCGAAAAGTGAATTCACCGCGCTCTGCCTGACGGAATCCGTTTTTTAAAAGCAGGGAAAGCACAGCCTTTACAACGGAAACTCCGCCGTGACAGTAGACTTCCACCATGTCTTCGCCTGTAAAAGATTTTGGGCTTTTGTAGACGCCCAGCATCACTTCGTCTATCTTGGATGTGCCGTCAAGAAGCCAGCCGTAGACAAGGGAATTTGGGGATGAAGCAAGCAGGGCATTGGGGCGGGAAAATATTTTTGCTACAAGCTGAATGCACCCCTTCCCGCTTGTGCGCACAATGCCGATTGCTCCTGGGGAAAGCGGTGTTGCAATTGCCGCAATAGCTTCCTCGGGGGTATAGCCCAAGTTTGTCACTAATAGTTTCCTTTATGAACTGAATCGGATGAAGAGTTGCTGTAGCGACCCTGTTCCCATTCCTGATTCAAAACAGTATCCAGAATGGATATTATCTTTTCGTCATGTTCTTTGCCGTAAGCGGGAGCTTTCTTTTTGTTAAGCTTTGCGGAAGGCTCCTCTGCTTTTGCGGGCTTGTCCTGCTCTTTTTGCTCAGACTTAACTTCTGTCTTTTCGCCCTGAGCCTCTTGTTCTGCTTCCTTCTCTGCTTTTATTCCAGCTGTGCTGAATGCTGGGGTTGCCTGATGAACCGTTGCTTCGCTTGACTTCCAGGGGGAATCGCTATCACCCGGATCGGGGAAGATGTCCTGGTAGCGGCCGCTGTTGTTCCAGTACATGTAGCCGCGGTCCAAACCGTCGCGTGTTCCAAAGATTTCGCGCTTAACGTAGTTTGCATCGTAATACTTGTAGTCATAGCGCACGCCAAGATAGAATGCCTGAACCCAAGGGCGCACGATTATTTTGTTGCGGCCAATTACTGTATTGCGGTAGCTGCCGTAGAAATAAATTCTGTAGGGGCGTTCCGTAACAGGTGCATATTCCATAAAGTTCTGCTCAAAGTGTGAAGGATAGAACATGGGGCAGATTACGTCAACATAGTCGCTCATAAGCTCTACGTCCTGGCCTGTTCTTGTGCTTGAGCGGTACCAGCCGTTTGCACCGTAAATGTCAATTCCTATAGGGGCATTTATGTTTTCGCGGGCATAGCGGAGGAAGGAAACAAGGGCACTTTCCTTGTCCATTCCTGCATCCTTCCAGCGGTAGCTTGCCTGGCGCAAGTTCAAGCCGTCGGTGGGGAAGCGGATGTAGTCAAACTGAATCTCGTCAAAGCCGCGTTCAATAAGTTCCTTTGCAATCTGAACGTTGTATTCCCAAACATCTTCTGAATATGGGTCGCACCAGTTTTCGCCGTAGTAAAGGGTTCTGCTTCCGGTAACGTTACCGTCTGCATCCTTAACTTCTTCCGTACCCCTTGTGCCAATCCAGGGAGCGCCTGTTGAGGCATTCCAAACCGCGTACTGCTTTTTTCCGTAGAGGGAAAGGTTCTTGTCCTTAAAGACAACGACGCGGGCTACAAGATACACATTGTCCTTTTTGAATTCAGGAACAAATTCATCAAAATTAATCTTGTACTGGCTAACAGGATCCTTTGCCTTTACGTTTGGATTTTTTGGGTCAAAGTGAATCATTCCAGAGTCGTCTTTCATTTCTACGACAAGGCAGTTCAACTTGTTCTTCTTGATAAGATCCCTGTAACGGTTGATTCCCTGAAGGTTTCTAACAGAATATGCAGAGCAGTATACAGCTTTTTTATTGTCCGCAATCTTTGAATAAGGACTGCGGCATGTGTCAGGCTTTAAAAGCCAGAGTTCGTTAAACTGGAGGGCAGAAACTCCTGTGTAGTCTTCCGGAATATATGCAGTGTTTACATTTTCACCGGCTGAATAGAGCAGGTTTCTCCAGGATTTTGTCTGGTCTGCTGAATCCAAGGCTTCGTTTGTGCCAAGAGAAATCTTTCCGAATTTTCCAACGCCTACGTAAAAGAGACCGTCCTTGGCCTGGCAAAGACTGTCGATTGTAGCGGCTTTTTCTGTACCGGAATAGACTTTTACAGCCTTGCGGGCCTTCCAGTCAAAGCGGTAGATGTTGGGCAAGAAGCTCTGGGCACAATAAATGTCTGCATAGACTTTGCCGTCTTTTGTCTTGCACAATACGGGAACAATGTCGCTAACTTCGTCCGGGGTTGATGTTGGCAAGGCAACAAAGCCTGCGGAAACATCCGTCCATGCAGGTTTCTTTGCATCTGCGCGGTAGTAGCTGAATCCGTAGATTGAATGTGACATGAAAACAACGAGTTCCGTGCCGGAAATACTGCCGTCCTTTTCGTAGACAGGCATGTGGCAGGCAGCAACCGCCTTTATTCCGGCTGTGTATTTGCTTGTTGAAGAAATGGATTTCCAGGTCTGGCCGCCGTCGCGCGTAAGGTAGACGTCATCCTTTGTTGCGGTAACAAGAATATTGGGGTCAAAGGGGTCTGCGGCAAGGTCTTTTAAGAGGGCAGGCTGCTTGTAAAGGGACTTTGTTTTTCCGTCGTATTTTTTTAGCGTAAGGAAGGGCAAGCCATTGTTGCATTCGGCA
This sequence comes from Treponema sp. UBA6988, assembly GCA_002448445.1. Taxonomy (GTDB): domain Bacteria; phylum Spirochaetota; class Spirochaetia; order Treponematales; family Treponemataceae; genus Treponema_D. The sequence goes on from DJYC01000080.1 coordinate 118,377, forward strand.
AAATCAAGCAAATTTATTGAAGAAATTATTCCCTTTGAAGTGACGAAATACCATTTGTCCTGAAGGTTTCCGTCTTGGTCGGTAACATCAGTGTGGACTATCTGGGTAACATTTCCGCCCGTCCAAACAGCATTGCTTGCTCCCCTGGAAGAAACTTTGTAGATGCCTGTGTCCGTACCGACAATCAGGTTTTTGGAGGTAGAAACAACTTCTTCCTTGGATTTTATCTTTGCAAGTTCAGATGCTTCTGGAATTTTATATAGATAATTGCCCTGGGCAATACAAATATTTGCACTTAGAATTAAGCCGATTTTAATGAATATTTTACGCATAATCTTCTTATCGGTATAAATATTTATACAGTTTAGAGATTTCAAAAAGCATAAATTGAAACAGGAAATAAGTTTTGTGTGCAGCGGAAGGCAAATACGGCTGAAAACCCGCGGTGTCGGAAATCAGTTTTGGGCTCCACTACCAGAAAAATCTGGCTGAAGAATCCAGTGGGTTGTTTGCAACAACCACGTGCGTGGTAATAGGACTCTGACTCCCTTCGGTCGCTCCACGCAAATGGATTTTCATCCATATTTTTCTTCCCGTTGCGCCCAAAACTGATTTCCGAATTGGTTTATAACTAGAAAAAATATAAAACTATATTTCTACGATACTTTTCCAGGTCGGTAAGAGTGAAAATATGAGATTGATTTATTAAACTTTGTGTGGCATAATTGAGAAAAAAGGAGGCATCTCTATGGCTGACATCTCAAAAAGAATTTCACGAAAATCTATAAAGGCAAAGAAAAAGTATGCCATTAAGACTATAAAAAAGCAGGCTAAGGAAAAAATTCACGACATAAAGATTCAGTATGCGGCAAATCCGGAAAGGCAGCAGGAAAAAGATTCCGAAAAGCAGCACAAAAGAACGCTCAGGATTCAGCGGCGCAACGCCCGTCTTGCATATTACGCAAAACAACCGAGGCCTTTTACAGTTGGAGAGGAAATTTCCAATTCCATAATCCACGGAATTGCGGCTGGTCTTAGCATAGCGGCTATAGTGCTTCTTGCGGTCAGGGCCTATTTTTACGCCCCGGCTGGAATGGACAGGTCTTCTTGCGTGGCAAGCTTTGTGATTTTTGGTTCAATGCTTTTTATAACATACACAATGTCTACGCTCTACCATGCGCTCACCCCCTATGGGGCAAGGAAAGTCTTTTCTATTTTGGACCACGATGCAATTTATCTTATGCTGGCGGGTACATATACACCTTTCCTGCTTCTGGGTACAAAGAGCCATACTGGCATGCTGATTGCCACAATATGGGCTGTTACGGCAGTCCTTATTGCTCTTTATTCCGTATTTGGCTCCAAGCTTAGGACTTTTTCTTTCTTTACATACTTCTTGATTGGATGGATTTTAGTTGCGGCGGTGCTTTGCGGGCAGATAGAGGTTACGCAAAGAAGCCAGAACTTTATGCTCGCAGGTGCGATTGTTTATTCCCTTGGCTGCGGCTTCTTTATCCTGCGGAAATTCAAGTGGACACATTCAATGTTCCACCTCTTTTCGCTTGCGGCAAGCGTGCTGCACTTCTTTAGCGTGTACTTCCTTGTCTAAATTTTTACTATAGAAGAATTTCCCAAGACCGAGGCGTTCTTGCTGAAGTAGATGTAGTGGGCGTGTTTTTGGCTTAGTTCTTCCATGAATGTTGCGGCATCTGCTTCTTCCGGGATTGCAAAGCCAATAACGCTTTTGCAGTCCTTTATGCGGCGGGCGCAGTGCTTGCAGCTGGCGGTAAAGTTGTCTTTTTGGGCAGCGGTAAGGCCAGATTTTCCGGCTTCTGGAACTATGATTGCAAAGCGGTTTTCTTCATCCAGCACTTTTAGAAAGTCCCTAAGGTTTGCCAAAAGCTCTTCGTTGTAGCTTGTTTCGTCAAGGCCTATCTCTTCCCAGGAAATGCTAACAAGCAGCGGACTTTTGTTGTCTGCCGGCAGCTGTGAAGATGCAGTGAGGTCTTTTGCGCTAAGCGGGGTACAGTTTTCCGTGGAAACGGCAGTTCCGTCTATGGCAAAGAGGCTGTTGTCTTTACTTTTAAAAAGCGGTTCAAGTTTCATGGCAAAGATTATACACTTTTGCAGAGAAAAAAAAAGCCCCTGCAGAAGTCAAGTGCAAACCTTAATGAAAAGTAGTAAATGCAAATGTTAACATATTTTTTTTTACATTACAATTATTGGAAAATACACTTGGTTTCTACAACCCTTGGAGAAAATATAAGAGACAAAAAAAAACTCCCCTGTTGCCAAGGGAGTCTTGCTATAGAAGCGTATAGAATATGATTCTATTCTGTTAAAATCTTAACAACTTCTGCCTTGTCCTGGGTGTTCAGAATCTGGGCACGCTTGTCGGCAGACTTAAACAAAAGGCTTACTTCTGCCAAGAACTGAAGGTGGGGACCAGTCTTGTTTACCGGAGACAAAGTCATGATAAAGATACGGCATGGCTCCTGATCCAAGCTGTCAAAGTCAACAGCCTTGTCAGAAACACCAATACAGGCAACCAAATCAGATACTGTATCCGTCTTTCCGTGCGGAATTGCAATTCCATGCTTCATGCCTGTGGACATCTTGCGCTCGCGATCCAAAACGCACTCTTTGGCAGCAGCCTTATCTGTTACTTTGCCTGCTTTTACAAGAATCTCCAGCAGTTCATCAATGATTTCTTCTTTAGTAGTTCCCTTCAAGTGGAGCTCTACGGTTTCTGGTGTTAATACAGTTCTTAAGTCCATACTTTCAGTTTAGGATTAGTCGCTTAATTTGTCAAGGAAAAAAATCTAAAACGATGTAAAAATTTATATAAATATTTCCGCAAATTATTGCACTATTTTCCCATATTCTCCTTTCTGTTCTGTTATATGATATATTTTTCAGAACATTATGATACAAATTGCTTGTTTTGTAAACAGTTTGCACGCTTAGCAAGCGTCTGCAAAGCAATTCAACGCCTTAGAAAAGAGCTTTTTCGTCTGTGATAAAGTTTCTTTTAAGGAACCCAACCTAACTTTTTCTTTCTTGCCAACAAATAACAAGCCATGGATGGCGGCTTAGCAACATGAAGAATTGCCTGCAATTCTGCAATCCCTTAAAAAAGCCATGGATGGCTTTTTTAAGGGCAAGTCCTACGCCGCCATGGAGGGGCCAGCCGCAAGGCTGGTTGCGAAAGCAATGGAGGGCGAGATGCCCGGAACCCCGGAACGGCGGTGACGCAAGGCCTGTTCGGTCGAATTAGCCAACAAATAAATTGGTAGAGCCTAAAAAAGCACCGTCCAGAAACTACTTTTCTTTATGCCTTTTATCAAGCTCGTTGTAGACATCCTGCCAATTAACGCCTTCTTTGTACATAAGGACGCTTACAAAATAAAGCAGGTCTGCGGCTTCCCAAACAACTTCGTCCTTGCCTTCTGCTTCGGTAAGTTCTTCCGCTTCTTCCATAACCTTTTCGCGAACACGCTTGTCGTTAAGGGTTGCGGTATAGCTTCCTGGCTTGGGGTTTGCAAAACGGTCCGCAATGGTTGCGTAAAGCCTTTCCATGTTGCTCTTTGCATCCGGTTCAGAAGTAAAGCAGGTCCAGCTTCCTGTGTGGCAGGCTCCTCCGTGGGGAATGACCGTTGCAAGAACAGTGTCGCGGTCGCAGTCTGCGCGGAGCTTAACAATCTGAAGGAAGTGTCCGCTTGTTTCTCCCTTTGTCCAAAGAGCCTTGCGTGTTCTGCTAAAGAAGGTAAGTTTTCCGTCTTTGAATGTGCGCTCAAAGGCATCTTTGTTGGCATAGCCCATCATAAGCACTTCGCCGGCCTCGCTTTGGGCAATAACGGGAATCATTCCATCTGTTTTTTTCCAGTCAAGGCATTCTATAAAGCTGTCTTTTAGAGAAACAACGCCAGTGTACAAGGCCATTCCAAGCTGAACGTCGCAGCCCATGTGCTCAAGTTCCACAACCTGCTCTAGGGAATTGACCCCGCCTGCAGCAACAACACGGCACTTTACCGCATTGCGGAGTTCTTTTACCATGCCCATGTCCGTACCCTGCATGCAGCCTTCTTTTTCTACGCATGTAAACAAAAGCTCGCTTGCATATTTTTCTGCCTCACGGGCACCTTCGATAAGCGAAATGTTTGCGGTTTCTGTCCAGCCTTTTACGGCAATCTTTCCGTTTATTGCGTCAACAGAAATGATTATGCGCTGCCTGCCGATTGCCTTAACAAGTTCGTCAAGAAAAGCCGTGTTAAGGATTGGCTCTCCGTCTTTGCGGGAAGCATTCCAGGCTGCAGAACCGATTATTACTTTTTCTGCACCAAGGGAAATAAGCTGCCGTGCCTTTTTTACGTCACGGATTCCACCGCCCACACGGACGTTTCCACGACGCAAAAGAGACTTTAAAAGCTCCGTATTTTTTGTATTGCCTTTTTCGTCCGTGTTGCGCAAAGCTGCGTCCAGGTCAATAATTGCAACTTCGCCGTATTTGTTGAATTCATCAATGAGAGCGTCTGAATCATCACGCTGCAAAACCAAATCTTTGCCGTTTTTTAACTGGACAACATGTCCGTCCTTTAAGTCAATAGAAGAAATTACCATGGTGCTAATATAGCATTATTTTTGCTAATAGTTAAGAGGGGCACGGAAATCAGATTTGGGCTCCACTACCAGCAAAATCTGTCTGAAAATTCATGGTGCGCGGTAATAGGACTTTCGCTCCCTTCGGTCGCTCCGTGCAAATGAATTTTCAGCCATATTTTGCTTCCCGTTGCGCCCAAATCTGATTTCCGGGTTCTTTACATCAAAGAAAAATTTGGGGAGCCAATTTTTCTGCTGCAAATATAAAACTCGAAGTTTGCCCTACTATTCTTCACCGCGGAGGATTTTGCGCACAAGGATGCCGCTTTTGGAAAGGTCTTCTTCCTTCCAGCCGCCTTTTGCGTTGCGGTCTTTGTTCATCTTGAGCACGCCGGAGTCTTCGCCCTTGTTGTTTACAGACCAGTTCACCCAGGAAATTTTCTTCTTTGCCATAAAGCGGGTCCATTCAAGGGTTTCTTTTTCAAATACGCCGCCGTCTCCAGATGCCTGGGTTGTTCCCCATTCGGTTACAAAAACAGGCAGGCCTTCCTTAATTGCCTTGGAAACAACATTGCGTCCATCCTGACCGGTTGTTCCAGCATAGAAGTGGTAGGTGTACATTATGTTCTTTTGCCCGGTGATGGGATTTTTTGCCGCGCTAAGAAGGTCGCTGCTCCAGATTGGCGTTCCTACAATAATCAGGTTGTCGCAGTATTTTCTGATTACAGGGATAATCTGTTCTGCAAAGGGTTTTATGTTGCCGTCCCAGGTAACGTCTTCTCCGTTGGGCTCGTTGCAGATTTCGTAGATGATGTTGGGGCAGTCTGCATAAGTGCTTGCAATCATGTCAAAAAATTCTGCCGCAGCGTCCACGTTTACAAGGGGATCGTTGTCGGAAAGAATGTGCCAGTCCACAATAACGTAAATGCCAAGCTGCTTAGCCGCTTCAATTGAATCTATAACTTTGGAGACCACGCTCTTGTTGCCAAGGTAGCCGCCGCGGGTGTACATGGCAGCACGCCAAATGTCGCAGTTCCAGTCGTCACGCAGCCACTTGATTACGTCGTAATTTGCATACTTTCCGTACCAATGCAAACCGTGGGAGCTCATTCCGCAAAGCTGCACGGGCTTTCCGTCCTGACCGCAAAGCTGGGTTCCCTGAACGTTAAGGGCGCCGTAGCGTTCAAGCGGAGTTTTTCCGTCGCTAAGGATTTTTCTTTTGCCGCCGCCACAGGAAGCGAACAAAGTCATAAAAGATAAAAGTGCAATCGCCTTAAAAATAATTCTTTTCATACCACCAATTATAGCACAGAAAAAATAAAGTACTAGAAAATTTCTTAAAAAAGGTGTATAATTTTTTGAAAAATGAACATCCAACAATTTATGCCGGTAGACATACATGATTTTACTCAGCTGCGGAACAAAAATTTAATTTTTGCGGATAAATCGGAATGCATTTTTAACCTTGCGCGTCAAGAGCAGTTTGTTTTTCTTGCCCGCCCGCCAATGTTCGGCAAATCCTTGCTTGTTTCATTTTTGAAAAACTATTTTGAAGGCCGCCGGGAACTGTTTTTGGGTCTAAAAATTGCTAGTCTTGAAGATGCGGCTAAAAATCCCTGGACGGTATACCCAGTCCTCTCCTTTAACTTTACCAAATTCCGCACTACAGACGTAAATGCGGGTGCAAGCCAGTCAAAAGCGACACCTCTCTCTGCAAAGGATGAATTCCTAAGGCAGCTAAGGGTGCAGGGCGAAAAGCTCAACTTTAAGGTAGAGTCAGAGGATCCTTCGCTTGCGCTAACATCCGTACTTAAGCAGGTCTGTGCCGAGTCCCAAAAGCCGGCCGTAATTCTCTTTGACGACTTTCTGGCACCAGCATTTGAAAACCATTCATCTTCTGGCCCGACTTTTTCCGAGCAGAACAAGGACAACCTTGACTTTCTAAAGGCACTTACCCTTACCGTAAAGTCGGCAGGTCCAAATTTGCGCTTTGCATTTTTTACGGACAGCGCAAACCTTTCCTACACGGATTCCTTCGTCTACAAGGACATCAGCCTTTCACCAATGTACAAGGACATATGCGGCTTTACACACGCGGACCTGACACGCTACTTTGCCCACGAAATTGCAATGGTTGCCGCAACAACGGCTGTGGCCCCGCAAACGGTACTGAACCATCTGCTCAACAACTACGGCGGCTACAAATTCTCCCCGGCTTCAAAAAGTGGCCTCTACAACCCCTACGATTTGATACGCTTGTTTGGCGAGTATAAATGGAACCACTACTGGGCAAGCGCAGTCCATAAGAGGGCAGCAACCCCTGAAGTGGTAAAAGACAACATATCGCTTATTAAAAAAATCCCCATGATGGAATTTTCCAGAAAGGACTTTCTCTCTTTTAGAAGCGGAAAGGCAAACCTTCTTCCCTTCCTTTATTCAACAGGAATTATTTCCATAAAAGAATACAATGCCGCATCGGAAAAATACCGGCTTGATTTCCCCAACCAAGAGACACGGGATTTCTTTACTCGCATTGTTTTTTTGGCGAATAAATGACGATAAAAAATCTGGGCAAGAAATTTTCATTCAATAACCTCAGCATAAAGCAAAAAATGCTTGCCCTTTACTTTTTGGCCTTTATTCTGCCGCTCGTAATAATAACGATAAGCCTGACGAAATGGATTAACAAGACAATCAAGGAAAGACAGTTTGCGCTGGCAAAGACTTCGCTTGAACAGACATCAAGCCTTCTTACCTCTATACTCACCAACTGTGAGCAGCTTGGCGACACGCTTTTTTCCACCAGGGCAGTGCAAAAGGCACTTGAATACCAGTTTACGTCGGAGCAGGAAGTTTACAAATATTATTCAAGCCTTTCCTTCCTGCCAGACTTCTCCCGTTCCAACCCAGACGTTTTGAATTTCATCTACTACACGGAAAACCAGACTATAATTGAAAACGCTTATTTTACGCGGACTAACGACGAAATAAAAAGTAAAAATTGGTACAAGGCGGCGGTTGCTGCTTCCGGACGCCCCATCTGGGTCATAAAAAATTCAGAGACGCTTGACTCGCAGACTCTGGCACTTGTCCGGGCCCTCTTTAACAGAACCACTGGAACCCTTACCGGCGTACTTGCCCTTCACCTGGACAACAGGAAAATCGAACAGTTGGTTAATGCCCACAAGGACCAGACAATCGTTCTTGTAGACGGCAAGGTTGCTTTTTCTTCCAGACCGTTTGCCTTTAAGGAAAAGCTTTCCCTTAGCACAGGCCTCAACATAGGGGAATTCAAGTCGGACAACATTCTTTGGGGAAAGGACCGCTCACTTACCATGCTTTACGGACTTTACCACGAGTACGGAAATTCCATAACGCTTGCGCAGATAATTCCCCGCAAGGATCTTGAGTCCGCAACAAATTTCGTGGTACTGCTCTGTACTCTTCTTATGGCGGGCGGCTCCATACTTTCCCTTTCCCTGCTGCAAATATTTGCAAACTATATGGCAAAGCGTGTGAGCTACCTTCAAATGCAGATAAACCGTGTTGTGCAGAACAACTTTGAACTGGGGCCCCGCCTTTCGGGTTCGGATGAATTTGCGGAAATATACGATGCCCTTATGGTAACCTCCAACAACATCAAGACCCTTATTGATGAAGTGTACCGCCACAAAATCCAGAGGGAACAGCTTTTGGCAAGGCAGAACGACATCCGCTTTAAGATGCTTTCCAACCAGATAAACCCCCACTTCCTCTTTAACTCGCTCGAAACAATACGAATGCAGGCCATCGAAGACGACAACAAAGAAGTTGCAAAGACAATCAAGCTGCTTGCAAAAATCCTTAGGCACAACCTTTCCGTCTCCAACAACCCGGTTTCCCTAAAGGCAGAAATTGAGGCGGTGGACAACTACCTTGCCATTCAGCACCTGCGCTTTGCAGACCGGGTAAAATACAGCATAGACATTCACACAGACATAAGCGATGCGGTAATCCTTCCCCTGCTCATACAGCCACTCGTGGAAAATTCATTTTCCCACGGACTTCAGGACAGAAAAATTGGCGGTTTAATAGAAATCTCCATAGACACCTGCAACGGCGGAAAAGTATTCCAAATTTCCATAAAGGACAACGGCTGCGGAATAACAAAGGAAGAACTTGCAAAGCTAAAGGCTAGGCTTGCAACAGGAACCGTAGAAAACTTCAGTTCATCAATAGGAATGGTAAACGTAAACCAAAGAATCAAACTCTTCTACGGGCAGGACTACGGTTTGGAAATAGAAAGCGAAATTGAAAAAGGAACTTTGGTAACAATAAAAATCCCTGCTGAATTCAATTCTGACGGAGGCAAAAATGTCTGAACGGCTAATAAAAGTCCTTATTGTTGATGACGAGGCAATTGTCCGCAACGGGCTAAAAAAAATAATCAACTGGGAAAAAATCGGCTGCACAATCTGCGGCGAGGCCTCCAACGGAAAAGAAGCCCTGGACAAAATAAACGAGCTCTTTCCTTCAATAGTATTGCTGGACGTAACCATGCCGGTGATGAGCGGAATAGAAGTCCTTGCAGAAGTACACAACAACCCCAAGAACTACCCCGGCAACCCCCAGTTCATAATCCTTTCAGGCTACAGCGACTTTGACTATGCCCACAAGGCAATCAACTACGGAGCAAAGGGCTACCTGGTAAAGCCGGTGGACGAAGACATTCTGGAAGAAAAAATAATCGCGCTTGCAAACGAAGTCCGTCTTGAATCAGAAACAAACACCCTGCGCACAAAATCAAACAAGGAAAACCTTGCAAAAAAATTCTCACAGATGTTCCTCTTTGGCGCGGTGGACGATGCCTTTAACCCTGAAGAAGACTCCAACGACACCTTCCGCGTGGCATTCATCTCGCCCGTACTCTGCGGCTGCGAAGGCCAGCTCCAGTCCTTAAAGTTTGCAATAGAACATTCATTCAAATTCTGCAAATTCATCTACTTCTCCATGGAAGCAGAAATGATTCTTGTGCTAAAGAACGAGGAAGATTTTTCCGTTGAACACAACTTCAATGCCCTCTGCAAGGCTCTGCAAAAAAAAGGCTCAATTGCCGCAATAGGAAAATCCGGCAAGGGGCTGCAGGGTGCGCTGGACAGCTACAACCAGGCAAAGAAGCTCTATTCAAGGCTCTTCTTCTTTGAAAATATCCCCTTCATCACAGAAGAAAACATTGACTCAAAGACAATACTCCCGCAAAAGCCCACCCCAAGCGAAGACGTTAACCTCTTCAGCTGCATAGGCGACCTTGTAAAGTACATAGAAATATACGACCTGGAAAACATAGGCAAGATAATTCAGGAACAGAGGGAAGCCCTAAAAACGAGCACGAAAACCGCAGACCAGGTAAAAAAAATCTGCATGGCCTTTATCGTGGAACTCAGCAACCAGATACGCACAAAGCACCCCGAAAAGGAACTAACCGCAGTTTCCGCAATGGACCTTGTAAACCTAATCTATTCGCAAAACTACTTTGACGAAATGATACGCATCGTAAGCGACTACACCAACGGACTTGCAGAAGCCTTCACCTCAAATTCCTCAAACTCCACAATCCTCAAAGTAATCCAATACGTCAAGAGCAACTACAACACCGACCTAAAACTGGAAATGCTTGGAAACCTCTTTAACTGCAACAGCGCCTACCTGGGCAAAAAATTCCGCGAATACACGGGCGTCCCCTTCAACACCTACATGGACATCATCCGCATAGAAAAAGCAAAGAACATGATTGCCACCACCGACCTAAAAATTTACGAAATCTCAAAACTCGTGGGCTACAGCAACACCGACTACTTCTACCTAAAATTCAAAAAGCACACCAACATGACCCCAAAAGAGTTCAAGGCATCCCAGGCAAAGACTCAGGGTTAGAAAATAATTCTCTTACCCAAGGAGGGGGAAGTCTCCCCCTCGCTCCAGCCACGAGTCGTTCCGCAAATGCCGCAAGTGGCAAAAATTTAAAAGCAAACAACTGTCACCCTGAGCTTGTCTCAGGGTCTGTAACGCAACAAAGTACCTGTTTTTAAACCAAGCCACTTCCATCATTTGCTCCACTTTGTCGTGTCTTCCGCTACCCCCTCTGCGGGCTCAAACGCCGCCCGCAACGCCTGCTAATTTCTATACAGATGGTTGCATCTTAAACTGCGAGTTTTCGCAGAAAACTCGGTAGCAAGCGCAGCTTGCGACCAACGCCCCCGAAGACCAAGAACTACTTGTTTTTCATTACCATATAGTTTTTACATTATACAATGGGATCTTCGAATCAGTTGTTAATCACATATACTCCGCAAATTCTTCAAGTGGCTCATCAAAATCTGGAGACATTTTGCAAGGTATA
>DJYC01000052.1 GCA_002448445.1 Treponema sp. UBA6988
TTTTCTGCTGCAAATATAAAACTCGAAGTTTGGCCTAATAACTTGAAGGTCGAGTTTGCAAAAATAGAAGGAGGCTAGCCATGAAGGATGTATTAAAATATCTTAGGCAGACAGGCGGTTTTACTCAGGCGCAAGTTGCCGCCATGCTGGGGGTTTCAAGACAGTCCTACAACAAGTACGAAAAGGGAAGCATACTTCCGTCAGACCAGCTTGTTGCAAAGCTTGCCAAAATCTATGGCGTTGACGAAGCTTTTATCCGCGCCAATAAGATTCCTTCAGTCAGCCATTCGTGCGTGGAATATAAAATAGAAGATAATGCGGACCTTCCCCTTGTTGCCTCCCCGGAAAAATCCTACGATGCCTATTTTGACGGAAACACCGTCTGCGTCATAGGGGATGCAAAGTTCTACCAGGGCCAGCGCTTTAAGCTGCTTCCTGTGGATGATGAAAAAAAAGATGATTCTGATTGGACTGCTTTGCAAGATATATTGTCAAAGCACAAGCCCCTTGTAATGCCTTCTGACAAGGATCCATTTTACAAGGAAATACTAAAAGAAGCTTTTGAGGAAAAATATGGATATACTGATTGATGCAAATATTATTCTGGATTTCTTCTTCCAGCGTTCTCCTTTTTATGAAAAATCCCTGCAAATACTGCAATATTGCGAAAATGGCCGTGTTGAGGGATTCGTTTCCGCCCATTCTGTTACAACTATGTGGTATGTGCTCCGCCATGAGTTTTCCCTTGAAGAGCGCCGGAAAATGTTCAAGCTTGTCTTTTCGTGGTGTCGCATTGCTTCCGTTGGTCAAGGTGAACTTCTTTCCGCACTAGACCGCTGCGACTTCTCCGACTTTGAAGATTGCGTCCAAGACGAATGTGCCTCAAGCGTCCATGCCCGCTACATAATCACCCGCAACAAAAAAGACTTTGCCCATAGCAAAATACCCGCCCTCTTGCCTGCGGAGTTTATCCGGCTTATGTAAAAATGTGTAAAATAATATAATAAAAGAATATGAGTTCGTCTGTCATGCTGTTCTCCCCGGATGCATGATGATTTGCACGGGGCACCTGTTATGCGTAGGGGCAGTTCAAAAACAGGCGAGGGAATGTTCGCTGAGCAGCTTCCTGCTGGCTTAGCCCACCTTGCGTGGACTTGTGCTTGGGCTAAATCATGGTGCGAGTAATTGACTAAAACCCTTTATTTATATAAAATGGATAAAAATTTTGTTAAATTAATCCGGTTTGTCTAGTGCCGGGATTTGGAGAAAAAAAATGGGTGTTGTTGGAACAATCCTGCTTGTTGCATTTGTAATTGTTTGCGTTTTGCTTGTTTTGATGGTTCTTGTTCAGAATGAGGATTCAAACGGCATGGGAAGTCCTTTTGGCGGTCAGTCTGCCGCTTTTGGTTCACATTCTGCCAGCGTTCTTACCAAGACAACTGGTGTTTTTGTTGCGCTGTTTTTAGTACTCGTTTTTTCGCTCGCACTTATTAACAAGGCTCCAAGTGACGGTGGTTCAATGTCTGCCACTGCAAAGGAAGTTCAGGGAACATCCCAGGAGCCGGAAAACAAAGCAGGTTCTTGGCTTGATGATGTTAAGGAAGAGCCAAAGGTGGAAGTAAAGCCTGCTGATGACGGCTCTGCTTCTGCAACTGAAGTTTCTGCGGGAACTGCTGCAGACGGTTCTGCAACAGAATCTTCTGCCCAGTAAAAGGTGGCTTCCATGATCCTGGGTAACGTCTTTTCGCCAAAGGGGATTAATCTTAATCTTCAGAGCAAGGATAAGGATGAGCTTTTTGAAGAAATGATAGAATGCCTTGTCGCGGTTCAGCCCGGAATCGACAGGGCTCAGGTTTTGGCCGCCATTAAGGAACGCGAGTCAAAGATGAGCACGGGCATTATGCACGGCATTGCCATTCCCCACGGAAGGTGTGCCTGCGTGGACGGTATAATCGGTGCTGTTGGCATTAGCCGCCAGGGTGTTGACTACCAGTCTTTGGACGGTGCCCCGGTTCGCCTTGTCTTTATGTTCGTCTGCGGAGAGAATGAGGCGGAAAGCCATTTGGAAGTGCTTAAGGAATTGGCCTCTGTGCTTCAGGAACCGTCTTTTTCCAAGTCAATGATGGAAAAAACGTCTGCGGAAGATGTTTACCAGATGTTGAAATCTTTTTAACTTATCCTTAGGAGGAATTTGGGCTGGCTTTTTTGCCGTTCTCTGGATTCCTGCCCAGGATGCCATGATAGCGGGAACTTCCGGCTAAAATTGGGAGTGCCTTTTTTGCGGGGGAGAAAATGTCTGAAGAAGTTGACATTATAGAACACCTTCTTGAGGTTGAGAGGGAATCGTCCCAGATGATTCTTGATGCAAGACAGGAAGCCGACAAGATTATTGCTGAATCCCGTGCCCGCGCCGAAACTTCTTTTAAAGAACAGTACGATTCAATTCTTAAGGATTTGGAACAAAAGGAAGCTTCTGCCAAGGAAGAGATTTCCAAAAGGCATGAAGAGCAGCTTTCTGAATACAAGCAAAGCCTTGCTTCCGCGGAAAAGGATGAAAAGGCTTTCCGTTCTTTGCTTGACTCACTCCTTTTCGCCTGACAGGCAGGGGGAATGGCAATGGCAATGGACAAATCCAGCGCAGATGCTTATGTCTATGTAAAGGCGAGCGGTATTCTTGCCCGTTCCTTTGTTGGTGCAAAGGCCAGGGAGCTTTTTTCCGTTCGCTCTCTTAAGGAACTTTGGTCTCTTATTTTTAAGAAGGAAGTTCCTGCGGTTCCAGAGACAATGCTTGCTGCCGCCCTAGAGAAAGAGGCAGTTTCTTCTTTTATTAGCTCCTACAAGCGTCTTATCCTAAACTACGAAAAACCGTCTCCTCTTTTGGTTGAGCTTTTGCGTTTTTATGACTACGAAAACCTTAAGCAGTTTGGGGCTGCCCTTTGCACTGGACAAAAAGAGATTCCTTCTTATACCGACATTTCTCCGCTTAACATACTGAATTATTCCAAGTGGCCGGATATTGCCCAGATAACAAAGAATTCACCGCTTTCCTGGTACGACCATGTTTCAACCGTCCAGAACCAGCAGATGGATGACTACCGCATGGACTGCCAGTACATTACGGAGCTTTGGAAGGCACTGGACCACGTGGATTCTTCCTGCCGCGAAGACATAAAGGCACTTTTTAAGGAAAAGTTCTCCCTGGAAAACATTCTTTGGTCTCTACGCTTGCGCATATATTACAACATGGACAGCGATGAAATCCCCATGCACCTTTCCTATGCGGAAGGCAATGCGGCTAAGAACGACCCGATTGCATCCCCCGCGCTAAAGACCCTGCACTGGGCTACTGACGACTGGGATACGTGGAAGCACTGGCAGTTCTCCGAATTCTTGAATCCGCATGAGGAAGGAACTGTCTGGAACATAGACCCCCGGTGGATAGCCGGAGCATACAAAAACCATTATGTGGAAAAGGCAAGAAAACTCTTCCACCGCTATCCTTTTACGGAGTGTCCTTTGGTCTGCTGGTTCATTATAAAAAGAGACGAGCTGGATGACATCTGCACCGCTTCGGAAAGTCTTAGGATGAATATTCCTTCTTCGGAAGCGATGCGTGCAGCTGGGGTTCAGGAGGTATAAATTGGCAAAAACGACTGCGATGAGGCTCTTGGAGCTGATTGTTTATAGAGAAGATATTAGCAAAGTTCTTTCTTACCTTGGCAACCTGGGGGAATTCCAGTTCCAGCAGGATTTTGACAAGCCATCTTCTGCTTCCGGGGCACCGTCTTCATCCAAGTCGGAGCTTAACCCCGATTCAGATATTTTCTACAAGCTGGAGCAGGCAAGGAGCGTGCTTGGCATACCGGAGCTTGATCATTACACGATTGCGCCTTCCATTCCGACTGAACAGGACGAGAAGGATGCTCTTGAACTTATAGACAAGGCAGAAAGCATCCACGAGAGGGAAGTGCAGGCCGGTGAGAATGCAAAGCGTGCCGCAGACACCCTTGCAGAGGCAAAGGCCTTTACCAACCTTAAGGTTTCTTATACAGAACTGGAAAACCTTTCCTTCCTTACTATGCGCATAGGAAAGATTGATCCGGAAAATATTCCTTCGCTAAAGGCAATCCTTGGCGTAAGGGCCATGATAGTTCCCCTTGGTGAAGACAAAAGCCGCGTTATGGTTGCATCAAGCAAAAAGGCCCGCTTTATGGTGGACACTGAGCTAAAGAACGCAGGTTTTGTAGAAATCCAGATTCCAAAGGATTTTAAGGGAATCCCCGACGACATGCTGGAATCTTTGCAGGAACAGCAGGCCCAGGCAGAAAAGGTGCTTGAGGAAGTTCAGGTTGAGCGGAAGAATTTCTCTGAGACCCACAAGGACGCCCTTCTTCGCTGCCTTCAGCTTTATTCCTTTGCTTCCCAGATCCGCGAGACGCAGAACCGCCTTGAGTCAACCGAATACGTTTACCGCATTACCGGCTGGATTCCCGCATATCTTTCCCACAATGTTATGAAGAGCCTTGATGAGCTTACGGAAAGCAGAACCGGCATCCGCGAATTCCTTCCGAGCGAAGTTGCTTCTATTACAAGCGGTCAGGAGCAGGTTCCTGTTCAGCTTAAGCACGGAAAGATTGTAAGTGCCTTTGAGCGCATGATATTCAGCTACGGTGCGCCTCTTTACGGCACTGTAGACCCAACGCCCTTTGTTGCCATTTTCTTTACGCTTTTGTTCGGAATAATGTTCGGTGATGCAGGACAGGGGCTTGTATTCCTTCTTGTCGGCATCCTGATGTGCATGGGCAAGATGAAGCTTATGGGCTGGGAAAAATTCTCCCGCATATTCATCTGCATTGGTGTAAGCAGCACAATAATGGGCCTTTTGACCGGCGAATTCTTTGCCAACGAAACCCTTCTTGAACCTTTCGCAAAATATGTTACCGGTCTTTTTGGGGAGCCAAGAAGTCCTATACTTTCCATGATGCCTACAGGTTCCAAGGAATCCATTACGCGCATGTTCATGTTCTTTGGCTTTACCATTGCGGTGGGCTTTGTAATCAACACATGCGGTCTTCTTATTAACATAATCAACCAGTTCTCCCTTAAGAATTACGGACGCGCCCTCTTTGGTAAGACTGGTCTTAGCGGTGCAGTATTCTTCTGGTACGTTATAGCCTTTGCACTCCGCATTGCTTTCCTAAAGCATGTGCCTGCCGTCTATGACTGGATTGTAATTGGAACGTCGCTTACACTTACTGCCTTCTGTGAGCCTTTGCAGCGCATTGTTTCCAAGGAGTCTCCTGTTTTGGAGAACGGCCTCTTTAGCGCTATAATTGGCGCCCTTGTAGAAGTGATAGAGGTTTTCTCCTCCTACATTTCCAATACGGTCAGCTTTGTCCGCGTTGGTGCCTTTGCCCTTGCCCATGCGGTTCTTGGCTTCTTGATCAACATGATGGCAGAACTTGCAGGACCTGGCGGAATACTTGTCCTTATACTGGGCAATGCAATTGTAGTCGTTCTTGAGGGTATGATTGTAGCAATTCAGGTTGTGCGTCTCCAGTACTATGAATTCTTTAGCAAGTTCTTTACGGAGACTGGCCGCGAATTCAAGCCTTTCCGCTTTGAGTACAAGCCGGTGCTTAAGTTCTAGGCAGTATGTTTGTTAAAATCCTTGGGCGTAGGTCTAAGGTTAAAATAGATTTTTTTTATAGAGGTATTTTTATGAATAAGAAATTTTTTGCAACACTTTTTATGATGCTCACAGCTGGTGCCGTAAGCGTATTTGCACAGGGCGCAGCTCCTGCCGCTGGTGGAGATGCCGTTAAGTATTTGGCAGCCGCAATTGCCGTAGGTGTTGCCTGTATTGGTGGTGGTATTGCCGTAGGTAAGATTGGTGCCGCTGCCATGGGCGCTATGAGCGAGAACGCAGAACTTTCCGGAAAGGCCCTTCCATTCGTTGGTCTTGCAGAAGGTATCTGCCTTTGGGGCTTCCTTGTTGCCTTGTTCATCATAATCATGTAAGAGAGCAAATGGCGTGGACTATTTTGTAATAGGAGAGCGCGAACTTGTCCTTGGCTTTAAGCTGGCAGGCGTGCAGGGGGCTTATGTCTCAAACCGCAACGAAGCGTTGGAGGCTTTTTGCAAGGTTACCGGAAAAACAACCGGCAGTCAGCAGATAGCTACAATGGCGGCTCAAGACAGACCCAAGATTCTCATTCTAACGGAAGATGTTTCCGACATGCTGTCAGAAGAAGTTACCGAATGGCAGATGAAGGGAATCTCTCCTTTGATTGTAGAGATTCCGGGGCTTAACGGTCACATAAAGGGGCGCAAGACTCTTACGGATTCAATCCGCGAGGCGATTGGAATTCAGGTTTAGGAAGCTATAATGGAAGAATTACGTTCAACAGATATTCTCGATCAGGAAATCAAGGCCGACGTTAAGAAAAAGGCTGATAGGATTCTTGAAGATGCAAGGCAGACTGCGCAGTCTCTGGAAGCAGGAGTGACTTCCCGTGTTTCAGCTGCCGGAGATGAAGCAAAAAAGTCCAGCGAGGCAAGGATTGGCTTTTATGAAAAAAACATCAATGCCTCCCTTCCGCTGGAAAAACAACGCTATTTTGTCTCCTTCGTCAATAGTGAAGTCATAGGGGCATTCAATTCATATTTTAAGGATTTGGGGCCTGCTAAACGCTTGGACATTGTAAAAAAACTTGTTGAACGCTCAAAGGACGAGCTTAAGGGCAAGAACGTTAACGCCTTTGTAATTGGTTTTAATAAGGCTGATGCGGAAAAGATGCTCAAAAGCCAATTTGGATCTTCCCTGCTTTCATGCAAGACCGGAAATGAAATCATGGTTGCAGACGAGGCTGTTGAAGGCTTTGAATTCCGCGAAGGGCTTGTCCTTGTTTCCGAAGACGGAAAGACTGTGTGCCGTCTTACTCTTGATGAAAAACTAAAAGAAGTGTTGGATTCTAAATCCTATGAGCTTTCTTCTGCTCTGTTTGCTGGGAGGCTTCCCGAATGATTACAGGAAAAATAACGCGCATAAGCGGCCCTATTGTTTATGCAGAAGGCTTGGATAAATGTGGCCTTTACGATGTTGTAGACGTTGGCAACGCAAAGTTAATCGGAGAAATAATAAGGCAGGATGCCGGAAAGGCAACCATAGAAGTTTATGAAGACGACGGCGGTATGCAGGTTGGTGAGCCTGTAGTTAGCAATGGCCGTCCACTTTCCCTAAAGCTTGGCCCCGGTCTTGTAGGCACAATCTACGACGGAATCCAGAGGCCTCTTAAGCAGATGTTCGAAAAGGGTGGGGCATTCCTTCTTCCTGGTCAGAGAACCGAAAGCCTTGATGCGGAAAAGAAGTGGGAATTTGAACCTTCCGTAAAAGAGGGCGATGCAATAAAACCAGGCATGGCATTGGGCTTTGTTCAGGAAACAGGTTCCATAAAGCACATAATAATGGTTCCCCCCGCAACAAAGGGAAAAGTACTAAAGCAGTTCAAGGGCAAGGGAAGCTACACCGTAGACGAGGTTATAGGTCTTACGGATTTGGATGAAGAAATAAAGCTTTCCCAGTATTGGCCGGTTAGAAAGGCACGCCCCTTTATGCAGAAGCTTGAAGTTTCACAGCCGCTTATTACCGGTCAGCGCGTCATAGACGTATTTTTCCCGCTAAGCAAAGGCGGAACCGCTGCAATCCCGGGTGGCTTTGGTACGGGAAAGACCATGACCCAGCATGCCATTGCAAAGTGGTGCGACGCAGACTTAATCGTATACATTGGATGTGGAGAGCGCGGCAACGAGATGACGGATGTTCTTACCGAATTCCCCCAGCTTATAGACCCGCGCAACAACCGCTCCCTCATGGAAAGGACAATCCTTATTGCAAACACTTCCAACATGCCGGTTGCAGCCCGCGAAGTTTCCCTTTATGCAGGAATCACACTCGCTGAATACTACCGCGACATGGGTATGCACGTTGCAATCATGGCAGACTCAACTTCACGATGGGCAGAAGCCTTGCGCGAACTTTCAGGCCGTATGGAAGAAATGCCAGCAGAAGAAGGATTCCCCGCATACCTTCCGACCCGCCTTGCAGAATTCTACGAAAGGGCAGGCCGCGTAAACACACTCAACGGACAGGAAGGCTCGGTAAGCGTAATCGGTGCTGTTTCACCGCCAGGTGGAGACTTCTCAGAGCCTGTAACCCAGCACACAAAGCGCTTTATCCGCTGCTTCTGGGCACTTGACCGCGAGCTTGCAAACGCACGCCACTATCCTGCAATCGGTTGGATAGACAGCTATTCTGAATACGCAGACGAAGTAAAAACATGGTGGGACAAATTTGACCCCCGCTGGGCTTCCATCCGCATAAAGGCACTCGACCTTCTAAAGAGGGAACAGAGGCTGCAGCAGATAGTCCGCCTTATTGGACCCGATGCGCTTCCCGACAGTGACCGCCTTGTTCTTACCGTTGCAGAAATGATAAAGAACGGCTTCCTCCAGCAGAATGCCTTTGACGACATTGACCAGTATTCTGTTCCCCAGAAGCAGATACTCATACTTCTTCTTGTAATGGATTTTTACGAAAAGTCTCTTGCCGTAATCAAGCAGGGCTGCCCGCTTACAAAGATAATGGAGCTGGACGTAAGGAACGAGATTATCCGCGCAAAGTCTGTTGTTCCAAATGACAACATGGAAGAGCTAACGGCAATTCAGAACCACCTTGAACAGCAGATGGGCGAACTTGAGCGGGTCTACCGCAAGGATGCAGCAGTATGAAAGGAATAGAATACAAGGGGCTTGAAAAAGTAGACGGACCTATTATCGTGGTAAAGCGCACCCCAAATTCATTTTATGACGAGGTTGTGTATGTCCGCGACAAGACCGGCGAAAAAAAGACTGGCCGCATTATAGACTTGAACGAAGACACCGCAGTAGTACAGGTATTCGGCAGCACTACAGGCCTTGACCTGGAAGACACGTCTGTTGAATTCCTTGACAAGCCAATGGAACTCCGCGTAGGAAAGGGGCTTTTGGGCCGCATCTTTAACGGACTTGGTGAGCCAATAGACGGTTATCCGCCTGTAATATCAAGCACAAAAATAAACGTAAACGGAAACCCAATTAACCCCTATGCCCGCGTTTACCCAAGGGACTTTATTCAGACAGGCATTTCTTCCATAGACGGAATGAACACACTCATCCGCGGACAGAAGCTTCCTATATTCTCAGGAAACGGTTTGCCACACAACCGCCTTGCCGCCCAGATAATCCGCCAGGCAAAAATCCTCAACTCAGACGAAGACTTCGTAATGGTCTTTGCAGGCATGGGTATCAAGTACGACGTTGCCCAGTTCTTTAAGAACACATTCGAAGACTCTGGCGTTCTAAGCCGGGTTGTAATGTTCCAGTCGCTTGCAGATGCACCATCTATAGAAAGAATCATCACGCCAAGGTGCGCCCTTACCGCAGCGGAATACCTTGCCTTTGAATGCAACATGCACGTTCTTGTTGTAATGACTGATATGACAAACTACTGCGAAGCCCTGCGCGAAATTTCAACAACGCGTGGAGAAGTTCCAGGCCGCAAGGGCTACCCTGGCTACCTTTACTCAAACCTTGCAGAACTTTACGAGCGTGCTGGAAAGATTCAGGGAAGTACAGGTTCAATCACCCAGATTCCAATCCTTACCATGCCAAACGATGACATAAGCCATCCAATCCCAGACCTTACCGGTTACATCACGGAAGGCCAGATTGTTCTTGACCGCGAGATGAGCCAGAAGGGACTCTATCCGCCGGTAGCAGGACTTCCAAGCCTTAGCCGCCTTATGAAAGACGGTATCGGAAAGGGAATGACCCGCGAAGACCACGCAAACGTTTCAAGCCAGCTCTTTGCATCATACTCAAAGGTAAAGAGCATAAGAAACCTTGCCGCCATCATCGGAGAAGAAGAACTTTCTCCACTGGACAAGCTCTACCTAAAATTTGGCAACGAGATGGAAGAAAAATTCTTTACCCAGGGTGAATACGAAGACCGCTCAATAGACCAGACCCTGGACTTGGGCTGGAAGATACTGAGCATTCTTCCGCGCGAGGAACTCTACCGCATAAAGGACGAGTTCATAGAAAAATACCTTCCGTCAACTGACGAACACAGCGACGAAGGTTCGTCTGATTAAGGAAACGCTTAATGGCAAAACTTAACATTGCGCCCACAAAGTCCAATCTTCTTTCTCTAAAGGAACAGCTTGCCGTAAGCACAGAAGGCTACGACCTGCTGGAGCAAAAAAGGGAAATCCTTGTAATGGAGCTTATGCATCTTGTTGAACGCGTAAAACTTTTGGAGCGCGACATGGACAAGTGCATTGCAAAGGCCTATCCTGCGCTAAAAAGGATGCTTCTTGCAATGGGCGGTGAGCGCACGGAACGTCTTGCAATGGCGGTAGACTACAAGTTCGAGATAACCAAAAAGCCTGTAATCATTGGCGGAATGAATTTTACATCGCTGGACGTAACCCTTCCAAAGCGGGAACTTTTTTCTTCCTTCATGGGAACAACACCGGACAACGACGAAGTAATGGCAGACTTCTTTGAACTTCTTGCACTCATTACCCAAATGGCAAGCATAAGGACAATCGTCTGGAGGCTTGCAATGGAAGTAAAGAAAACCCAGCGCAGGGTTAACGCACTTGACAAGATGGTAATACCGCAAAGCAAAGAAACTGTTAAGTATATAGAAAGCGTTCTGGAAGAGCGCGAGCGCGACAACGTGTTCGTACTCAAGGCATTAAAAGGTAGGCAGGGGCGTTAGAATGATAAAACCTTTATTCCAAAGAATTCTTGTAGGCTACAACGGAACAAAATCCTCTTTGCATGCAGTAATGTATGCAATCCTTATGGCAAAAATTTACAAGTGCCACGTAAAGGTTGTCTATGTTGTAGACACCGCCACAATCAAAAGGCTTTCCCTTACAAAATACATTGTTCCAGAAGAA
Organism: Treponema sp. UBA6988; assembly: GCA_002448445.1. Taxonomy (GTDB): domain Bacteria; phylum Spirochaetota; class Spirochaetia; order Treponematales; family Treponemataceae; genus Treponema_D. The sequence continues at coordinate 11,010 of DJYC01000052.1, forward strand.
GGAGACGACTTGGGTGGCCGCCTGCAGCAAAACGGAGACAGCTACCTTGACTATGCCTCGGACCTTGCAAAAACAAAAGCCGTCAAAATAGAAACGGAACTTCTCAAGGGCGAAATCTGGTCAGAAATTATCCGTGCCGCAGACGACTACAAGGCAGACCTCATTCTCCTTGGTGGAAAAGACCTTTCAAACTCATATTCATCATTGGACAGAAAACTTGCAGGCGAGCAGCAAAGCGAAATCATCGGCAGCGCCCATTGCTCCGTACTCGTTGTTCGCCAAAAATACATAGAGCAGCTCTTTAAGATAGCATAAGTTTTTTTTTCTTTTTTGGACCTGCCTCTTATTGAACCGGATGCATTTTTTTTCAAAACCGAAAGCTCTTATTATTACCCGCTTTCCAGGGCTACGCTGTCGCTCCGGCCCGCCTTGCGGCGGTCTGGCTGCGCCACCCTTCCAATCGGGGGTAGTTTTTTTTTTGCAAACTTTTTCCTTACGAGCCTTGTTTTATTCGCGCGGAAGGGTTGAATACCCCGCCCCTTGGGGCGGAATAAGGGTATTCAACCCTGACTGCAATACCTTTTAAGAACAACGCACACCTCGTTGGTTCGCGTAAGGATGTTTTGATACAGGGGGATTCGTTTTATGAGGAACTCATACCCCGTAGCTTGCTGCGGGGTGCGTTGATTAAGTCAAGCAGTTGGGCCTTTGTTAAAGACTGGCAGCTGTAATCCTGCAATTCTTCTACTTGGGAAAAATTTTTTATTCTGGAAGAATCTTTTGTTTTATAAACAATTTCGTACTGCAAATAATTTTCCCTAACAAAAAACGGAACTTCGTTTATCGTAATAAAGCCGTCATCTATAACTATTCCGTGCAAATCGTTTTTTAGCTTTTCAAATAAATTTCCTTCATCAAGAAAAGAAATCCTGTATTCTCCTGCATAACCGGGGGCGTTTTCTGTTTGCTGCAAATTTTTCATGCAGTATTCTTCTAGAGTCTTGTCATTTTCAAGGCTCATCTTGGAAACTTCATACTGGACATGGCCATTAAAGTTTTTGTATTCAAATTTAATTCCGTTGATGTAAAAATCCACGCCGTCTTTGGTAATAAGCTTTTTGTTTTGGAGCAATTTGTTTTTTTCAAAAAAAGAAAAGTAGTCAATTGTCTCGTCAAATTCATTCAGCATGATGCTTCTCTTTTTTATGTTCATTACAAAAAAATCATAAATGTTATAGAAAGGAATAAAGTCGAGCAAACAATACCAGCCGGACTTGTTCAGGTCATGCAGGCGGAGAATCTGCAGTTGCCAGTACTTGTACATAAAAATAAAAGAGCCAAAAAATCCTATTATAAAAAGTAATGTGTGCAGAACGTGCAAGCTATAAAAGAAGCTGCTGTGAGAAAAGTTTTTAAGAAAGAAGGCCAATATAAAAAAGGTAAAGAACCAATAAGACACAAAGCCAACAACCATAGTGGCTTCTATCTTCCAATAGCGCTTGCGGCTTATCCTTCCGTGCGTGGAATGAATGACAATGGCCGTAACCAGCAAAGAAATGGCAATAGATATTATTAGAAATCTTAAATTCATTTTTTTCCTTTGCCCCCAGAATAAAGGCATCCGTTAAAATTTTTTTGTTTATAATAACCAGAAAAAGCTCTTTTTGCAATGGGGATAGATCTGGACCACAGGGCAATGACGGTTAAAAAAAAGGCCGTTGAAAGAATGGGCAATGTCCTGTATAATGCACAAATCACAAGTTTTTGAAGGAAATTTAAAAATGAAAAAATCATTCGTGTTTTTAACGGCAATTTTTATCTGCTCTTTATCTTTTGCACAGAACTTTGTTAATCCCGAGGATGTTTCTTTGCAAAACGATTATGTTGAGGCATCTATTAACGAGCGTTTCTTTCTGGCGGGCAACAAGACCAAAAAAACTATTACTTGTTTTGAAACTGTTTATGATAAAGACCTTTACCCACAGCTCCTTCAAAAATGGCAGATACCCAGATACTGGGAAAATGAAGGGCTTGCTGTCCAACTTTCAAACAACGGTGAATACTGCATCCTGGACAATAGATATGGCTACACCGAAAAAGAGCCGGATAAAAACGATGTCTTGTTCTGGGTTTACAAAAACGGAAAGCTTTATGATGCTGTTAAGCGGGGAAGGTATTTAAAGGCCGTAAAGAAGGTCCTTGAAGCCCAAGAAAAAGAGTGGAGTCAAAAAATAAAGCTGAGTAAAAAGGTGGAGATAAACGACATCTGTGTTTACAACAAGGGTTTGCGGCTTGCAACTTTCTGGTTTGACGATATGAATGAAGATGCAATCTACGAGACATTTTTGTGGTACGATTTTGATTCAAAAAAGTTTGAGGACTCTTTAGAGCTTGCAAAAAATCAGTGCAGCAATTCATTTTATATTATTGCCAAAAAGTTTTCGGACGCAGAATCTCTTATAAAGGACAAGGCAGACAAAGAAAAGTTCCGCCGTGTGTTAGAAAAAATAATGCCGCTTGCCAAAGAAGCAGAAAAAAATAATGGTAAAAACTACAGGTTTCGCATGCACACTTATGAAGGTGATGGTTTTAAGCTTACAGTGACAATTCCTCGTAATGCAATTTCTGGGATTGTGGTTTTGGAGGAATTTACTTATTCGGACAGCGAAGAGGTAATTGTCTTTTATATCCTGGATGATATTTACGATTTTGCAATACGCGTTAGAAATGGCGGAAAAATAAGCCCTGAGCATAAGAATGAGTGGACACGGGCGCCAGACCTTGTTTATCTGTTTGAAACAAAAAAAGGTATCGTAAAAATTCTGGGGAAGGAGTCTTTGTAATATGTTTTACTTTTTGCTAAAAACCTTTTTCTTTTAATTCTGCAATTAAGTTGATGTAAAAATCCCGGATTGTCTTTGAATTCTTTGGTAGGCCATCAGCTTCCTTGATTTTTGGATTTGTTCGGTAGGCGTCTACTTCATGGGCATGAGAAATTCCTAAAAACTTTTGTCCTTCTATAACGCCGCGGAAGTTTGCCCATTTTGCAGATTCTACTGATACAAGACCGTCGTTTTCTCCGTCGCAGAATTTCATTACAAAATTCATGAACCACATAAAAATGTCACTGAATGGATTTTTCATTTTTCCGGCAAAACTTTGATACAATATGGAAGGGGAGTCTGTAATTTCTTTGTTAAAGCTTTCCATGTAACTTGAGCAAAACTGTTTTGTTGCTCTAAAAAAGTCGGGCTTTTTATCTCCGAGAATTTTAAACCATAAATTTACAAATACCGCAAGAAATTTAAATAACCATTCCCCAAAAATGGAAAATAATTTGTCAAGAGTTTTGGAACCATGGTTGGGGGAGCTTATCATTGTTACGGATGCTATTTTGTCTTCGAGGCCTAATTTGCTTATTGCATAGCGAACATCAATTCCGCCTTTGGAATGTGCTATGATATTTACTTTTTCGCATTCTGCTTCTTTTAGAACGGTTTTGAGCGTGTCTGCAATTTGACTTGCGGCATCTTCTATGTTTGCCCATGCATCGTGCTTGCTGTAAAAAATGCTTGCCCCATGTTTTTCTAGCAGGCCGGGTATTCCGCCCCAATAATTGCAAAAAGCTCTGTCTCTAAATCCTGTTCCGTGAACAAGTAAGACAGGATATTTTGTTTTGCAAAGTTCAGAATGTTTTTCCAAGGGAATTTCTTTTCCCAATAATTTGAGCATCTCTATTTTTGCTGCTTTCCAATATGCTTTTACAAAAAGAATAATAGTAAGAAGATAGAGTATTCCAATGCAGATTGAAGTGATTATGGCAATGGTGTAAACTTTTTCATATTCTTCCGGATCTGATGAAATTATCAGGAATGTAAAGAGCAAAGCAATGACAAAGAAATTCAATAAGGCAAATGAAATTTTATACCTGTTGCTAAATTGAACTCCTGTGATTAGGGTAAGAAAATTGAATCCCCAGAAAGTCCACATAAAGGCAATTACTGGAAGAGCAAGGATTGCTGCATGAAATAACGTAAACATAAGTGCAAGACCAATTATTGAAAAAAGAATGAACTGGTAGATGCATTTTACTAATGCTGCTTTTCTTATTGACATTTTTGTACTTCCTTTAATTTGTTTTCTACAAAAGAAGCGAATTCTTCTTCGTTTGCGCTGGTGCAACTTCCCTTGGGGATGATATAGGACTTGAGCCTTGACAGGTAAAGGATGTAATAGGATTTGTCCTGGGTAAATTTCCATATCATGTTCCATTCGTAGGTTTGGGATGTTTCAAAGCTTCCTTCTTTTTTTGTTTTTACGTTAATGTTTTCGTCTGAGAAAATGATGTTTACTTTTTGATCCAAAAATTTGCTGTTGACTTTGGGCATTAATTTTTTAATCATGCTAATAATAAACATGAGTGCATAGAAAATTATTATAGATAGGAATGCCATGAGTAATTGAAAGTAGTCTTTTGTCTTGAAGAAGTTAAAAAAATATTTAAAGGAAATGATCAATGCAAAGACTATGTGAAGGATAATTGTGTATTTTTTTAGCATTCTGCTGCCGGCAAGTTCCAGTGATGCGTCCAGGGTGTAATTAAATTCAAACATATAACCCTCTTTTTGTGATTTGTATGCATTATAATGGGGATATAATTTTTTTGCAATGAGGAATATGGGATTTGTTCTTGCCCACAATCCTAGCCGGGATTGGAGTGGTTGCGAAATGTGGAGAAAATTACGTCCATGTAATTTTCTCCACGCAAGTTTTTTTGCAAAAACTTGCCTAGCGTTTTATGCTAACAAATGACGCGCCCTCCATGGCGCTGCTTGTTACCGAATTAAAGCCACGGAAAGTAAGTAAAAATTGCATCCATGCAATTTTTACTTACAAGTTTTCTTTCGAAAACTTGCGGTTTTTTGTTCGAACAGTGGACGCACCATCCATGGTGCTATTTGTTTGACAGTTTGCTCATGGCGTGCGCTCCATAGAAGCATGAAAAAATTTATTGCGGTGTTAGGACAAAGTCGTCAAGGTTGCCCCAGGAACCGGCTTTTAGGTTTACGCTTGCTCCTACTGTTGCCTTTCCGTCTGCGCCAACTTTTATTTCGCGGATGTCTGGGGTTCTGAAGTTTCTCCAGCCGTCTGCGCTTGTTTTTTCCTGGTATTCTTTGCCGCCAGATTTTGCGAAGATTTTTATGTCCTGTGCGTCCGAAGCTCCGGCATCGCCTCCGTGGATTACAAGCGAGAACTTGTAGTTTCCGGGTTTGAGTCCGGTTACGGTTTGTTCTACGCGGAAGTTTACGGCTGTGTCTGACCAGAAGTGGAGTGACTTGGTTCCACTTTTTGCGTTGTTTTTGTTGTCTTCTATTTTGAGTTCCTTCATTTTTCCGGTCAGGTCTTCCCATTTCCACATGGAAAGGTCTTTTTCTTCAAAGGAGGGGTTTTCAAGGTAGTTGGGTTCTATGACGGCAATTTTTGCAAGTACGCTGATTCCGTCTGCACTTCCGTAGACTTTGTATTCCGCAGGGCCATTGCCGCTTGTGGTTAGGGTGGACACTTCTTTTCCGTCTTCTGTTTTTGAATTCCATGTTACGCTTGCGTTTGTCTTGGAGCCGTCGTTATTTATTACGCTTACTTCTGTTGGAAGTTCAAGGCTGTCTCCAAGGCGCACCCTTATGTTCTGTTCTTCTGCACTGTCTGCCTTTACCTGTGTGCTTGCCCCTCTTCCTGCAAGGCCGAATGTTGCAAGGGATGCGAGCGGTTTTCCTTCTGCGTCAAAGAGGGCCTGGTTGTCCCATGCGGAGCCTCCCCAGTATTTTCCTGCGTCGTCGGGGTCGTAGACTGCGGCATAGCTTGAAGCCCAGCCTGAGCCGTATTTTTCCCAGAGTAGCTGCCTTTCTTCTTTTGTGTTTCCTGGGACTGGAATCCATGCTGGTTCCCAGTAGAATACGCCCAGCGCTTTGTCTCCAAGGGATGCCGTTGCGGCTATTATTTCCCTTATGCAGTCGGCCTGTCCCTGTACGGAAACTGAGTAGGGTTTGTCTATTGCGGAGTCTTCGGAGATTGAGTTTCCTGAACCGTCAAAGTCTTGGTAGGTGTTTACATAGGAGAATTCTGCCACCATTACTTTTTTGCCGGAGAATTCTGCCACCTGCCTTAGGACTGTTTTTAGGTTGTCCAAAGTTCCGTGCCAGAAGGGGTAGTAAGAGGAAGCGAACACGTCGTAGTCCACTTCGTTGTTTTTTAGTATTTTTGCGTAGCGCAGGTATTCACCGGCTTTTTCCGGGTTTGCAAAATGAACTATTACTTTTACGTCTTTGGAAAAGTCACGCACTGCTTTTGCGCCTGCATTCATGAGTTTTGAAATTTGAAGCCAGTTTGTTTCTCCGCACATGGCACCGGTTGTTTCGTTTCCAATCTGAACCATGCCGATTATTGCTCCGGCTTTTTTTATCTGCTCAAGGCTTTCTTTTGTGTAGGCGTAGAGCGCTTCTGACTTTTCTTCTATGCCCATGCCTTTCCATGCACGGGGGGCTTGCTGCTTTGCGGGGTCTGCCCAAAAGTCTGAATAGTGGAAGTCTACCAAAAGGGGAAGGTTGTACTTTGCGGCCCTTTTGCCTATTTCCGCTGCCTTTGCGCTGTCGTTGTTGCCTCCGCCAAAGCCATTTCCGTTTTGGTCGTAGGGGTTGTTCCAAACGCGCACCCTTATGTAGTTTACGCCGTTTTCGCGCAGTGTCTTAAAGATGTCCTGGGGGGTGCCGTCCCTGTCGCGGTAGATTACTCCGCTTTCTTCCTGGGCAAGTACTGTGGAAATGTCCACTCCGCGGATGAAGGTGTCTGGAAGTCCGTTTACCTTTTTTACAAAGATTCCCGGGTTTTCAGGAATGGTTGTTGTGACGTGGGCCTTTTTTTCGCATCCGGTGAATGCGGCTAGGCATGCAAGTGAAAATAGTATCTTGTTCATGATTAGATTATAAGGCCTAATTTAAAATTTGTAAACGTGAAAATGACACGAGTTGACGTTTTTTTTTTAGCGGTGCGGATGGGGGGCTCTAACTTTGTGCCATTCTGAGTGGAGTCAGAATCTCAAATTGCGATATTGAAGAGAGATGCCGAATCAAGTTCGGCATGACAGTTCTTTATCAAGTTCGGCATGACACTTCTTTATGTTAATGGCATTGGGATTTTTGTTAGTTTTGGGAGAGGGCTTTTTTGATTGCGTTTAGGACTTGCTTTTTGTTTGCTGTCCAGAGGGGGGCAACCAGGTCTTTTTTTGCGCCGTCGCCTGTTAGCCTGTGGATTACGGTTTGCGGCGGGATTAGGGGAATGAGTTCTTTTAGCATGGAGCAGTATTCTTCAAGGCTGGGGAGTTTTACGATAGAGGAGTCTTTTTTGTACAGTTCGTAAAGCTTTGTTCCTTTTAGCACGTGAAGCAGCTGGATTTTGATTCCGTCCGGAGCGGGCTTTTGTTTTGCAAGGTAGCGGATGGTGTTTTTTGCGTCTTCTATGTCTTCTCCGGGCAGGCAGACTATTACGTGGACTATTACTTTTAGGCCTGCTTTTTTTAGCGTGTCGTAGGCTTTTTGGAATACGGCAAGGTCGTAGCCGCGGTTTATGAAGCGGGCTGTGTCTTCGCGGATGGTTTGGAGTCCAAGTTCAATCCAGACGGGCTTTGTTTGGTTTAACTCTTTTAGAAGGGAGATGATTGGCTCTTGCAGGCAGTCGGGGCGGGTTGCTATGCTTAGCGCGACGACCTGGGGGTGCTTGATTGCCGCGGTAAAAATGGGGCGCAGCTTTTGCGCGGGGGCGTAGGTGTTTGTGAATGACTGGAAGTAGGCAATGTAGCGGCGGTCTTCTTCTTTTATGGAAGGCGGGAATTTTTTGCTTACCAAGGCTTTTGCTTTTTGAATCTGGGCATCTATGTTGCTTCCGCTTTGGGCAAAGTCTCCGCTTCCTCCCTGTGAGCAGAAGATGCAACCACCGATTCCGCATTTGCCGTCGCGGTTGGGGCAGGTGCAGCCTGTGCTTAGGGAAAGCTTGTAGACTTTTGTGCCGAATGTTTCTTTTAGGTAGCTGTTAAGTGTGCGGTATGTCATCTTTTAGTCTGGCCAGTTATTTGTATCTTGGCAGGTTGAGCTTTGGGTTTTATAGAGATTATCGGGTCAAGCCCGATAATGACCGTGTCCTTCCTTAAAATTTAGCCTTTGATTTAGTATACTGCTTTATAATTGATTTGTCATTAGCATTTTTTGCACCCCCAAGCCTAGCCCCGATTGGAGGGGGCCGGAGGCGTCTGCGTTAGCAGACCGCGCGCCGTAAGGCGGGCAAGCCCCGGAAAGCGGGTAAAAAATGCAGCTGACTGGACACGGAGTGCCAGGCACAGTTTGACCAAGGCGTGTGCTCCAGATTAAAAGAAAAACTTTGGTTAAGATTCAGTCTTCCTTTTTGCGGTCAAAGTAACCGGTGGCTTCCAGGTAGGTGCGGCGGGAACAGACCAGGCTGATGAGTTCCTGGTACATGTTGTAGTCAACTTCAAGTGCGATTGGGAAGATGAAGAATTCGGTTTCGTCGCAGTAGCGCTCGATGAAGGCGTCGCTTGTTACAAAGCCCAGGCTTATCATGTTGCTGATTCGGTCTGCGCACTTTAGGATTTTGGCGTTTTGGCTGCCGTTTTCTATTATGTTGCGCAGGTAGTCCGGTTTTAGCTGGCCCACTTGTTTTGTTACTTCGAGGACCAGCTTTAGGACTTCCGGGCCGTCTTCGTCTGCGTTGAGGATTAAATTCTGGTCAAAGCCGGGGATGTCTTCCACAACGTCGTGGATGCATGCGGCCTTGAGCAGAATTTTGTCTATGTAGCCGTAGTCAATGAGGATGCCCATTGTATCCATCTGGTGGCGGAACATGTTGCCACCGGAAAAACGGGCCTTTCCTATAAGGGCAGTTGCAAGCTGCATGTAAGGGGCAAGGGAAATGCCCTTGAGCTTGAGCATATGATCCTGGTCCATCTGCGAAGGCTTTTCTACAGCCATATCATATTTCTTGCCCATATTTCCTCCTGATTCTAGCCAGCCTACAGGCTTTTTACGTAGGATTCGAGCTTTTCTATGCGGCGCTTTGTTTCTTCAAGCTTGTCTTTTTCTGCCTGAACAACTTCTGCCGGTGCGTGCTGGGCGAATTTTCCGCCAAGCTTTGCCTCGCTCTTTTGGGCGGCGGCCTTTTCCGTCTCGATTTCCTTGTTGAAGTGTGCCATAAGCTGCTCCTTGTTGACGCTTTCGTCCACAAGAAGGAATGCCTCGAAGCCTTTTCCTACGGTTCCGATGGCCTTCTCTGGTTTATCGGCAACAAATTCAGTCTTTTTGACACCCGCAAGGAGTTCAATCATGTCTGTTTTTTCTTTGATTACTTCTGCGGCGCTGCCATTTTCTATCTGGATTGCAACGTGGAGCTTTAGTGCCGGGTCAAGGCCACATTCTACGCGGAGGGCACGGATTGCGCGGATGAGTTCCTTTAGGGCTTCGAAGCGGCCTGTTATGGTCTCGTTTTCGCGCTCCTGACTGAATTCCGGGTAGGGGGCGTCCACCAGCATGTCTTTGTAGTCGGATGTTGGCAGGATTTTCTGCTGTCCGGCTGTGCTGCGGTTTGCGGTGATTTGGTCAAGCGGCAGTTTGCTCCAGATTTCTTCCGTTACGAAAGGAATAAAGGGGTGGAGCAGGCGGAGGGTTTCTTCCATTACGTTTAGCAGTACGGAAACTGCGCGGTCTTTTTCCCTCTCGTCTCCGTTTTTGAAGGAAAGCTTTGTTGCCTCTACGTACCAGTCGCAGAAGTCGTTCCAGAAGTATTCGTATACTGCGCTTGTTGCGTCGTTGTAGCGGTAGCTTTCAAGTGCTTCCCTGCTGAGCTTTACGGCGCGGTTAAGGCAGGTGTAGATCCATTTGTCAAGTTCGGTGAGGTCTGTGTCCTTTACCGGGATGAGGGTGCGGCCTTCCAGGTTGCCCAGAATGTAGCGGCTTGCGTTCCAGACCTTGTTGCAGAAGCGGCTTCCCATCTTGAAGGAGTCTTTGTCTACAAGTATGTCCTGTCCCTGTGCGGCCATGTAGCTCATGGTGAACTTGAGTGCATCGGCTCCGTACATGTCGATTATTTCTAGCGGGTCAATGCCGTTGCCCAGGGATTTGCTC
>DJYC01000021.1 GCA_002448445.1 Treponema sp. UBA6988
TTGATGCAGACATCCTGGGAAATCTGATCGTAAGCCCTCTGTAAGAAAGTCATGTTTGTTACAACAAGTGGCTTTGCACCACGGCGGGCAATTCCAGACGCGATTGCAACGGCTGCTTCTTCCGCAATGCCTGTGTCGATGTACTGGCTGCCAAGCATTGCTCTTTCCTCAGGTCCAAGCCCCACAGACATTGGCATTGCAGGCGTTACCACCACAAAATCCTTGTCTTTTTTTGCCTTTTCCATTATGTACTGGCAAGTCATACCGAAATATGATTCACCGCTTCCGAGGTTGACTGTCGGCTTTCCACTTGCGCGGTCAAACGGCATGGTCCAGTGCCAGGCTTCCTTGTCCTTTTCCGCAAGCTCATAGCCTTTACCTTTCTGAGTGTGGATATGAACTACAACAGGATGCTTGGAGTCGCGGACCTTTTCAAACACCTTGATTAAAGAGGCAATGTCGTTTCCGTTTTCCTCATAAATATAATCAAGGCCAAATGCTGTGAACCAGTTGTTTTCCGCCTTGCCATTGGAATCGCGGAGAGCCTTCAGATTTTTGTAGATTCCTCCGTGAGTTTCTGCGATTGCCATTTCGTTGTCGTTCACTACGATAATGAAATTTGAGTTCAGCTCGCTGCCTGCAACGCTAAGGGCTTCCATGGCCTCGCCACCGGAAAGGGAACCATCGCCGATAACCGCAATGATGTTTTCTTTTTCACCCAAGATGTCGCGGCCTTTTGCAAGTCCCAATGCCAGGGCAATTGAAGTTGAAGTGTGACCGATGTTGAAAAAGTCGTGCTCGCTTTCGTCCGGATTGGTGTAGCCTGAATCTTCCGCAAAACGGCTGTCGTCAAAGTAGCCGGCCTTTCGTCCCGTGAGCATTTTGTGGGCATAAGACTGATGGGAAACGTCAAAGACAAATTTGTCTTTTGGAGAATTAAAAACATAGTGCAGGGCGATTGTCGCTTCCACAAAGCCAAAGTTAGGGCCAAAATGTCCGCCGATTTTTGTAAGCCGGTTAAAAAGTCCCTCGCGAATTTCCTGAGCCACCGCCGGAAGCTCGGAAAGCGAAAGTTTTTTCAAATCTGCCGGCGAATTAATTTTATCTAAAACCATAAATTGTTTGCTCCTATTTCAAAAGTCCATCGATATATTTCTTTATGTCTGCGCCACTTCCGCGGGTAAAGTCTTTGCCGCCCTTGAAGTCTACGCCTTTTGCAAACTTGGCAAGGTCACTTCCGCTGCGTCCAAGACCACTGCCGCCGCTTGTGCAAATGGTAACGAGTTTTTTGCCGCTCCAGTTTTGGCTTTCTACAAAGGTGTAGACGATTTTTGGCGCATAGGCCCACCAGATTGGATAGCAGACCACAACGGTGTCGTAGGCAGAGATGTCTATCTTGTTTGCGATTGCGGGTCTGCTTTTTGGGTCGTTGCATTCAACAGAAGAAAGGGATTTTTTGTCGTGCCAGTTCAAGTCTGCGCTTGTGTATTTGTGAACCGGTTCAATTTCAATAAGATCCGCTCCCATTTCCTTTGCCGCGTTCTTTGCCATGCGCTCTGTTGTTCCCGTTGCGCTAAAGTAAACAAATGCGGTTCCTGAGCCTGCCGAAGGATTTGCAAATGCTCCTGTCATGATGATGCCTCCAAGTAAAAGTGTAAGAATGAATTTTTTCATAATTTTTCCTCCATAAAAAGTTTATATTTTGGGAACATCAGTTCCCTTTAATCCCATGCTTTATAATTTTGTAAAAACGGCCGTTACGTTTCCGCTTCCCAAAATTGATTCCAATTCCGCTTGCGACATTCCGTCAATTTTGCCAAGCGGTGAATAGCTCCAGCTGTTGCCCTTGTAAAAAATCGTAACCTGATTGCCCTGGTAAAGCATTATGTCTCCGGCTTCCGTGGCAATCTGCCTGTCGTTCCGGGGAAGTGACCTTCCAAGCGGGCCAACTTTTTCAAAGCCGCCGTATTCATTCAGGTTCAAGACAAGAGGTTCTTTTTGTAAAAGCTGGTAAAAGGCTTTTGCAGATGAATTGTCTGAGAGAGTTGCAGTAAGCTTGTGGCTGCCTCTTTCGCTTGTGATTTGAATTGATATTTTCATGGCTTCTCCATTTTTTGCGGAATTGGTTTTGCCTGCCGCCAAGCAGGATAGCGATAAAAACAAAATAGCAGTAAAAAATAAAATTGATTTTTTCATACTAGAACCATCTCCTTTTTAGTTTACCAGTTTTCGTACCTTTTTCCAGTATTCAGTTCTAAAAGCTCTTTCATTTCTGAATCTGAAAGTTCAAAGTCCCAGACTGCAAAGTTTTCTGCAATGTGAGAAGGATTGCTGCTCCCAGGAATTGCAATGTAGCCTGACTGCAAATGCCAACGGACGATTATTTGTGCCGCTGTCTTTTTGTGGGCTTTTGCAATTTCCGTCACGGCATGATTTTTTAGATGCTCTGCTGTGTGGCCGCGGCCGCCGAAAGGGTAATAGCTTTCTATATAAATTCCTTTTTTTGCCGCCCAGTCCCGCAATGAATTGTTCTGATATTTTAAGTGATTTTCATTTTGAATTACTGCGGGCGGAAGGTCAAAGTCATTTATAAAATGGCTTACACTTTTCTCCGTGTAAAAATTTGAAATGCCTACCGAACGGATTTTTCCTTCTTTTACTGCGCGGATCATTGCCCTGTAAACCGCATCGTCGCCAGAAGCAGAGCCGTGCTGGTGCAAAAGACAAAGGTCAATATAGGTAAGGCCTAACTGCCTTAGTGAATCTTCAATATCTGCATCAGGATTTGAACTCCAGGGAACGAGTTTTGTGGTGATAAAAACTTCTTCTCGCTTACAGATCCCATCAGAAATGGCACGGGAGATGGCTTTACCAACCTCGCTTTCGTTGCCGTAATATTTTGCAGTATCAATAAGGCGGTATCCAGATTTGAGTGCGGCGTATACTGCGTCTTCGCAAACCTGGCCGGTCAGAGTCCAGGTACCAAGTCCAAGAGTGGGCATTTCATAACCGGAATTCAGTTTTACCTTTTTGGAAGGCTCCTTTGCTGAAAGGTTTGTCATAAGAAACCCTCCGACTAAAAGGGTAAGAATAAGTTTTTTCATACAGTTTCCTTCCACACTTCCTTTGCCAGACGGAATACTGCCCAGCCTTTTGGCCAGCCTGTGTACATTGTAGCATGTGTGATGATTGCGGCGATTTCTTCTTTTGTTACGCCGTTTTTCTTTGCATTTTGCAAATGGTAGGTGAGGGAAGAATCTGTAATTCCGCTTGCCATGAGCGACACCACTGTTATGATGCACTTTGTTTTCACATCGATTGCGCTTTCATTCCACACTTCGCCAAACAGAACATCATCGTTCAGATGAGCGAACACAGGAGCAAAATCCCCAAGCTGCTCTCGACCTGCTGTCTGTGTAATTTTTTCAGCCATATTTGTCTCCAAACTGTTTATTTGATTTCTACCAGACGGTAATTGCGTTTACCGCAGCCAAGCTTTTCTGCATATTCAAGAACTTTTACCTGATGTGTTTCTTCCCACTGGGCACGTAGTTCAGCCGTTTCTGCAGTTTCTGCTACAAAATCAACAGAACACTGGTCAATTGCAACCGGATCATAGGACGCGATAATGCCGATGTTTCCTGTATTCTTTGTTCCCTTGCAACTGTCTTCCGGTTCATAACTGTCTATGACATTGATGAAAGCCCAGTTGTCTTTGTAGTCAAGTGCGGCACGAAGGGCATCGGCAAAAGATTTTTCCAGAATGTCCGGCTTTGTATCGTGATAGTGA
>DJYC01000079.1 GCA_002448445.1 Treponema sp. UBA6988
ACCAGCTGCGCTATAGCCCGATGTGCTGCAAAAGCAAGATGCAATTGCAACGGAAATAATAGTACACTATTTTGCTTTTTGATTCAAGGGGTTTGTGCTGAATTTCTAGAATGCAAGTGCAAATCTTAATGGAAGTAAGAAAATGTAAATGTTAACACGAAAGCACTTCCATTCTCGGCAGGAAACGCGTCAAAAAAGCCGAGTGCGGATATAGGGTATCTGACTCCCTTCGGGGCTTGAAGCTACGCTGCCGGGTACGCACCGCGCAAATGCTTTTTTGCCACGTTTCCCGCCTACATTCCAGTGCTTTCTTACATATTTTTACATTACAAGTATTGAAAGCCTGCACTTGCCAACAAATAAAGAGCCATGGAGGGATTTTTGGTTCTTACTTGCCAATTCGTAAAAAGCCATGGATGGCGGCTTAGCGCATGAAGAATTGCACAGCGATTCTTCAATCCATAAAAAATCCAAGGATGGATTTTTTGCCCGTACTTGCCAATTCGTAAAAAGCCCATGGATGGGCGGGGCGGCTTAGCGCATGCAGAATTGCCTTGCAATTCTGCAATCCATAAAAAATCCATGGATGGATTTTTTTTGGCGCCCTACGCGGGATTGTAGGGGCCGCCGCAGGCGGTTGCGTTAGCAATGGAGCGGGAAGGGCCCCGCGGAACCCCGGAAAGCCCGTAAAAAATGGCATGTCCGGTCGTATTAGCCAAAAGATATATGGTAGAGCAGAAAAAGGTTCGTCCAAAAAAAGAAAATATTGAATGTTTTTATAAAACACGGTATATTTATTCTATTATTGTAAATATCCATACGGAGGAATATTTTTATGATTAAGACAGTAAAAGACGTTGATCTTAAGGGTAAGCGCATCATTATGCGCGTAGACTTCAATGTTCCTATGAAGGACGGCGTTGTTCAGGATGACACACGCATCATGGCAGCTCTTCCTACAATCAAGTATATTCTTGATCAGAGCCCACGCTCTCTTGTTTTGATGAGCCACTTGGGAGACCCAAAAAAGGATGTTAAGAAGGCAGCAGAAAAGGCAGAAAAAGCAGGCAAGCCTTTTACAGATGCAGATAAGGAAAAATTCATTAACGGTAAGAACCGCATGAAGCCGGTTGTTGAATACTTTGCATCTAAGCTTGGAAAGAGCGTTACATTCCTTCCTGATGCTCTTGGACAGAAGGCAGCAATTGACGCTCTTCCAGAAGGTGCAGTTGCAATGCTTGAAAACGTACGCTTCCACGCAGAAGAGACAAGCAAGGATACAGCTGAGCGCGAGACAATGGCAAAGGAACTTGCAACATACGGTGACATTTTTGTAAACGATGCATTCGGTACAGCCCACCGCGATCAAGCTTCTACTGCTACAATTGCAAAATTCATGAGCGAAAAGCCGGTTGGCGGCTTCCTTATGGAAAAAGAAGTTCAGAATATTGAGCCAATGGTAACTAATCCTCCAAAGCCACAGGTTGCAATTATTGGTGGTGCAAAGGTTTCTTCTAAGATTGCAGTTCTTGAGTCTTTGATGAAGAATGCAAGCGCACTTGTTATTGGTGGCGGTATGGCATACACATTCCTTAAGGCTCAGGGCCACAAGGTTGGTAAGTCTCTTGTTGAAGATGACTTTATTGACACAGCAAAGAAGCTTCTTAACGATGCTGCTGCAAAGAACGTAAAGATTGTTCTTCCTGTAGACCATGTTGGTGCTGCTGAATTTAGCCCTGATGCAAAGCCAGAGGCAGTTGACGGTGTTGACATTCCTGAAAACCTTATGGCAATGGATGTTGGTCCTAAGACTGTTGAGGAATACAAGAAGGTTCTTTCTACTGCAAAGTCTATCGTATGGAACGGTCCTGTTGGCGTATTTGAATTTGACGCTTTTGCAAAGGGAACAGAGGCTGTTGCAAGGCTCGTTGCTGAAGCTACTGGCCGCGGTGCAATGACTGTAGTTGGTGGCGGTGACAGTGTTGCTGCTGTTAACAAGTTCAAGCTTGCGGACAAGATGACCCATGTTTCTACAGGTGGCGGTGCTTCTCTTGAATTCCTTGAAGGAAAGACACTTCCTGGCATTGCAATTCTTGCACAGAAGTAACTTCTAAGAAGTAAGTTTTTCTTGCGGTTAGGTTGCCGGGAATTTTTGGCAGTTTGCTAAGCCCGGCAAGACTTGCGCATGGTCTAAAAGCGTGCGTCAGTAGCGGTGCCCTGGAAAACCACTGATTAATAGCATAGTGTCATTGCAGGGGTTGACGTGAGCAATCTTTAATTGTCAATAATGCAAATAAATGGATTGTCGGGTCTTTCGCAATGAAGTTTCCAGCGAGCCCGATAATGACATTGTTCTGAATTAATCAGTATTTCCCGAGTTTTTGTGTTTTTTTCGAAGCAAAAATGGACGCCCGTTGCGAGCAAGAAAAACTTGCCGCGAATGACGTAGCTGTAAAACAGCCCGAGTTTTCACGTTTTTTTCGAAGAAAAAATGCGAGCCCTTTGACAGACAAGTGAAAACTCGCCGCGAAAGGCGTAGCTGAAAAACAGCCCGAGTTTTCACGTTTTTTTCGAAGAAAAAATGCGAGCCCGTTGCGAGCAAGTGAAAACTCGCCGCGAATGGCGTAGCCATTCGCCTGTTACTTTTTTACCCAAAACTTGTTTACATTTAAAAATACATTTGTTCATTTTATGGAGAAGTCATCATGAATTCCTTTAAAAAGATTTTTACCCTCACAGCAGTTCTTGCTTTTTCCCTAATTTCTTCGCTTTCTGTTTTTGCAAGAAATTTTGACTACATTCAGCAGGGAGAGTATGCCTATTATCTGGATTACCGCGGAGACAACGCCTTCTACCGTGGCTACCTTGTCTTTCACATGGATGACAACACAACTCAGGTTATTTCCAGGGCGGTGGACTTAAAATCAAAGAAGAGCATGAACTACGTGTTTGTTCTAAAGGAAGAGCAGGGCGGAATGCCTTCTATTGTAAATGAAAAAGGTGTTCCGGGTGACAGTCCGCTTTTTTCCCAGAACGTCGTTGACTTTTTGAATTTCCATATTATGTATGCCCAGAACGACACAAAGATTGGCTACAACACTTCCTTGAATGACGACTGGCCTGATTACACCCAGGTTTACCACTACAACAAGCTTTTGCCCATGTTCCGCTTCCTTTACATTTCCAATGACAAATATCCTATGGCAGACTACCGCCTTAACAGGGCAGGAGTTCTTTCTGCAAAGGATTACAAGTCTTTCTTTAAGATGCAGCCTGCAGTCTTTAAGCACGAAAAGCAGAAGGCTGGATATTCAATTCCTGATGCAGCAGAACAGACGGTTGAATTTGGCTCTCATTCCGTAATCCTTGACCAGAACTGGAAGGTTTCTTCTGCAAACGGCGGTAAGGTTGCCTCTATGGGCATTGCTTCCGACTTGGACGCACAGTTTTCCGTAAAGCCATTTTCTGCAAAGGGTGTGGATCTTTCAAGCCAGCTTACAAAGGAAGAAATGCTGCGCACGCTTCTTTTGCGCTCAGCAGATAACGCAGACTTTTCAACCCTTAAGGTTTCCAATGAAGACAACGGACTTGCCCTTAGCATAGAAACTTTTGACGAGTCTTCTAAGGTCTTTAACTTTAGCTACATAAAGCTTTTGGACGACGCTGTTGTTAACCTTACGACTTTTGACTTTGCTTACGAAGCGCAGAAAAAATACTTTAAGAAGATTCTTAATTCTGTAAAATAATTACGAATTGGAAATAAATTTTTAAAGCTCATTTTATGAGAATAATGAAGTAAATCAATTTTGTGCGGAACGGAAGAAGAATTTGGCAGAAAGGCCCTTTGCGCGGGCGAACCAGACAGCGTAGCTTCAAGCCGCGTAGCGAGTCCTATACCTAATACGCGCAACTGAGGCATTTCTGACACATTTTTCTGGGAGTGGAGCACAAAATTGATTTACTTGTAACAGCATTGAATTTTCTATTGATTTGATGTAATATTCGGTAACTAATTGAATTTACGAGGAGCTAGACAAATGGCACGTACACATTACATTGCAGGTAACTGGAAGATGAACACCAGCAAGGCTGAAGCTGTAAAGCTTGCCCAGGACTTGGTTGCATCACTTAAGGGTAAGACAAACAAATACATGGTTGGCGTTCCCTTCGTATACCTTGACGCTGTAGGACAGGCTTTGAAGGGAAGCAACATCCTTCTTGGCGCACAGGACTGCGCTGCTACTGCAAACGGAGCACACACAGGCGAAGTTTCTACAGAAATGCTCAAGGACCTTGGTGTTAAGAGCGTAATCCTTGGCCACTCAGAGCGCCGCCACGAAATTGGTGAAAGCGATGAGCTTATTAACAAGAAGGTTCGCCGCGCACTAAACGAAGGCCTTGAAGTTGTTCTTTGCATTGGTGAACTTTTGAGCGACCGCGAGGCAGGCAATGCTGAACAGGTTTGCGCATTCCAGCTTTCTGCTGACCTTGCAGGCGTAACAGAAGAGCAGATGAAGAACGTAACAATCGCATACGAACCAGTATGGGCAATTGGTACAGGAAAGACTGCAACTCCAGAAGACGCACAGGCAATCCACAAGTTTGTACGCAACTACATTGCAAAGCTTTACAACCAGAAGGTTGCAGACGAGACAATCATTCAGTACGGCGGCAGCATGAAGGCTTCCAACGCAAAGGACCTGCTTGCTCAGCCGGACATTGACGGTGGCTTGATTGGCGGTGCTTCTCTTAAAGCAGACACCTTTGAGCCAATCTGCGTTCTGTAATAAGGCGTTTTGAAGCTTCAATACAAAAACGTAAAGAAGTAGCTTGTAATATCGTCTCCGCCCTCGCCGGACAGTTCAAATGAATTTGTGTGGTAGAGGACGGAGCATTTTTTTTGCCCGCCTGAATTTTCCCCGGCTTCTTTGCAGAAGATGTTTGAAAGTGCATACATTCCCTGCCTGTTGTCGCACACGCAGAAAAACCAGCCCTTTGCAGAAGGGGATTCAAAAAACTTGCTTGAGTAGCCGTCCTTTTTCTTCGTTTCTTCCGCGTTGCCGTGATGGGAAAAATCGCTTGAGATGATGAGGAAATTTTCCCTGCACTTTTCCCTTGTGAAGTAGGGTAAGAGGGCATCTGTCAGTTTCTGTGCCTGTGCCTGCCGCAGGGGCGGCTCTCCTTCCACTGCCATTGCGCAGACTTTTGCACCGGGAAAATACTTTGCAATGTAGGGCATGAGGGTGGAAAAACCGTGTTCGATTCTAAAGGCGTTTTTGTCGTATTCAACGCCTAGGCTTTTGCAAAGTTCCCTTTCTGTTTTTGCATCCGTATGGACAAGGCCATACTCTCCTGCATCCCAGTTGCATTCGCAAAGGGACCATTCCTGGGTGGAAAGGCCGTAGTGGGACGGACTTATTATAAAGAAGGTTTTCACTTTTCTTGCTTTTGCCAGGGCTTTGAACCAGCCGTCTATGTACCTTCCCGCAAGCAGGTGGTGGCTTACAGTTCCAGCAAGGGGAAATGCATCTTTGGGAAGAGCTTGGCATTCATTTACGGTGGCAACGGAAGGTTCTGTTAGTCCCTGGGAAATCCATGTCGGGAAAGTGGGTGCGTCCGTGACGGCGGGGGCAAGAGTGTGTCTGCTGCAGGAACTTGTACTTGCAAAAATTAATAGTGCTGCAAAAAAAGAAAAAATATTTTTTTTGTTAGCAAGATGCGGCGTTTCTTTTGCAAGGCAAAAACTACCCCCTCGGAAAGAAATTTCCTCCTTGCAATTTCTTTCCGCGAGTTTTCCGGTGGAAAACTCGGTTATTCTTTTTGCTACAAAGATGACGCACCCTCCATGGTGCTGCTTGTTTACAAATAAAGCCCTGGAAAGCGGGTTGGCATATTGCCCCTGGTCCAGAAAAAAAGGAAAAATCACCATAGCCTAAAGGAGTCGTCGTCAGGAAGTACGCAGTTCTGTTCCCAGAATGGCATTAGGGAAGCCAGGTTCGCGTCCTTTTTGTAGACGGTTTTCTTCCACTGCTCGTCGGTGAGCCTTTCCGTCATGGGCTGCTCAAACTCGTAATAGCTGAATCCGTAGCCAACAGCAATTCTCTTTCCGCCTTGGCTGTCGTTGAGCGGTATGTAGAGACGGTAAGGAACTCCAACGCCGGTTTCCAGGCAGATGCTGATTTCTGCATTTGTGAAGACGTCTGCTATGCAGGCCATCTTGAACATGTCCGGGTCGTCACTGTATGTTCCGTAGCTGCCTTTTGCGGCATGAATCAGGACAAGGCTTCCCAGGTTGTTTGCGACGGTGGAAATCCACTTGTTTTCCTGTGGGGTGATTGGCTTGTTCTGGCATTCCTTTAGGGAGATGTCCAGTGCCTTTGCGTAGATTTCCTTTAGCGTGTTCAGGCAGTCTTTCGTATCTTCGTCCATGAGCTTGTGGTCTGTGTAGACGGAAATGAGTTTGTCCACTGATGCGAGAGAGCATTCCCAGAAGGCCACATTTGGTTCTATATAGTGTACGGGTTCGGGGAAGGGCTCCGTCCTGTATGTTGGCTCTATGGAGTCACCGCCACCCATTTCTGCACAGGACTGCTTTACGTAAAGAATCGTGTCGTGGCGGAGTTCTGCCCATGTTCCGTGTGCGGAAAGCATGCTCTTTGTGTTCCATGCGGGGCTTTCCGTAAAGTAGAAGCCTGCACCCTGCTCGAATGTGGCCTGCGTCCTTATCTGGTTGAGTATCTGGTTGTAGTAGGTCATGTTCCAGAATTTTGCGCCAGAGGAAGCGAATTCCTTTTGCAGCGCGTCAAGCCTTTCTTTTAGGGCAGGCATCTTTTTGTATTCTTCTATTGCAAGAAGGCTGTCTGCCGTGCGGGAACCCAGAGCCTTCATTATGTCAAGTCCCGTGACCACCATTCTGCCGTAGAGCCTGGGGGAGGAAACCTGGTCGTGGACGAAGGAGTCGTATGTGAACCTTTGGCCAAGGAGCTTCCATCCCATGGGTGGCTTTCTGTTTCCCTGCTCGTCTTTGTCCGATGCTGCGTAGAAGACGGAGTTGGAGCTGATTGCAGGCGGGCGGAGCTTTTCGTGGCAGAGCTTCATAAAGGCCACGAGGTTCTTTTCCTTTTTTGCCCATGACTTTAGGTCGTTTACGTTCTGTTCCTTCCACAGAGGCAGCACTTCCTTAAAGCTAAGGTCGTCGCTTAGGCCGATGAGGTCTGTCATAGGGTCAAAGATTTCCTCCCATTCGCTAAGCAGAGAGGGATTTTTGTGAACCGTGTCAATTATGAGCAGGGCTGCGGGAAGAAGGCGGAGCGAATCCTTTATGGCTTCCTTGTCTTCGTCTGACTGGCCAATAAGGAAGTTGATCCTTCCGTACCACATCTGGGCGCGGAAGTAGCTTTCAAGAATTCCGTTCTTTGTGTAGTGGCCGCGGGGCTTGTACTGGCTAAAGTCTTCTTTTGTTCCTGTTACTTCAGAAACCATGCCGCTTGCGCTCATTACTTGCCTTATGTCGGTCTGCACGTCTGAAGGATACTTTGCAATTATGCTTTCCCTGTCCTTTTCCTTGTAGGTAACGGTCTGCTCCCAGTCGTCCGCAACGCTTTTTTCCGGCGTCATCTCAAGGACAGCCTTTGCAACCTGGAAGTATTTTATTGCAAGTGCCTTAGCCTCATCGCTTGCCCCCTGGGCGGAATTAAGGGCTGCAAGAAAATCGTCCGTAAGCTTTGAAAGCCTTGGCAGGAAATATGTTTCCTCCGTATACTGGAGAATCCTGTCAAAAATCAGGTGCTGGGCATGGGCCGCAAGGTCCGTGGTAATAAAAATCGTCGGCTTCTTTAGGTCGCTGTTCAGGGCGGTGTAGAGGTTAATCATGTCATCAGGATTTGTGTATTCCTGGGGAGCCGTCTGCTGGATTGCAAGCCTGTTCTTTTCAAGGCTGCCCGTAACTGCGCCGGAAAGCTTTATGTAGCCTGCATAGGGATAGAATTCCTTTGGAACCCCTCCCGTCCTGTAGATTTCTGCGCTTATCTTGTTGTCTTCTATGTCCGTGTAGAGGGTGAATGTTGAACCGTACAAGTCGGCACCAAAAATGTAGCCTGACTGCCCCTGGTATTCAACCGGGTAAAAATAGTTGTAGTTGTCCTGGAAAAGAAAGAGCCCTTCGTATTCGGTGTTTGCATTTCTTAGCGGATCTCCCGTAAGCTTTACTATGGAAGCAAAGGGAACTTCTGTGCCTGTAATTTCTGCCGGGTTCTTTATGCTGCCGCCGTTTTCCGAAACTTCAAAGGCATCATTGGGGTAGAGGCGGCATACCTTGCTTGCAACTACCGCAGTGGCTCCGTCCGTTATGCCCTGAGATGGCAGTTGTGAAAAGATCATCTGGTCAGAAAGAAAGTCCTTGTGGGAGCTTGTCGCCTGGGATGCAAGAATTGCGTTGGGCGAAAGTTCCTCTTCGTGGTCTTCTGCCTGTAAAGCTGAATCATCTGCCGCAGAAGAAGCCGTGTTTTCTGTCTGGGCGGTTTTTCCACCCTTCTTTGAACAGCCTGTAAATGTAAGTGCCGTTGCAAATGCAAGCGCAGTAGCAAGTGAGGCTGCAAAGGAAAGCGCAGCTGTAGAGGCCTTGCGCAGCCTGTAAGTCTTTTTCATCTGAAACTCCTGTATTTGTAAAAATATAATTGTTTTTGCTGAATTACAGACTAAATTATAGAACATTTTTGCCTGAATGTCATGTGGTGGATTTTTTTTCTTCTTTTGGACGGTGCTCTCTAGGACGGTAGTCCTGATTGCTCTACCATCCGGTCTTTTGCTAGAATCGGCTTTTTGCCATTTTTAATGCTTAACAGTGCCATGGCGAGCTTCCTAAGTCCGGTCCCTGAGGCACTCGAAGGGCCATGTAAAATCATAGTAAAAAATGGCAAGGAGGCCATTTTTTACGGGCTTTCCAGGGTTCCGCCTTCCGGCTCCATTCGCTTGCGCGAACGGCTGCGCCGCCCTTCCAATCCCGCGTAGGCTGGTGCGGTGCTTCCTTAAACCGCAAATTTTTTAGTTTACAAAATGTAAATTTATTTTTTTTATATATTGATATTTTGTAAACTTCTGGTATAATAAGTTGAAGGTCGAATTTCCTTGTTGCAGCAGGGAAATTGGCGGAAGCGATTTTTGA
>DJYC01000103.1 GCA_002448445.1 Treponema sp. UBA6988
ACCCCGCCAACTGGCTAATGGGCCGCGGGCCGATCCTCCTGCGGAGCCTAAGCTCCCTTTCCCCGTATGCTTCTGATACATACGGCCGTATCCGGTATTATCCGCTATTTCTAGCGGCTATCCCAGTCAGCAGGGTTCGTCACCCACGTGTTACTCACCAGTCCGCCACTCTAGGGCAGGAGCAAGCTCCCGCCTTGCCGTCCGACTTGCATGGTTAAGACGCGCCGCCAGCGTTCGTTCTGAGCCAGGATCGAACTCTCCATTATTTATTCTCATGGGCCGAAGCCCAAAAGATTTTCCATTGGTTAAGTTGCGCCCCCTAATGCTCTTTCATTTTCTCTTAGGATTGCTGGTTGCCGCGGATGATTCTCCGCGGACTTTGTGTGTGTGTTCCTTTGGCTTGCGTACAATTGCTGTACTTATGTCTTTGTTTCCGTCCCTTGGCATTTCAAGCTTTCGTACCGCCGTGTGTTGCGACGGTGAGAATGAATATACCACACACGCATGAGACTGTCAACAGGATTTTGCATTTTTTTTGGATTTTTTTGCGTTTTTTTTTGCGGGGTGCGGGAGGCTTGTCACCCTGAGCCTGACTAAGGGGCTGTGCAAGTTATGGCATGCATCTTCTACACCGGCCCTTCGACAGAGCCGCTTGAAGCTGCGCTGCGAGTTCCAGGGACCGGGTGCAGCTTATATGCGGCCCTTCGAGAGCCTCAGGGACCGGGATTCGATGCCCGCTGGAGGCTGCGCTGCGGGTGCAGGGACCGGAACGATTTGTGGGGTGACGGAATTGTTTGCGCTCCGTGCTTTCGCGCCCCTTAGGGCGCTCTTTACACGGAGCGTAATTTTTTCTTATTCAGACCTGGAACAGACAACGCGAAAACCGCTGTAGTAGCCGCGGTCGCTCGGGCGGCTGATGCACTGGTTGGAGACGGTGCAGCCGATGACGTCGTAGGTGACCCAGCTGCCACCGCGACTGACGCGGTTAGAACCGGACGCGGCACCAGAACAAGAAGTACTCGTGCTTATGGAGCCATACCAGTCCCAGCACCATTCCATCACGTTCCCGCTCATGTCGTATAAGCCCAGCGCATTGGCAGACTTTTTCTTTACCTCGTGCGTCTTGTAATCGCTGTTAGTGCTATACCACGCGAGGTTTCCTATGTCACCGGTTCCGCTGTAGGTGGTCTGGCCGCTGTTGGTAAGGTTTCCGCCCCGGGCAAGGTATTCCCATTCAGCTTCCGTGGGTAGGCGGTAGCCGTTGGCGGCAAAGTCGCATGTTGCAGCGTTCCACGTTGAGTCGCTGTCCGTTGGAACTGTACCCCATTCAGAAGGGTTGGTCTTTCCGTTTATTTTGTAGCAGGGTGTCCTTCCTTCCGCAAGGCTTCTCTTGTTGCAGTAGACCAGGGCATCGTACCAGCTTACAGATTCTACAGGCCGGTTTGCCTGTGTCTCCCCGCTTACAGGGCTTGAAGAGAAAGAGCTCGGATTGCTTCCCATAACAGACTGGTATTCTGCCTGCGTTACCTCGTGGTCGCATACCAAAAGGTTTGGTATGGTAACCGTGCGTCCTGCAATGAACACGCTGGAGCCGGTTATGGCTGTTGTTCCGTTGAATGTGGCCCCCGGGACAAGGACAAAACCTTCAGGTACGCTTGAGCCCGTGCTTTCGCTGTCACCGCCAGAGCCGCCGCCTCCACCACAGCTTGTGCTTGTGGCAAGAAGGGCAAATGCGGTTAATGCTAGAAATGACATTCTGATTTTTTTCATATTAATTCCTCCATATTTTTTGCAAGTTTGGCGCTTTTGAGGGGTTGTGTCGGAAAGCGTTGGCTTGCATAACATAACGTTTTTTTTGGGGCATCCACTCGGCCCTTCGAGAGCCTCAGGGACCGGACTTCGATGCCCGCCTGAGGCTGCGCTGCGAGTTCCATGGACCGGGGTTTTATTTTATTTAAAAACAAAAAACCCGGATTCTTCCGCAGGGAAAAATTCCGGGTGTGATTTGAATTTATATTGAGACAGTTTACGCCACGACGTGAGACGTGAGACTTTTGACCCATGCGGCAATTGTTGTCAAGGGGGAGAAGCTTGGGTTTTATTACACTTTTTTCCATAAATTTCTCTTCGATGGTTTTAGTATAAGGGCAGATGAGGGATTGGTCAAGTGAGACTAAAGGGCGGCTTGGACAGATCCCGAATCAAGTTCGGGATGACGGTGTCAGCTTACACCCGGCCCTTCGAGAGCCTCAGGGACCGCACTTCGGGAGCCCGCTCGAAGCTGCGCTGCGGGTTTCAGGGACCGAGGCTGGGGGTGATGAGTGTCTGGTTGGGGGACAGGGGTAGCATATTAAGGCGCGGCAGGGATTGGAGGGGCGGGCGTAAGCCCGTTCCGGCGGGAGTGCGCAGCGCGACCAGAGGAATGGAGCCGGGAGGCGGAACCCCGGAAAGCCCACACAAATGGCAACTGTTTGTTGGGGACGACTATGGGGATTACAGGGGAATGCGCCGCAAAGAGGAAATTCAGAGTAAATTCACTTTGGAACATTGAAATTTCATGAAAATGCCGTATAATATAGGTAATAACAACAAAGGAGTTTTGCCATGAAACGTAAGTTCCTTTCACTTTTATGTATTGCGGCCACAACACTTTTACTCCATGCAATAAGTTCGTGTTCTGGCATAGCATCTGTTCCCGATGTTCCATCCGAAAGCGAAATTCCGCAGCAGAGGCAGACATACTGCATTACAGGCACATTCAGCATGCCAAGCGCGGGCGCAGTCCCAGTGGAATTCGCATCAGCACAGGCCAATCCAGACTCGCGCAATGCGGTTCCAGACACAAGAGTCCTTACATACACCGTAAAAGCCGTGAATTTGTCCAACGGACATGAAGAATCCACTGAATCGACAGACAGAAGGACATACGCATTCGGCAACCTGACGGCAGGCACATGGCAAATTACGGCATACGCAACTAAAGACGGAACAAGAGTAATGCAAAGCGAAAGCAAAAGCGTTACAATCTCCGCATCGGCACCGTACGCAAGTGCAAGCCTTACCATGGCACCGGCAACAGGAGGAAGCGGAGACATTGACATTACGATAAGCTGGGAAGAAGGCAGCGGAATCGGATACTGCAATATGACCTGCGAAAGTGAATCACGTCTAAATCAAGACGTTACCAGCGGCAACTCAGTCAGAAGAGACTTGAACGGAGTAAGCGCAGGATTCTACGAGCTAAAGCTTTCGTTCTACTCAACCCAAGAAAATGCAATCGCAGGGTTGCCACCGCTCTACGAATGCACGGAATACATAGCGGTCTACCCCGGTCTTACGACAAACAGCTGGACGGCAGGTAGCGGGCCCCATCTGATAGGGGGGGGGGTATTCAGCGTAACAAAGCAATGTGTTGAAACCTTCGTATACAGAAAAATATACGTGTCAGAAAACGGCGATGACACAGGAGGAACCGGAACATCCGAGCGGCCATTTGCCACGATTCAAAGGGCAATGAATCGACTAAACGAAGTAGCAGGCCTTAACGTAACAAGCGAAGCCATCTCTTCCTCAACACCGTGGGAGCTGCACGTTAAGGGATGCCCAACTCCACCATCAAGCATACCGGGACTTGTCCTTATAGATGTAACATCCACCATAGACCACCTAAAAATTATAGGGGACGGTAGCGGAGCAAAAATAGACGCAAACAGAAAGGGGCGCATAATCTCCGTGCAAGCCGGCGCAAGCGTAAGCATGCAAAACATTGAGCTTACAAAAGGATGGGCTAACAATGGCGGCGGGGTCTATATTGCAAGCAACGGAAGCTTTACAATGGAAAGCGGCTCAATCACAAGCTGTGAGGCAACCGGCAATGCCAGCGGCAACGGAAGTGGCGGCGGAATCTGCAGCGACGGAAACCTGACTATTCAGGGCGGCACAATCAGCGGAAACAGTGCAAGCGGAACCAACTGCACAGGAGGCGGCGTTGAGGCCACCAGAGGAAGCGTAAACATAACAGGCGGAAGCATAACAGGCAACTCGGCAAGAAAAGACGGCAACAACATCCACATTACAGCCAGTGCCAGCATAACAGCCCTACCCGCAGGAAACGATGCCTTCTATGACGACAGCAGGCCATCCCCCTATGGATATGCAGACGCGGTGTGCTATGTAAGCGGTCACAACTTTTTGCGCTATAACGTGCCAAGCGGAACACAAGACCACATAGGATACGGACTGAACAGCTTTACCAGTAACGCGACGGTCTACCTTGGAAGGTCAACAGAAAGCGCAAACCTTACCTGGAAAAGCGCAACAAACATTGCGCAATCCTGCCAGCACAACCTTACCATAAGGCCTACAAAAGACGGTACAAAGGCAACAATCCAGTACTTAGTCAATAGCACAACAAGTTACTACCTAATAAAGTTTAATAAATCAGGAAAGACTCTCACACTCACAAACCTGACGCTAAGCGGAAACAGCAAGAAATGCGGCATCGTAAATATAACAAACGGTAGCCTTATTGCAAGCTCCTGCACATTCAAGGAAGGAATGACAGCCAACGGAGGAGGAATAAAGCTGGAAGGAAGCGGAGCATCAACGCTTACATCCTGCACCATAGAAAACTGCGAGGCACACACAAGTGACACCGGAAATATGGGAGGCGGGCTTTACGTAGCTAGCAGCAGTGCCAGCGCAACGCTTACTTCATGCACAATCCAGAACTGCAATGCGGGATATTTTGAAGGAAACGAAGAAACAGGTTATGGGGGTGCAATCAGCACAAAAGGAACCGTCACCTTTAGCGGAAGTATTACAGGATGTAATGCACAAGGATTTGGTGGCGGTGTATATGTTAGCGGAGGCAGTTCTTTTACATTAACGAGTGGGTCAATAGAGGACTGCCATGTATATACAGCTGGAGACAATCCGTCCAATACTGGTATGGGAGGAGGACTCTTCACAAGGGGTACTTTTACCATGGAAGGAGGAAGCATAAGCGGATGTACGGCAGAAAAAAAAGGAAATGGAGTGGGACTCACCTATATGGGTGGCGATAACCCCATATTTGAGATAAGTGGGGATGCAAGGGTTGATCCGAATAATGATGTATATGTAGGATCCCTCTGCCAACAAATAAAAATAGTGGGAGATCTTACAGCTACAACACCAGTTGCCACGATTACGCCCGGGGCTTACACGGGTACACCTGCACCACAGGTTTTGGTCGGAGACTCCACCAAAATCAAGGACAACTACCTAAAATTTATGCTTAGCGACAGGGACTACAGCATAAAAGACGATGGAACTATTGAAAAAGGATTCACCGTCTTTGACAATGACGACCTTGACTATGCGATTACAAAAATTGCCAGTCTTGAAAGTGGTAGCTCTCAAAAAGTTATTATCACAAAAAATGTTTCTACTACTACAATGGGCTCCGAAAATTTCTTTATAAACGTTCCTTCAGGTGTAAATGTTAACATAACGGCTAACAGCAATGTAACTTTACAATGCACAAGTAGTTCAAACAGAAGATTGTTTCATGTAGAAAGCGGAGCAAATCTTACACTTACAAATATTACTCTCACGGGACACACACACTGGGGAGCGGGCTGGGTTTATGGCACGCTTACTATAAATGCAGGCTCAGAGATTGTAAACACAACAGCCAGCGGTGCCGGCAATTGTATAAGGATTCTTACCGGTGGAAAGTTAGAAATGAATGGAGGCAAAATTCAAGGCAATGACTGGAATGCAGGTAGCGGTTGTATATACATCGAAAACGGCGGAGAATTCAATATGACAGGAGGAGAAATATCGTCCAATCACTATTTTTTCCCAAGCACTACGAGCGATAGATATTCTCCGTTCGGTGGCGTATATGTCAACTCAGGAGGAACCTTTACCATGTCAGGCGGCTACATATCTGGCACAACCTTCTCAGATGGAGTTCCCTCTGGCGCAAATCCAGATCCAGATATTGGCTACAACATATGTTTCGATGTATATGCAGCTTATGGTAGCACATACAACAATACAGCAGGTCCAGGCCATGTACAAAGAGAAATGGATGACTCCTCCACCCCATGATTACCACAAGCAATGCACCATGCCGAGTGGGGGCTGTTACAAGATTCCCGGGGCGAGCCCGAGAATGACGGTTGTCTCGTCATGCTGAACTTGTTTCAGCATCTGTATAAGGTTAAATGTCATCTTCTACGAGGCCCTTCGACGGTGTACGGGGACCGGGTGTGCCGTCATGCTGAGCTTGACTCAGCATCTGTGTAAGATTAAATGCCAGCTTCTACAGATCCCGAAACTAGTTCGGGATGACGGATGCCTGCTTTTACAGATCCCGAATCCACATTCGTAGCAAGTGCGTGCGGATGTGGCGTAGCGTTCGGGATGACTGATTTTTTTTTTGCGCTCCGTGCTTTCGCGCCCCTTGGGGCGCTCTTTACACGGAGCGTAAATTTTTATTATTCAGACCTGGAACAAACAACACGAAAACCGAAGGGGCCCCTGTCGGAGCCGACGAATGGGACGTGGATGTCCCACTCGGAGACATCGCAGAAATCGACGTAGGTGAAGTACCAGCCACCACCGCGCATGACGCGATGAGAATCAAACGCGGCTCCAGTGGACGGTGTGCTAGCGCTTATGGAGGAGCCGGCCCCGTCCCAGCACCATTCTGGTACGTTGCCGCTCATATCGTACAAACCAAGTGCGTTCGGAGCCTTTGTCTTTACCTGGTGCGCTCCGTAGTCAGGACTGCTTTCGCCAACGTTATCAGCGTTGACTTTATACCACGCGACATCGCCTATTGCGTTACTCCCGCTATAGGTTGTCTGTCCGCTGTTGGTAAGGTTCCCTCCGCGCGCGAGGTATTCCCATTCCACTTCCGTGGGCAAGCGGTAGCCGTTCGCGCCAAAGTCGCACGTCGCCGCATCCCACTCAGCCTTGTTACTTGCCGTTGACGTCGTTGGGACAATTCCCCAGTCATTAGGATTTTTTGAATTGTTTATTGTGTAGCAAGGTGTACGTTGTTCTGAAATACTGCGCTTGTTACAGTAAACAAGCGCGTCATACCAACTTACAAAGTAGGCGGGATAGTTGCTTCCGATTCCATAGGTAGTGGTTGGAGAGGCTCCGCTGTAGTTGCAGTATTGCTCGTACTCCCCCTGCGTTACCTCGTGGTCGCAAACCAGAAGGTTCGATATGGTAACCGAACGTCCTGAAATGAATACCCTAGAGCCGGTTATGGCGGTTGTTCCGTCGAATGTTGCACCGGGAACCGCCACAAAACCGGCAGGTATGCTTGTGCTAGTACTTCCGCTGCCGCTTCCAGAAGAAGGGGTATCATCGTCATCATCGGAGCCGCCGCCGCCTCCACCGCCACCACAGCCTGTGCTTGTGGCAAGCAGGGCTAAAGTTGCAAGGGCAAATAATGCCATCCTGATTTTTTTCATATTAATTCCTCCATATTTTTTTGCAAGTTTGGCGCTTTTGGGGGTTTGTGCCGGAAAGCGTTGGCTTGCATAAAATAACGTTTCTTGTACTACAGATTCCGGGTCGGAGCCCGGAATGACGGCATTCTCGCCTCCGAGTCATAAAATTCTTTTAAAAAGTTGACATTCACTAAATGTCAATCATTTTTGATTATAGCATATTATTTTTGTGTTGACAATCAGTGAATGTCAACACTAGTTATGTTCAAGAATAAAAACGGAGATTCGAATAATCTCTCCGGGGGAAATATTTCCCGGATTAGGAAAGGTATGAAGCCTACTCTTTCGCAACGTGCGCTGGCAGATAAGTTGCAGCTTAACGGCATTGACGTTGATAAGAATGCAATTCAGAGGATTGAATGCGGAAAGAGGTTTGTTACGGATATTGAGCTTGTGGTTATAGCGCGAGTACTTGGTGTTTCCGTAATGGAACTTTTGGGTACAAATGAGTAGCACATAATTATTTAACCTCTAGTGAACAGTTCTTTAAGCAAAGCAATGTCGGCTTTTACAGATTCCGGGTCGGAGCTGGAATGACGGATTTTGGCTTTTACAGATTCCGAAACGAGTTCGGGATGACA
The DNA here is from genome assembly GCA_002448445.1 of Treponema sp. UBA6988. Lineage (GTDB taxonomy): Bacteria > Spirochaetota > Spirochaetia > Treponematales > Treponemataceae > Treponema_D. The sequence continues at coordinate 8,099 of DJYC01000103.1, forward strand.
GATGCATGTTTACACCCGGCCCTTCGACGGAGCCGCTCGAAGCTGCGCTGCGAGTTCCAGGGACCGGATGACAGCTTTTACAGATCCCGAAACGAGTTCGGGATGACGGAATACAGGGTGTCGAATTCTTCTTTGGTGATGGGGGTGTTTTGGTCGTAGGCGGTGCTGGTTTTGTCTATGTAGTCTTTGGGCCAGAGTTGGCCGGAGTTCATGCCGGGGCAGTCTTTGGCTACTTCTTCCCAGGTGGCTTGGTCTTGTAGCATCCATGACCAGAAGGGGTAAGTTGAGCATTGGAGGGGGCGGGCTTGGTAGGCGGTGCAGCCGTCTTTCCACAAGATGCAGTCGTAGTTCTTTTGTTCTTGCAGGGCGAGTACGGTGGTGCCGTGGTAGTAGTTGGCCCAGCGGCAGTATTTTTGGGCAAAGTCGGGGGCTGTCATTTTGAAGTAGGCGCAGAGGCGCTCCAGGTCGCTTTTTGATAGGTATACAAAGCCGGGTGAGTGGCCGCAGCAGAAGGAGCAGCGTTTGCAGGTGAATTTTAGACCGTTTTTATAGAAGGGTTCTTGCATGTCTTTGGTTATATCATGGATGGGGGGAAAATGCCAGAGGAGATGTAGAAAAAGAATTGAGTGGCTAACAAGAAAAGGCGTATCAGCCTACGCCGCCGTGGAGGGGCCCGCGTAAGCGGGTTGCGAACTCGCAGCGCAGCTTCGAGCGAGCAATGGAGGCGAAGGCCGGAACCCCGGAAGGGCGGTGGCGCAAAGGGGCTTACGGTCGGATTAGCCAAAGGGTAATATGGTAGAACAGAAAAAAGTACCGTCCAGAAGAGAAAAGGCAGGAAAAGAAGAGAAAAGGCAGGCAGTGATTTTTTAAATTCAATTTGTATTGTGGTAAAGGCAAAAATTTCATAGAATGGCTTTATGACTTATTTTTTTGAAACGTATGGCTGCGAGATGAATATTGCGGAGTCTGCTTCTATAGAACAGATTTTGATTTCGCGCGGGTGGAAGAAGGCTTTGAGCGCACAGCTTTGCGATATGGTGATTATAAATACTTGTTCGGTTAGGGCTACGGCAGAGACACGGATTTTTGGCCGGCTTGGTTTTTACGCGGGGCTTAAGAAGGTTCGGAATGCCGCTCCTGATGCAAAGACCCGCAGTATGGAGGAGGCAGCCGCTTACGTGGAGAAGAATGGGCCTGTTCCGCTGACTGTAGTTGTTATGGGCTGCATGGCGGAGAGGCTTTTGAAGTCTTTGCAGAAGGATTTTCCGGTTGTTGATTATGTTGTGGGGACTTATGCGAAGAATAAATTTGGCGACATTATAAGCGCGGTGGAGGAAGGGAAGTCGCCGGTTCCGATTGAGGAAGACCCGGTTTACACTTTTGCGCCTGTTTCTTATGAGGAAGGGGCTTTCAGCACTTTTGTTCCGATTATGCATGGCTGCAACAACTTTTGTACTTACTGCATTGTGCCTTATGTGCGCGGGCGGGAGGTTTCGCGGCCTGTTGACGAGATTCTTGCTGAACTGGACGTGCTTTCTTCTCGTGGGGTGAAGGAGATTACGCTTTTGGGGCAGAATGTGAATTCTTATCGGGGGGCTTTTAGCAAAGGAGTTGCCTCTTCTGCGGACGGGGCGGATGTTGGCACGAGCGACACCGCGAATGCAGACCAAGCACCTGTTAGCGCAACCGCAAGTGGCACCGCAAATGCAAACGGCACACCCGTTGGCGCAACCGTAACCGGCAATACATCTGCAAACAGCGCAAGCACCCCCATCACCTTCCCCCAGCTCTTGCAGACAATCTGCGCCCACATAGAAAAAACAGCTTCCCCAATCCGCTGGATCCGCTTTGAATCCAGCAACCCCAAGGACTTTTCCGACGAACTAATAGAAACAATAGCCCAGTCTGCCAAACGCGCAGAAGAAAACCCAGGAAGCCCCACAATCTGCCGTGGCCTCCACATAGCAGTCCAGCACGGCTCTTCCAGAATCCTAAAACTGATGAACCGCCACTACACCCGCGAAGCCTACCTTGAGCTAGTCAAAAAAATCAGGGAAAAAATCCCGGGCATACAGCTTTCCACAGACATAATGCTTGGCTTCCCCGGCGAAAGCGAAGAAGACTTTGAAGAAGCCTATTCGCTCATGAAAGAAGTCCGCTACGAAAGCGCCTTTATGTACTACTTTAACCCCCGCGAAGGAACTCCCGCTGCAAAAATGGACGGCCAGATTGACCTTGAAACAAAAAAGGAGCGCCTGCAAAAAATCATAGACCTGCAGCTAAAAATAACAACCGATGTCATGCAGGAACGCGTCGGAAAAACAATCACCGTACTTGCGGACATAATCAGCCGCGACGACAAAACTGAGCTTCTTGGCAAAACCGAGCAGAACGAGCGCGTGGCATTCAAAGGCAAGCCCTCGCTAATCGGGCACTTTGTAAAAGTCCACCTGGATTCGCTAAACGGCAACACCTTCCGTGGCACTCTGATTGAATAAGGCAGTTTTTTTCTGGACGGTGCTTTTTTCTGTTCTACCATTTTACGCTTTGGCTAATTCGACCGCCAGAAGCATTGCGTCACCGCCGTTCCGGGGTTCCGCTATCGCTCCATTGCTTTGCAACGCGCTGCGCGCGCCCCTCCATGGCGGCGTAGGCTTGTTTAAAACACCGTCACACAGAAGGCACTAGCAGGCCAGTAATTCTGACATCTGTATAAGTTAAAATGCCAGCCACCTCGTCATGCTGAGCTTGACTCAGCATCTGTATAAGTTAAAGTGCCAGCTTGTACAAGATTCCCGGGTCAAGCCCGAGAATGACATAATTGCCTAAGCCCGAGAATGACATAATTGCTAAGTTCGAGAATGACATAATTGCTAAGCCCGAGAATGACATAATTGCTAAGTTCGGGATGTCGGTTGGCTTTTTACCGGGATGACGGCTGTTCTGCGGCCTTTTGCAAATAAAGCCTAGCCCCGATTGTAGGTGGCCGAAGGCGACCGGCACGGAGTGACGGGCCGCGCGCCGTTAGGCGGGCAAGCACCGGAAAGCGGGTAAAAATTGCCTCCATGCAATTTTTACCCACAAGTTTTCTTCGGAAACTTGCAATATTTTTATTGCAAACAAATGACGCGCCGTCCTTGGCGCTATCGGTTTTAAAGTGGTAAAAATTGCATGGAGTTTGACCGGACACGAAGTGCCGGGCACAGTACACCGAGCAATGCGCTCCAAAAAGAGAAAATTTATTCACAAAATTCAGTGCAGGCGTATGCGTTGTGGTTGTGGATGCTTTCAAAGTTTTCGCATTCAACCTTAAAGTAGCTGAAGGGCTTTTCGCACTTGCCAAAGTTTTTGAGGGCAAGGAAAACTTCGCGCACTACGTCTTCCACAAAACGGGGGTTGTCGTAGGCGTGCTCGGTAACGAATTTTTCGTCGGGCCGCTTTAGTATGCTGTAGAGTCCGCTGCTGGCACTTTCTTCTATAGATTGTATTACGTCTTCCACCCAGAAGAGGCTTGAATTTTGCAGGGTAACCGTAACAATTCCCCTCTGGTTGTGGGCGCCGCGGTCGCTGATTGCCTTTGAGCAGGGGCAAACCGTTGTAACCGGAACCCTAATCTTTAGGCGGAAGTCGCTTTTTCCTTCTGATACGCTTCCTTCGTATGTGCAAGTGTAGCTCATTATGCTTTGGGCCTGGCTTACAGGGGCCGTCTTTGTCATAAAAAATGGGAACTCCATTGTGCCAAATGAGCGCTCGGCATCCAGAGACTGCCTTATTTCTTCCAGCATGACCAAAAACTGCTTCATGCCAAGGTTTGAGCGGTGCTTGTGGAAGATTTCTATAAAGCGGGACATGTGGGTGCCTTTGTATGCGCGGGGCAAATTTACAAAGAGGTTCACTTTTGCAGTGGTCTGCTGAAAGCCGTTTTCCTTGTCCAAGACCTGTACCGGGTAGCGCAGGTCTTTTACGCCAACCTTTTGCAGGGGAATTTCACGCGTGTCAGGGGTGTTCTGTATGTCTACCAATTTAGGCCTACCAATTTATACCTGCCCGGAGGCAAAGCGTTCTGCGCTTTCCAGTGTGTTGTAGATGAGCATTGCTATGGTCATGGGGCCTACTCCGCCGGGGACAGGTGTTATCATGGAGGCAACTTCCTTTACGCCTTCAAAGTCCGTGTCGCCTGCAAGACGGAAGCCAGACTTTTTGCTTGCGTCGGGGATGCGGTTAACGCCAACGTCAATAACTACGGCACCGCTTTTTACCATGTCGGCTGTTACGGTGTTAACGCGGCCTGTGCAAACGATGAGTATGTCTGCCTGTTTTGTAAAAGAAGCAAGGTCTTTTGTTCCTGTGTGGCAAACTGTAACCGTGCAGTTGTATTCGCGGCGGGTTAAAAGAACGGCTAGCGGTTTTCCTACTATATTACTGCGGCCAACTACAACGGCATGGGCACCGTCCGTCTTTACGCCCATCTTTTTAAGCATTACGCATATTCCGTGGGGGGTGCAGGGCAGAAATCCCTTTGAGCCTATGAGCATGTTGCCTACGCTTACCGGGTGGAAGCCGTCTACGTCCTTTAGCGGGGAGATTGCGTCCGTAACCTTCTGCTCGTTTATATGCTTGGGAAGGGGCAGCTGGACTAGAATTCCGTGTACGGAAGGGTCATTGTTAAGCTTTTCTATAAGTGCCAAAAGCTCTTCTTCGCTGGTCGTCTCCGGGAGAACCATGCTGCGGTCAGCCATTCCGGCCTCTGCCAAAGCCTTGCGCTTTCCGGTAACATAGCTTACGCTTGCAGGGTTGTCGCCCACAAGGATAACTGCCAGACAGGGGATAACTCCCTTTTCCTTTAGGGCTGCCACTTTTGCGGCCACATCCGCCTTTACTTCACTTGCTATTTTTTTTCCGTCAATAATCTCTGCGCTCATGTAACCTTGCACCTCATCATTTTTTTAATAAGTGTTGAATTTGAAAGGCAAATTCGCTATTATTATACATATTTTTTTGATAATTACTAGAAGATTTTGAGGATTTATGAAACGTATTCTAAGCATAATCAGCATAATGGCATCCGTAGCAATATTTTCCCCGGTTTTGCTCCACGCCCAGGACGTCTACGAAGATGACAAGAACCTTCAGGAAAAGCACGAAAAGGAAAGAATCGTGCGCTACGACAACACAAAATACAACCACGAGGGCGACCAGTTCCTTAAAGTAGGTCTTGATTTTTCCATTCCAATGCGCCCGCTCAACCCCTTTGACGACGGCCACATGAAAATTGGCGGTCTTGGAATGCTTGGCTACCACGTCTTTATTACGCCGGAAATTTCTGCCGGAGCAGACGTAATATTCGGCTTCAACACCACAATTGGAGACAACATCTTCAACTACATCCCTATCGTAATAACTGCGACATACCACCCGACGGTCGGAAAGTTTGAATTCCCCGTTACGCTAGGCATAGGCTGCGCATGGGAAACTTACAACAACAACACCTACTGGCCGGGACTTTTGATAAGGCCGGAAGTTGGTGCCCACTACAGGATAGCGGACAGCTGGTCACTGGGTCTTGACACCTCCTACAACTTTATGCCCCAGTTCTGCAAGGCATGGGGAACAGGTGAAAAGAACATCTGGATGCAGTTCTTCAATGCCGGCATAACAGCCCGCTACTTCTTCTAATTTGAGGTAAAAAAGATGAAAAAAACACTTGCAGCAATTCTTACTACAACCGCAATACTGGCTACGATTATGTTTGCCTCATGCCACGATCCTATCTTTGAATCGATTTCCAACGAAGTCGAACTTGAGACAAACGGTCTGCGCGGCGACATACGTTCCATCGTCCCCTTCAACAACTACATCTACTGCTGCAACAACATGATTTACAGAAAGCCAGCCCTGGCTTCATATGAAGGCGGCGGACAAAACAAGCAGTGGCGCGAAGTCTCCACTTCTTTCACAGACGGAACCATCACTTTCCTTGCATCAGACTCTTCATACATCTACGCACTCTCAATCGAATGGGAGGCAGATGAATCAGAAGGCAAGAACCTTCCTTCAAAGGCTACAATCTATGCATCTTCAGACGGCAACACCTGGAACAAGGTTACAGTTCCAGACGCAAACCTCAACAGCATAGATGAAGACTACGACCTTGTGCTCTTTGACAACCAGGAGCAGAGCTATTCATCAGGCGGCACAATCTCCACGAGCGGGCGCATAGCTTACTTTGGCTTCTACGATGATTCAATCAACACGGGAAGAACCTTCAGGCTTTCGGGTACAAGCGCAACTTTAATCGACGCGGGCACAAAATACTGCAAGGCGGCAGGAGACAAGTTTTCCACCCACTCTGCATTTGCAAGAAAAGGCTCAATGTACTACTGGGGCAAGAGTGGCGACGATGAAATCTACTGGGGTACAAATCCTGCTGACGATTCAAATTCAATCGACCTTGACTGCGGCATAATCCTTTCCATAAGCGTAACGGCAGACCACCTTCTATTGGGAACAGCCCGGGGAATTCAGAGGGTTCCTATAGATGCTTCCGGCAACATTACAGGAAACACAAAAGACTTCAAGAGCGGAAACAATGCGCTTTCTATCCTTACTGGCCGCGTAATGTCAACATACGTTCTGGACAGCTCAAAGCCTGAAAGCGAAACAGATGAATATGCAGGCCAGGTGATATACGGATCAATCACATCGTCATCCATATCATTTGACGAGGTTGGACTCTTTGCATACTATCCCGAACGAAATACATGGAATCGTGACGGTACGGATTCCAGCAGCTCCGACGGCAACTAAAAGAAAAGCGCAAGCGGTGTAAATGGTGTAAATTATGGATGAACTTTTCGGCGCACCCCAAATTCAGCATGAACCGCTTGCAGCCAGAATGAGGCCTCGCACCCTTGACGAATACATTGGCCAAGACCATATCGTAGGAAAAGGACGTTTGCTAAGAAGGGCCATTGCAGCCGACCAGCTTACGTCCGTAATTTTCTACGGACCGCCTGGTTCTGGAAAGACAACCCTTGCCCGCGTAATAGCAAACCACACAAAATCAAACTTTATCACGCTCAATGCTGTCCTTACCGGAGTGGCAGACATAAGAAAAGCCATTGCCGAAGCAGAAGAGCAGCGAAAGCTCTACAGCAAAAAGACAATCCTCTTTGTAGATGAAGTGCACCGCTGGAACAAAAGCCAACAGGATGCACTTTTACCCTGGGTGGAAAACGGCACAATCATCCTAATAGGTGCAACAACAGAAAACCCCTTCTTTGAAGTAAACAAGGCACTTGTAAGCAGAAGCCGCGTCTTCCAGCTAAAACCGCTAACAAAGGCAGACCTTTTAAACGCCGCAAAACAAGCGCTTGAAGACACAGAAAGAGGCTACGGCCACTACAAGGTTCAGTTTGAAGAAGGAGCCCTAGAGCACTTGGTAGAAACCGCAAACGGAGACGCAAGAAGCCTTTTGAACGCACTGGAGCTTGCGGTAGAGACAACCCCGCCTGAATGGGAACCCAACGCAAATGTTCCAAAGCCGGCATGGGGAAGCACAATCTACATAAGCCGTGAATGTGCGGAGGAATCAATTCAAAAGAAGGTCGTGCTTTACGACAGGGACGGAGACTACCACTACGACATAATTTCTGCCTTCATAAAAAGCCTTAGGGGACGAGACCCGGATGCAGCCTGTTACTGGCTTGCCCGCATGGTAAAGGCTGGGGAAGACCCCGACTTTATCTTCCGCAGAATGCTAATCAGCGCATGCGAAGACACGGGCCTTGCAGACCCATACGCAATAGCCGTAGTGCAAAGTTGTGCCGCCTCATTCGACAGGGTTGGAATGCCAGAAGGAAGATACTTCTTGGCACACGCCGCCCTCTATCTTTCCACCGCACCAAAATCAAATTCATCCATGGCATTTTTTGACGCACTTGCAGCAGTGGAAAAAGAAGACGCAGACGTACCCAATCACCTTAGGGACGCAAGCCGTGATGCAGAGGGATTTGGCCACGGAGCAGGCTACCTCTACCCCCACGCATACCGCGACCACTGGGTTGCCCAGCAATACCTGCCGGACGCGCTAATGGGAAAGGTATTCTACACGCCGACGACCCAGGGCTACGAAAAGAAAATACGCGAAGAGGTTCTTTCAAGGCGTGAGCTTCAGATAGCATCGCTTCTTACAGATTCACAGTCGAGCGACCCAAGTGCAGGACTTGCAGAAAATCCCGAAGAAAGCTGGTGGCAAAAAAGCGGGCACTTGCACGGCCTAAAAAAAACAGAAGAAAACCTTACCTTTTCCCCGCCAGACAAAAAAAGATCCTCGGCACTGGACAATGCGGAAAAAAGCTGGAGAAGAAGGCTTGAATCAAACAGGGCGCAAACCCTCACCCTTATACGCGACACAATGATTCAGGCGGCGGAACTAAGAAGGCACCACAGGACGCTTGTCTTTAACGCAGACGACGCACTCCTCCTCTTCCACATAATGAGGCTAACCCCCGAAGGACTTACCTGCGGAACATGCCGCACACAAAGCGGAATAGACATACTAAGCCAATACGCATCCACGCTGGGAGATTTGGACAAGCCAAGCCTTTACCTTGCACAAAATGCAAAGGACTATGCCCTTGCCGCAAAAAGCTTTGGCGACACAATTTTTGACAGGCTATTTTTCCGCGACATTTTTTCCTCAGCAAAAGACATATATGAGTTTGCCCGGCAAATAAAAGACATGTTCTTTGGCAAAGAAAAATCAGGAAGGGACATTGCCTTTGGAGAAACAAGCTCCCCTGTAAACAAGGACGAAGAGCCTCTCCTTTCCAAAGAGGCAAGAATAATCATCTCGCAAAGAATCCCCTCCTGCGGCCAGCACATATCTTCGCTAATCCTTGGCACAATCAACGACGGTGAAAAAAGAAAAGTCTGCGCTGGTGAATACACGGATGAATTCATAGAAGCAATCAAACCCGTCTTAAAAGAAATGGAAGAGGCAGAAAAAAAATTCTTTGCAAACAGCTCAAACCCACTCTTTGCATGGAACGCAGAAGACATAAAAAGTTCCCTGCAAAAAGAAGGACTTCAAGTTACGCTAAGAGAGCAGACATTAGAAGAAATACGCACCATCTCGCAAAAAGAAATAGAGAGGTGGTTCGACACAGAAAATTCTGAATACGGCTCATTCCTCCTTGCAGAGCTTGGCCAGGAAAGCGTAAGGCAGGTTGCAAAGCTGCTTGAATCAATCTCAAAAAAGACGGCCTTTGCCTGGCACATAAGAAACGCATTCATCGTATGCGAACTGCCAGTGCAAGCATAAAATTCCAGCGGAGAAAAGCAAATGAAAAAATCAGTGGCAACAATTTTCCTTTCCATATTATTTGCATGCAAAATATTTTCACAGGCGCTGAACTTTGCAGCGGAAGAAACCTACATAGCCTATTACCCCGCAAGTTCCTACGCCAACATAAGAGAATACAACATCCAGCACAAAAAGGAATGCGGCAACCTGCAAAAAGACGTTGACTCCCTAAAGGCAAAAATCAAAAGCGCAAAATACGCAGAAGAAAAATTCCAAATAAAAAATTTCTTCTCCGCAGAAGAATCGCTCTTTAAAGAAGGCAAAAGCGTAAACGGAAGCTACGACCTTCTAACATCCGAACAAGCAAGCCTGCAACTTGCAGAAGAACTATTCTCCAGCGTAATGGGAACAAGCGTAAACCTCTCTGTCCAGGGCGAAAAGATTCAAATGACCTTTGACGGAACAAGGCTAAGCTTTGGAACTCACAACTGCGAAAACGGCTACAGAAAAGGCAACACGGTAATCCTTGAATGGCCAAACCGAATCTCCAAGATGGAACTTTCATTCAGCAGAAAAAATCCCGCAACAGAAGCAATAGCCCAGCTTGTGGAAGAAAAAATCCAGAGCCCGGAAAAATCAGAAGAAGAAATTGACTACCTAAAAAACGCATACCCAGAACTTACCGGAATAGAAAAAAAGCTTCAGGACGACTGCGACATTGAAAGGCTAAAGCACCTTGCCTACTACGGAAATTTAATCGAAGAATACAAAGAAAAAACAGGCCACTACCCCCTTCAAACTGGCTCCGAAAAAGAAACCTACACCCTTATCTTTAACGGAATCCAAAAAGAATTCTCGGAAGACACAAACCCCAATCCCCATGACTTGGTAAGCGCAAAAGACTTCTTTGCAGAAATAGAAAAAGGCCTGGTCCGCAAAGTGGACCAACTCTACGACCCCCAGTACGTACCAACCACCCGTCCGATCTTTTACATATACATGGTCAGGAAAGACAGCTATTATTTTGCCGTGCACCTTTCAAAATACTACCCCTTCTCCACCCGCATCGCCGCAAACTACTACAAGGTGCAAGTCTCTAACAAAAGCTACCCCGCCTCAAAAATCTACACAATCAGCCAACTGGAAGAAGACCCAAATTTTAAGCAGGCCGTTTCCAAACCTTTTGCAAACGAAAAATATTTTTTGGAACGCAGAAAAAAGCACCTTAGGGAATATTAATTTTTTTGGATTGTGATTTTCTGGACGGTAACCTTTGTTTGCTCTACCATTTTATTTCCACTCTTATACGACCGCCCATGCCTTTCGTCACCGCCCTTCGCTTGAAACTTCGTTGCGAGAACCGGGGTTCCGGGAGCCCCCTCCATTGCTGCTGGCTCCGGCCCTTCGACTAAGCTCAGGGACCTGCGCCATCAGCAACGCTAACGCGCCCCTCCACGGCGGCGTAGGTTTATTGCCCTAAAAAAATCCCTCCATGGATTTTTTTAGGGATCGGAGATTTTCTGTGAAAATCTCCGGGTTGCTAAGCCGCCCATCCATGGGCTCTATATTTTTTATCAAGTACAAAAAAATGTGTCATTGCCGTACTCGACACGGCAATCTATAAGTGACGTATAGCAACACGTTTTGTGCAAAAAAATAGTAATTACGCTTACCTTCTACTCACCTTGCAAATTTACAGAATTCATTGTAAAATATATTCAACTTTTTATTCAGGAGATTACAATGAATTTTATCTTTTTAGGACCTCCAGGAGCCGGAAAGGGAACTTTGGCAGCTCAGGTTGCAAAGGAATACGGCATACCCCACATTTCCACAGGGGACATCTTCCGCGCTGCAATTAAGAACCAGACTGAACTTGGCAAGAAGGTCAAGTCAATCATAGACGCAGGTGGACTTGTTAGCGACGACATCACATGCGCACTCGTAGAGGACAGGCTAAAGGAAGACGACTGCAAGAAGGGCTTTATTCTTGACGGCTTCCCCCGCACAATCCCCCAGGCAGAAATGTTTGAAAAGCTTAAGGGAGACGTTCAGGTTGTAAACTTTGAAGTTAACAATGACCTGATTATTGCCCGCCTTTCAAACCGCCGCGTATGCAAGGCATGCGGTCACAACTACAACGTAAAATTCCATCCGCCAAAGGTAGAAGGAAAATGCGATGAATGCGGTGGAGAGCTTTACACCCGCGACGATGACAAGCTTGAATCCATCACAAACCGCCTTGAAGTTTACCGCAAGCAGACAGAGCCCCTCATCGATTTCTACCGCAAGCTGAACAAGCTTACAGACATAGACAGTGCCCGCGACAGCGAGCTCGTACTCGTAGACTTCAAAAAGATTTTCCCCGCAAAATAAGCACAAAGGAAAACCTTATCCGCTAAACAAAAAGCTCCTTCCACACCCGGAGGGAGTTTTTTTTATGCTCCAACCTTACGCAAAATAGGCAGTTTCAAAACTCAGTTTTTGTCATGCTGAATTTATGCGTCATAGATTCCGAATCTAGTTCGGAATGACACTTTTTAACCAAAACATCTGTCAAATAAAAAATCGCTATGCAAATCTGCACGCTGCTAAGCCGCCATCCATGGCTTAATATTTCTTGGCAAAAAGAAAATACCGTTCCCTGAGCTTGTCGAAGGGAACACTCTTGATGGAACTCCCTTGAAAATCATTTGATTTTTTTTATTTTTTGTGCTATACTAATTAAACTATGGCAAAACCAAAGACAGATTTTTCCCTTAATCAAAAGGTAGTATACCCCAGTCAGGGTGTAGGACAGATTACAAATATCTATAAAAGCGAATTTAACGGCGAAAGCGTTTACTTTTACGAAATTTACATTGAAGTTTCCGACATGTACGCAAAAGTTCCGGTGGCAAATGCGGCAAAGCTTGGAATCCGCGCCATTGTTTCCGCAGAAGAGGCATTAAAGGCACTCAATTCCATTACAGACGAATTTGAAGCCCCCACTTCCGACTGGAAGCTGCGCTACCAGATGAATATGGATCTTTTAAAGAAGGGAACGATTCAGGACATTGCAGTTATCGTGCGCAGCCTCTACAAGAGGTCCAAGGTAAAGGAGCTTCCGATCCTTGAGCGCAAGCTTTACGACAGCGCAAAGAAAATGCTTGAAGACGAGATTGCTTATGCCCTTGGCAAGTCAGCCAAAGAAGTGGAAGACATGCTTCACGCAAAACTTGAGCCGATTGGTGCAAAGTCAGAAAAGAAGAACGCATTCGATGACGAAGACGAAGATGAGGACGAGTTTGACGACGAGACAACTTCATCCAAGGATTCAGATGACGATGAAGACGAAGATGATGACGATGAAGACATGGATGAAGAAGACGATGACGATTCTTCTGATGACGATTTAGACTAAGGAATGAACGGAAAACTTTTTCTTGTTTTGCTTGCTGCCGGATCTTCTTCACGAATGGGGACCGGCAAAAAAAAAGAATACATGGAATTGGGTAGCGGAACGGTTTTGTCCACTGCCCTAAAAAATTTCCTGTGCACCTTTGACTTTGAGACAACTCTGGTTGTTACCCCACAGGGGCAGGCAGGGAGTGCTCTTTCTGCTATAGAATGCGACAAAGAGGCAAGCCACCTTTTGGACAAGACACACCTGGAATTTGTTGCGGGTGGGTCTACAAGGCAGGCTTCCGTTTTTAACGCACTAACCTTTCTGCACAAAAAAAATCCTCCACATGAAAATTCGATTGTTCTCATTCACGATGCGGCAAGACCTTTTGTTAGCCAAGAGGTTATAAGAAACACTGTAGAAACGGCCACAAAATATGGGGCTGCGGTTCCTGCCATTCCACCGGTAGACACGCAAAAAGAAATGGATGCGGACGGAACAATAAGAAAGCATTTGGTAAGGAGCGAGCTTTGTGCAGTCCAGACACCACAGGCATTTTTGCTTGAGCCGCTTTTTTTGTGCCACCAGGATGCAGCCGGCATGGGAAAGGAATATACCGACGACAGTGAAATTTGGGATGCCTTTCCAAGTTACACAGGCGGAAAAAAGATACGCGTTTGCAAGGGAGATGCCGCCAACAAAAAAATCACTTTCTTGCAGGATATAGAAACTAAGCAAGAGGAAAAAAAATATATGATTCGCATTGGTTTTGGAACAGACCTGCACCGCTTGGTAAAAGGCAGAAGCTTCTTTCTTGGCGGAGTGCAAATTCCTTGCGAACTTGGGGAAGAGGCCCATTCCGACGGGGACGTGCTTTTGCATGCCATAACGGACGCTCTTTTGGGGGCAGCTGCAATGGGAGACATTGGCTCTTACTTTCCGCCGGAAGATGCAAAGTGGAAGGATGCAGACTCAAAGATGCTTCTTGCAACCGTCTGGAAAGACATACAGGACAAGGGCTGGTCTCTTAACAACCTTGACTGCGTTGTAGAAACGGAAAAACCCAAGTTCCTGCCCTGGCGTGAAAAGGTCATTGAATCGATTGCGGCCATTCTTGGAGTGGAAAGTTCACGCGTTTTTGTAAAGGCCAAGACCAACGAAAAGCTTGACTCTGTTGGCAGGAGCGAAGCCATAAAAGCATACTGCACTTGCCTTCTTATAAAAGATTAGAATTCCCAATGCCATTAACCTTACGTCATTCTGAGCTTGACTCAGAATCTAAGTTCGGCATGACATCGAAACTGACTATCTGGTAAAGCAGACAAATCCTACCCCCGATTGGAAGGGCGCGAAGCGTTCTCGGCGGGAGGAGGGGCTTTTGTTTTTTATGAAAACCGCACCGACCATTTGCCATACAGCTTTTGCTAATTCCCGCCGAGAATGGAGGCGAAAGCCGGAACCCTGCAAAGCGGGTTAGCAGAAAGAGTATGGTCCAGAAAAAGAAAAGAAGCATTAAAGTCTTGCCGCTATTCCTCGTCCGGGTCCTGGGTTTCGAGGATAAGGTCTACCAAGTCTTCGTTTATCTTTACCTTTTCTGCAATCTCGCGGTTGCTCCAGCCGTACCTGCGCTTGAGGTCTTTTACCGTGCTGCGGATCTGAGGCGTAAGCCCGGCACCGCCATCCTTCTTTGTTCCTGAAGAAGTCTTCTTCTTGACGTCTGCCTTTGCAATTGTCTGCAAAATGCCTATCTTCTTTTCCGCATCTTCATTAAGCTTCATAAGACGCTTTTCGGTCTTTGCGATGCCTTCCTTGGACTTTGTCAAGTTCTGTATGCGGTCTTCCGTCTCGTCAATCAGTGACTGGAGGCTGGTCATTTTGTCTATAGCGTCATTCAGCTTTCCCCTGTCGTTCAGAATGGCATTAAGCTGATCCTGCAAACCGTCAATCTGATCCGGCAAGTCAACAAGCTGGTTGTCGCAGTCGGCAAGCCTGTTTTCCAAATCTGCAATGCTCTGGGCAGTTGCATCCACGTTGATTCCCACCTGGTCAATAGATTCGGCCTGGGTTTCCAGACGGTCATACTGCTGCTGTATGTTGTCCAGTGAATTCTGGAAGTTGCGCACCGTCACCTGCATGTTCGTAAGATTGTCGCTGGTCGTCTTTAGGTCTGCAATCTTTGCGTCCATGTTTGCACTTGTGGCCATAAGCTGTGAGAACTTCTGGTCAAGGGAATCGAGTGTGGCTCTTTGGGCGTTGTAGTTTGCAATCTGCCTGTCAAAGTCCGCGCTCATCGCCTGCACCTTGTCTATCTGCGCAACAAGATCGGAAACCTTGTTCTGGTAAGAGGCCAGAGAAGATATTTCCGTCTTTAGCGTTGTAATTGAACGGACAAGCTCGCTCTTAAGCGTTTCGGCCTGATCAAAGAGGCCTGTCTGTTTTGTAAAGTTTGCAATACCCTTGTTGATTTCGTCAATGCGGGTCTGCAGATTGTCCGTGTCTGCGTTCATGCGGTCAAGCATCTTCTGGTATGCAAGCTTATCATTTTCCGTGCTTTCCTTAACGTCGCGCCTGAGGGTAGAAATCTGGCGGTCCGCCTGGTTTGTAGCCTCCACGAGCATGTTCTCCGTCTTTGTTACCATGTCGTCAAACTGCTTCTGCAGGCTCTGCATGATTACGGTTGACTTGTCCTGGTACTCGCGAAGGGCGTCATCAGCCTTTTCGTTAAGAAGGTCAATGTCATGCTGAACCTTCTTGCGGGATTCCTCGGTCTTGCCTTCAATGTCAACGATACTCTGCTTGTGGTTTGCAAGAAAGTCGTTGAAGTTCTGCTCATACTCGTTGCTTGCGTTCTGGAACTGCTGCTCAATTCCCAGCCTCCAGTCCTCAAACTGCTGCTCAAAATCTTCAATGGCTGCGTTTCCGCTTTCCTGGCGCTCCTCAATCCTGTTCTTGAAGTCGGAAATCTGACCTTCTATGGTGCGGGCATTTTCCTTAAGCTGCTCTTCCAGCTTCCTGTTAAAGAGGCTAACGGACTTTGCATTAAGAGCTATCTGCTCCTGAACCTTCTGGTTATACTCATCGCTCTGCTGCTTGAGGATTTCGTTAGCCTTGCTCGTTGTGTCCTTAAGAGCATCGCGGTACTTTTCTATAAAGTCGTGCAGGTTCTGGTTAACGGTGTTAATCTGGTTCTGAATCGTGTCCTGGCCAGCCTGCAAACTTTCCTGAAGCTTGGATTCGGTCTGGGTAGTCTCTGACTGAATCTCCATGATGCGGTGCTTCAAGTCGTCAGCATACTTTATCTCAAGGTCGTGGCGGCGGGTCTCGTATTCAGCGGTAAAGCTTGAAAGCTTTGAATCAAAGGCTGCCTTCCATGAATTAAGCTGCTCTGCCAGGCTTTCCTCGCGCTTTTTGAGTCCGTTGGTAAACTGGTCTTCAAAGAGCTTGAGTTTGTTGCTTGCAGTGTCAAACGACTCCGTGCGGATTTTTTCTATCTGCTGCTGGAGGTTTGCAACGTCAAGGCTAATCTTGTCTTCGTTGGACTTGATTGTTGTCTCAAAGTCGATGTGGTTCTTGCTTACGCTCTTTGTGAATTTTTCAAAATCTGCAAGAACGCGCTGCTGGGATGCATCCATAATCTTTCGCAGGGCTGTCTCAAGCTTGTCCACATCAGTACCGGCAGATGAAACCTGCTTCAGGCGGTATTCCATTTCCTTCTTGTACTTGTCAAGCTGCTTGTCCAAGCCGGAAAGGAAGCGGGTCTGCTTTTCGTCGTATTCCTGGGCAATTGCCTTCATTGAATTTGTAAGGCTTTCGTCAAACTTTACGATCTGGGCCCTCATCTCTGTGTCAAACTGGTCAAGGCGTTTTGTACCCGATGCAGTTGCATCGTTTATGCGCTCAACAGTTCCCTTTGATTCTTCAAGAGCCTGTTCGTACTGCTTCTTAACCTGTTCAAGGGCTGCTTCCATTTCTGCCTTGATTGTAATGGCCTTCTGCTGAACTTCTCCAAGCACTCCGTTGATGTTGCCCTGCATTGCGTCGATGTGAGCTTGCAAGTCCGTCTTGTACTTGTTAAGGTGGGCAATGCTGAGTGCCTTGAATTTTTCATAAGAGGCCTTTTCCTTTTCGGCAGCCTTGCTTATTGAGTCTTCAAAGAGGGCATCATACCTCTGCTGAAGCTTCTCCGCCTGGCCGTCAACCCTGGACTGGATTTCGTCAAGGCGGTCAGTGTTGCCGTGGGTCTCGGAAGCAAGTTCATCCGAAGTGCGCCTTGCTTCAACAAGGACATCGTTGATTGTGCGAAGGAGGTTCTGTACGCGGGTATTGGTTTCCGCTTCAATCTTCTGTGACTTCTGGTTTACGTTCTCTTCAAGGAATTCCACCTTTGCAACGAGGTCTTTTGTTATTTCGTTTACCTTAGTGTTTATTCTTTCAGAAACTGCAACGTTGGTTGAATCCACCGCAGTCTGAAGGTCTTCCGTCTTCTGTGCAAGCTGGGAAGCAAGGTTTTCCGTCTTTTCGTTAAGGTCGCTTTCGAGGCGGTCAGTTCTGTTGGTAAGTTCTTCCGCAAGGGTTGCAGTACGTGCACGGACATCTTCTTCTAGGCGGGATGCCCTGTCGTTCACGTTCTGTTCCAAACTGCTTACGCGCTCTTCAACGTTCTGCTCCAAAGTAAGGGAGCGGTTGTTAACGTTGGCCTCAAGTTCATCGCTGCGGTTGTTGACCTTTTCTTCAAGGTCGGTAACGCGGGCCCTAACCTGCTCTTCTGCAGAAGTGATGCGGTCGTCCACGGCAGACATGAGGGATGAAGTCTTTTCTTCCACGGTCTTGTCGAGGGAAGAAAGGGTCTGTTCAAAGGCCTGCTGGATTGCATCAGCCTTTCCGTTAACGCTTTCCTCCAGGTTGTTGGTGCGTCTTGCAACGGAGCTGTCAAGAGATGCAACAGTTTCGTTTACGGCCTTGTCTAGCGCAAGTGTCCTGTCTTTTACCAGCTTGCTAAGGTCGGCAATCTTTTCGTTCATGCCTTTTTCAAGGTCGCCAACATTCACCTTGATTGCCTTTATTATGCCGGCTGTCTTGTCGTTGTACATCTTTGCAAGGCCAGCAATGCGGGAAGTGTATGTCTTTTCGATGGCGGCAGTGCGTTCCTTTAAGCCATTGTCCAAGTTGTCCGTTGTTCCTGTAACGAGGGTGCGGAGGCTTTCGGTCTTGGTCTGAATCTCTTCCTGCAGCTGTGAAGTCTTTCCGGTAAGGTCTTCAACAAGCGCCTGTGAGCGGGTAAGGTAATCATTTTCCAGTGCGGCAAGGCGTTCCTGTACGGAAGATTCAAGGGCAGAAGTCTTTTCTTCCACAGAGCCCGTAATGTTTTCCGTAAGGGATTCAACAGCTTCCTTGATTGAAGAAGTGCGGCTGTTCACCTCTTCTTCCAAATCCGACGTTGTCTTTGCAACATCCGCTTCTAGTGCCTCAGTCTTGTCGTGAAGTTCATTGGTAATGAATTCGATGCGGTTGTTTATCTCGTTTTCCAGAGAAGAAGACTTGCTCAAAACTTCATCCCTGATGTGGGCAGATGTTTCGTTGACGGTCTTTTCAAGCGGCATAAGGCGGGCTTCTATGTTGCGCTCCAAATCCTCAGTGCGCGTATTGAAGTTGCCCTCCAAAGTGGAAGCGCGTGTCTGCATTTCAGAAGAAAGCGTGTCGATGCGTTCTGTGACGGAATCTTCCAAGGCTGAGGTCCGCTCGCTAACGGTTTGCTCAACATCCTGGGTACGGGAGGCAAGTTCTGCGACAGTATCCTGAAGGGCACCGGCAGTCTTTTGCGTTGTTTCGCTGACATATTCCTGAATTTGCTGAATGCGCTTATTGAAGGAATCTTCAAGGTTGCTTACAGTCTGTGCAGCGCGGTTTGCAATTGAATCTGTTGAACCGTCCACGCGGTCTGAAATTTCCTTGATTCTGCTTTCAAGTCCGCTTTCAAGTTCGGATGTGCGTCCGTCAATAACAGACGAAAGTTCGTCCGTCTTTTCCCTAAGGTCTGTTGCAATTGCGCTTGTTTTTTCTTCAATAGAAGTAGAAAGTCCGTCTGTTCTCTGCTCAAGGTCGCTTGCAATTGCGCTGGTTCTTTCTTCAATAGAAGATGAAAGCTCGTCTGTTCTCTGCTTAAGGTCGGAGGCAAGCTCGCCAGTTCTCTCTTCAATCTGGGCAGAAAGGCTATCTGTGCGGGACTTAAGGTCTTCTGCAATAGCACCGGTTGTCGTTTCCAAATCCTGTGAAAGTGTCTGTGCCTTGTGGTTGAGTGCGGCGGCAATGTTTCCGGTAATCTCCTGAATTCTCTGGGCAAGGCCAGTTGTCTTTGACTCAAGGCTTTCTGAAAGGTTCTGGGTGGAACCGTTGATGCTGTTGGAAAGTTCCTCCGTACGCTTTTCAAGGCGGTCAGAAAGGTCTTCGGTTTTACTGTCAATGCTTTCCTGAAGGGCTCCTGTCTTTTCTTCAAGGCGGTCAGAAAGACCCTCTGTCTTACTGTCAATGCTTTCCTGAAGGGCATCCGTCTTTTCTTCAAGGCGGCTGGAAAGGTCTTCTGTTGTAGAGTCTATGCGCTCCTGAAGCTCTGCGGTGCGGTCTTCCACGCTCTGGGCAAGGGCATTGGTCTTTTCTTCAAGGCTGAGCGATGCAGAGTTTGTCTTTGCGGTAAGGCTCTTTATTATGTCTGTAAGCTTCTGCTTTACGGCATCTGTAAGCTGGGTCGTGGTCTCGTCAACGTGGCGGGTAAGCACCGACGTGCGCTCTTCCAGTGTCTGGGATGCGGCGGCTGTCTTGTTGTTAACGTCCTGCTCAAGGTCTGTAATGCGCTGGGAAACACGCTTTTCGATTGCAGAGGTCTTGTCGTTAACTGCAAGCGTAAGGTTTTCCGTAATCTGGTTAAGGTTCTGCTCAAGGACGGAAGTCTTACCTGTAACGTCCTGTTCAAGAGCGGAAGTCTTTTCCTTAAGCTGGCGGGCAAGGTCTGCGGTGCGGGCATTAAGCTCGTCTGCCAAGTTGTCCGTCTTTTCCGCAAGGGTCTGGGTAAGCTCTGCCGTGCGGTCGTCTACGCTCTGGGCAAGGGAATCCACCTTGGAGGCAAAATTCTGCTCAAGCTCGGCAGTGCGGTTGTTGTACTTATCCTGAATGATTGAAGTGCGGTCCTTCATTGCCTTGTCTAGACCAGAAATGCTTGATTCAATCAATTCATTAAATTCGGAAGCCCTCGTTTCAAGTGCATCCTGCAAGCTTCTGGTGCGGTCTTCTATGTCCGTGGTGTAGTTGCTTGTTAGGCTTGTGTACTGCTCAATTGCGGAATCGGTCTTTTCCATAACGTCGTGCGTCATGTTCTCCAGGTTTTCCATAACCTGTCTTTCCAAATCGCCTGAGCGGTCCTTTATCTGCTGTTCAAGAATGCCTGTCCTTTCTTCAAGGGCCTGCCTTAGCTCAGAAGTGCGCTCTTCTATGTTCTTTGTGTAGCTTCCGGTTGTTGCGGCATACTGTTCAATAGCTGCGTCTGCAGCCTGCCTTACCTGGTCTGACATTTCTGCAATCTTGTTGGTAATGTCTGATTCAAGTGAGTCGGATGTATTCTGAATGCGGTCGGAAAGATTGGCCGTCTTTTCTTCAAGTGCGGCATAGAGCTCGGCCGTGTGGTCGTCTATGTCCTTTGTATAGGAAGAAGTTGTGCTTCTGTACTTGGCAATTGCATCCTCAGTCTGAAGCTGAACACTGGTCGTCATGTCTTCAAGCTTCTGCTTTAAGAGTGCGTCCAAAGCTTCCGTCTTCTTCTTTATATCGTTGCTGATTGCAATGGTGCGGCTGTTAAGGTCTCCCGAATGCTGCTTAATCTGTGCGTCAAGAACATTGGTTCTGTCCGTAAATTCCGCTTCCATAGAATTGAGCTTTTCCGTAAGCGTCTGTGCAAGGTCTCCAGTACGCTTCTTTACGTCTGAATCGATTGCAGAAGTCTTTTCGGAGAAAGTAGTGTTGAGGGTTGTAATCCTCTGCTTGAATGCGGCTTCCACCGTGCCAGTCCTTGTGTCCACGTAACTTTCCAAATCGGAAGTTTTCTTTGTAATGGAATCTTCCAGGGCCTGCGTCCTTGCTGCAACAGAATCCTCAAGCTCGTGGGTGCGGGTGTCGTATGCTTCCTCAATGTCCTTTGTGCGTGTTTCAAGAATTGACTGAATGTTGTCCGTGCGGCGGGTAACCTCGTCTTCTATAGACTGAATCCTTGAAGATGCCGTCTCTGCAACTTCCTCTGCCCTAGAAGTAATTCCATTGTGAACTTCGGAAACGCGGGCATTAAGTTCATCTGCAAGGTCGCCAGTGCGGTCCTTAATCTGGTCTTCAAGAGCCTTTGTCTTTGTTTCAAGAGAAATAGTAATGTTTCCTGTGCGCTCGTTCAGCTCGTCTTCCAAAGCCTTGGTCTTTGTGTGAACCTCTTCCTCCAAGTTGCCGGTTCTAGTCTGAACGTCCTGCGTAAGCTCGGAAAGTGCCTTGTTAACAAGATCTTCCACGTTGCCTGTTCTGGAACCAAGCGTAGTGGAAATATTCTGAATCGTGTCGTTCACAAGGGCTGTAAGGGTTGAAGTGCGCTCTTCAAGGTCTCCCTCCAAACCGGTGTACTTTTCGTTAAGGGAATCAGCAAGGGTGGTGCTTCTTGAATCAACATCATCCTGCAGGGCAGAAATCCTTTCGTTAAGAGAATTTGCAATGGAAGAAGTGCGTGTCTCCACATCTTCCTGCAGGGCGCTAATCTTAGAGTTTACAGAATTTTCAATGCCGGAAGTCTTTGCGGCAACCTCATCCTTAAGGGCAGAAATGCGGCTGGTAACCGATTCCTCTATGCCTGTAGTCTGGGCGTTGACCTTTTCTTCCAAACCGGAAATGCGGCCGGAAACAGTTTCTTCAATAGCCTTAGTCTTTGAAAGCACATCGGAAATAAGCTTCTGGGTAGACTCAGTGGAGCTGTCCTGAACGGAGCGGATTTTTTCCTGCACTGAATCAGAAAGCTCGGACATGCTTGTGTCAACAAATTCCTGAAGCGATGCGCTCTGGGTGTTGACGTTTTCCGTAAGAACACCAACCTTCTGCAAAACCGTGTCTTCCAGCTGGCTGGTGCGTTCTTCCAAGTTGGAAGTTGCCTCGTCTATCCTCTGGTTTGCGGAATTCTCAAACTGGCTTGTACGGTTCTCTATGGTGGAGCTAAGGCTTTCTATGCTGGAATTAAGGCTTTCCTCCAGGTTCTGGGTCTTAAGCTCTATGCTAACATTAAAGTCTTCTATTGTCTTGTCAACGTTTTCTTCAAGAGCGTGTGCCCTTTCCTCAAGCTTGGAAACAGCTTCCTCCGTCTTCTGAGAAAAGCGGTCCTCCAGGTTGCCAATCTGCTCGTCCACAGAAGCCTGCAATCCCTCCGCCGTCTTTGTAACAGAATCCTCAAGGGACTGGGTGCGGTCAGCAAATTCGGATGAAATGGCAGAAGTTCTGTCTTCCAGTGCAGAACCAAGTTCCTCTTCCTTCTGCTTAAGGAGTGCAAAGAAGCGTTCCTCGGTGTCCTTTATAGAAGCCGCCATTGAATCGCTTGACCCGTTAAGGCTTTCCTCCAAATCTTCCTGCCGCTCTGTAAACATCTGGGCAAGGCTGTTAACCTTTTCGTTGAATGAATTTACGATGTCCGCATTCTTCTGCGTGTACTGGTTTTCAAATTCACGGGTGCGCTGGGTAAAGAAGGATGCAAGGGTCTGGAGCTTTTCGTTAAAGGAATTGTCCATTGCACGTGCCCTTTCTGCAAAGGAGTTGCTGATTCCTGCGGTGTTCTCGTTAAAGGAGTCTTCCAAAGCCTTCGTACGGTCTGAATAGGTAAAGTTAAGGTTGGCGGTCTTTTCCTGAATGATTGTCTCCAGCTTGTTAAGCTTGTTCCTAAATTCAGTGGAAATTTCCTGTGCCCTCTCTACAATCTGGGAAGCGATTTCCTCCGTCTTCTGCTGGAAATCCTTTTCAAAAGCGGCCTTCTGTGCGTCAAGAGATGCGCCAAAGTTTGAAGTCTGCTCGTTTATGCCCTGCTGAAGGGCCTGAATGCGGCTGTCCACAAGAGCCTGCAACTGCTCCGTCTGCTGCTGAATCTCGTTCATGCAGTTTTCCGTGCGCTCGTCTGCCCTGGCCTGCAGCTCCTTGAATGCCTCGTCTTCCAAAGTGCCTGCACGTTCTGCGGCATTGTCGTAGGTATCCTTTATGTCAGCAGCAATTTTGTTCATTATAACGTGGCTTTCTTCTATTGCATGCTTCGTTGCGTCCTCTATTGAGCGGGCCCTGCTTTCGTACTCTTCCAAAAGGTGGGAACCTATAAGCTTAAGGTTTTCGGAGTTTGCGCTGGAAAAATGCTCCACAAGAGCTGGAATCTGGCGGTCAAGGGAATCAACCTTCTTCTTTTGGGAATCAAGCCTCTGGTTCAGCTGGGTGATAATGCCAGCCTCTTCCTTTACGCGCTTAAGGTTTTCCTCTACGGCAGCACCCATTTCCATAAGCTCGCCAAAGCTCTTCTTGTAGTCTTCAAGGCCGTTGTTCATGTCGTTAACCTGGTTTATCTGCTTGGCAAGGTCGGCCGTAACCTGCTCAAACTCTTCCTTCTGCTGGTCAAGGCGCTTTACTGCCGCCTTAGCCTGAATGTCCTTTGTTTCAAGCCCGCTTTCCAGTTCACGGATAGTGTCGCGCTGCTTCTTAAAGTATTCGTCAAATTCGCCCTGACGCTTTTCCGCATACTTTCTTACGCGCTCCAAAGAATTTTCGCTTTTATTGATTTGTCCTAAAATTACGCTAATAACAACAGACAATGCCGCCGATATAATGATTGCAAGAATAATATTCACTTTTTCCCACCCGAGTTTTTATTAATTGCAACTCCCAAACGCCCTTTGTGCGCAGTTTGGATAAATTCTATTATAACATTACATAATTATAATATGCAATACACCAAAAGTCCAGTATAGCAATCATTTTTTAGGCATAAGGAGGGGGAAGTCTCCCCCTCGCTACAGCCCGCAAGCGGTCTTTCGCTACCCCCTCTGCGGGGCAATCTCTTTGCAAAGCCCCGCAACGCCCCAATATTTTTGGGTGTTACAATACAATTCCGCGAACAAGGCCACAATCTACCTGTCCAGCAGGATTTTTCTTAGCTGCTTGTAACTCTTGAAGGAAACATCAGCTTCTTTTAAGGGTATATTAAACAAAGCCCTAAAGCCCTTCATCAGGTAGGCGCTCTTTAGACCGGCATTGTTGGCTCCCCTAACGTCGTACTTTATGCTGTTTCCCACGTAAAGAATTTCGCTCTCCTTAACCCCCAGCTTTCTTGCAAGAATTCCAAAGGGGTATTTTGAAGGCTTTAAAGCACCAGATTCCTCAGAACCTATGCACACGTCGCAAAGTGAGCGTATTCCCCACACCCTGCCCTTTTGCTCAGGGGGAAAGTCCGAAAGCAGGGCAACCTTAAAGCCTGCATTCTTTATGGCAAAAATAGTGCCGTAAACATCGGGGTAAGTCTTGATTTTTGTAAAATAGGGCTTAAGGCCTTCGTAGCAGACGTCCGTAATCTTAGTCTTTGCCTCTTCCGCAGAACAATGAAGCTTTTCCGCAAGCAGCCGGGCCTGGTACTCAAAAAAATCCGCCAGGGGCGCGGTACGGTGCATCTGCTTGCGCACGGCATTAAAGCGCAGGAAAAAGCGGAAATTCTTAAAAAAGTAGGCCGGAAGCCTTATAAAAAGCCGCCAGTCTGCATAAAGAGTCCCGTCTATGTCAAAGGCAACGGCCTTAATTCCTTCTATCATAATAAGTCATTATACCTCTTTTTTGCGGAACTTGCAATTATACCACCTATTGATTTTTTATTGTTTCTACCATATACTTTAATTTACAATTTTATGGAAACTATAGAAAAGCAGCTGGAGGAGCGGCCACGTGCGCTAAAGATTGCTGGAACCATAGGTTTTTTGCTTCTTGCCGCGGGGACGACTATTTTTTTCCTGCACGAATATCTGGAAGGACACTTTAAAGACGTAAACTCACTCAGCGAATACATCGAAGCGTACGGAATCCTTGGTCCCGTCATGCTGACTTTTTTCCAGTGCGTAAAGGTTCTTGTTGCGATTGTGCCGGGAGCAATAGGCTGCATTGCTGGAGCCTCAATGTTCGGGGCTCTGGGCGGCTTCCTCTGCAGTTACATAGGGATATGTTCAGGCAGCATGATAGCTTTTCTGCTTTCCAAGAGATACGGTATGTCGCTGATGAAGCTTGTCTTTTCAGAAAAGCGCTACAACAAGTGCATGCGCTGGCTGCAAAAGAAGCACCATCACTATCCGGTCGTACTATGGTTTGCAATCTGCTTTCCATTTGCCCCGGACGACTTTTTGTGCTACTTTTCGGGAATGACCTCCGTCTCTTTCCGCAAATTTGCACTCATCATTCTGACGGCAAAGCCCTGGACCATCCTTGGCTACAGCCTGATATTTGGCCACATTTTTTGAGGTAACTATGCTTGGTGTATACAATTATACGGTTTGGATGACTTACTCTGGAATGCTACTTTCCTATGCGGGAATAACATTCACATTGAACGAGAATTACCGTGCAGCGCTTCTCTGCCTTATGATTGCAGGTGTTCTGGACATGCTGGACGGCAAGGTTGCAAGTACAAAGAAAGACCGCAGCGAAGATCAAAAAGATTTTGGAATACAGATAGATTCCATGTGCGACATAATAAGCTACGGTGTACTCCCGGCTCTTTTTGTCTACAAAATCAACGGCTTCCACAGATTTTCAGGCATTATCGGCGGGCTTTACCTTCTTTGCGCACTAATCCGCCTTTGCTGGTTCAATGTGGACGAGGCCCAGAGGCAGGAGCGCACCAGCGAAGAGCGCAATGAATACAGGGGTCTTCCGGTAACAAGCGCAGCAATTATCCTGCCTTTCGTCTTTATCGTATGCCGCTTTCTCTGCAACCGACTGGGTTCACCAGATCTTTTTGACAGCCGGGTGGAAGCCTGGAGCAGTGCAACCCTTATCGTGATGGGACTCTTCTTTATTACGCCCTTCCGCATGAGAAAACCCCACTGGACTGGAAAAGCAATCCTTTCCCTTATAGGACTTGCAGAGCTTATAATCCTTTTTATTGAAAAATGAGCGCAGTTGACTTTCTATACGGAACTCTTCCCGGCAGAATACTGCAGAATGCTTTCCTTGCGCTAAAAATTCCAGCCCTGCTCGGACTTTATTTGCGCTCGCCGCTTTCCGCCTGGTACGTAAAGCCCTTTGTAAAGAAAAACAATATAGACCTTTCAGACTTTGCCGGTGTAAAATTCCGCACCTTCAACGATTTTTTTACCCGCAAGAAAGACATTTCCTTTGACAAAACTCCCGGCACCCTTATAAGCACAGCAGACGGGCTTCTTTCCGCATACAAAATAGAAGAAAATTCCACTTTCCGCGTAAAGGGCTTTGACTACAGCATAAGCGACCTGCTTCCGGGGTACCAAGACACAAAAGCCTTTACCGGTGGAACCTGCCTTGTATTCCGCCTTAGACCGATTGACTACCACCGCTACATTTTTGTGGATTCAGGGCGGCTGGAAAAGAACCACTTTGTAAAGGGAAGCCTGCATTCCGTACAGCCTTCCGCCCTTGAGCGCTACAGGGTCTACACAAAAAACCGCCGCTCTTGGGTAATACTGCACACAGACCACTTTGGAGATGTGGCACAGATAGAAGTTGGGGCTTTTTCCGTTGGCGGAATAATCAACCACCTGCAGGACGCAAGCTTTGAAAAGGGGCAGGAAAAAGGCTACTTTGACCTTCACGGCTCAACAATCGTCCTGCTCTTGCAAAAGGACAGGGCTACCCTCTTGCCTGAATACCAGGATGCATTTACGCGTGAAGTCCCGGTACGCATTGGAGTTTCCATAGCAAAATAAAGATTTTTCTCAAGGGAGGTCCCTTGAACCCCGATCTTGGAGGGGGAAAAACCTCTCAGAGTCCGAAGCCCGATGTTTTTCCCCCTCCAAACCACCCTTCAACGATACGCAACTGCTACCGTCTCATCTCGAGCACGGCTTAGGGCCATATCGCTCAACGT
>DJYC01000095.1 GCA_002448445.1 Treponema sp. UBA6988
TCTGCTGCACTACGGAAACTCGAAATTGGACCTAATAAATAAAAATATTAGCACGAAAGCAATTCCTTTCCCGGCAGTAAACGCGTCAAAAAAGCAAGGGTTGTTTACAACCCCAAGCGCAGATACAAGGTATCTGACTCGCTTCGACAGGCTCAGCGAGCGTTCAGGGGGACGGCTCTTCATTCAATGTGACAGGTGCTCGCGATAATTATATGCGAACTTGCCATTAATTTTAGCAGGCGTTGCGGGCGGCGTTTGAGCCCGCAGAGGGGGTAGCGGAAAAGGCAACAAAGCGGAACAAATGACGAAAGCGGCTTGTTTTGAAAACAGGTATGTTGTTTTGGGACAGCGTCCGTTCAGGGTGACGGCACTTCTTTGTAAACTTTACACCCTTCGACAAGCTCAGGATGCGTGGATACTGTAGTTTTTTTTGCTTTACCTGCCGCTTTTGGCATTTGTGGAGCGACTTGCCTTTGTAGCGAGGGGGAGACTTCCCCCTCCTTGGGTAAGAGGCTATTCATCTGCGGATTCCAGTTCCTCCAGGTACTGATCGGCTTCGGCTTGCTTCTTTTTGCGCTCGGCTTCTTTTTCCTGCTCCTTAAAGAATTCGTCGAGGGTCTGGTTAAGGACGGCTGGCGATACAGGCTTTAGAAGATAGTTTGCGGGCTTTAGTTCCAGGACCTTTTTTACGATGTTTTTGTCGTCCTTGGAGGTAAGGAAGATTACAGGTATGTTCATGGTGGCCTGTTCGCTCTTTAGGATGCGGAAGACTTCCTGCCCCGAAAGGATTGGCATTTCGTAGTCCAAGAGGATAAGGTCTACGGTGTGGTTCTTTAGGAAGGTTATTGTGTTCATGCCGGAGTTTGTAATGTAGACGTTGTACTTGTTGCCTAGCAAGGTCTGCATTGAGCGCAGCAAGGCAGAGTCGTCGTCTACAAGGAGAATCTTTTTCTTGGAAGAGTCCTCCGGGCCGCCTGCATTGGGCTTGATTACGCCGGGAAGTTCCGCCTCGTAGTTGTAGCCCGTGCTTATTAGGTCAAGCTGGGTGATTAGGTCCGTTGTGTTTACAGGACGCTTGAATACTGCGCTTATGAGGGACTTGGGGAGCGAGCGGTAGGCAATGTCCAGCTCTACGGTGTTGCCGATGAGGAAGAAATAAACCGGGTCGTCTATGGTCTGGTGGGAAAGCCTTTCTGCATAGTATTCCAGGGTGGAGACATAGGCCGTAGCGTCATTGTCCAGGTAGAGTATGGAAATGGGCGGCCTGTTCTTCATCTCCGCAATTTCTTTTGGATAGGGCTGGGAAAACACAACCTCGTAGCCGCCGTTTTCCAGTGTCTTGGCAAGGGCGGTTATCAAAAAACTTTCTGCAAAACTGCTTATGAACAATATTCTCTTTTCCATACTAACACTCCTTTAAGGCTTCTACAATTGCGGCAGAATCTCCTGAGCGGATATACTGCTTTATTTGCTCGTAAAACTCTTTTTTTGAATCTGGAATTTCGTAGCCGTCCAGCATTTGTACGATGCTGTCAGCTGCGTTAAAGTCGAATGACTGGGCATACTCCCTTAAGGCAGACATGGCCTCGCTGAACTTCTGCTCCTCAATCAACTCTTTGCTTGCCTTTTTCCCATCCTGCTGCCCGGAGTCTTTGGGATAAAGAGGTGACAGCTTTTCTGCATAGCTTCTGTAGAGGGTCAGAAGGGCTGGGGTTTTAGCTTCTATTTCTGCTTCGTTCTTTTCGTCACCGCACTTTTCAAGGTAGGCGGCCTGTTCGGAAAGTTCCATTGCACCTATGAGCTTGGAAGAGCTTTTTAGGGCGTGAGTCTGTATCGTGTAGTTCTTAAAGTCTTTTTTGGCGGCATAGGACTCTATGTCGTTGGCACGCTTTGTTATGTTGTTGTAGTATTCCTTTAGTGCAATCAGCAGGATGTCCTCGTCGCCGCAGTTCTGCATTGCAGTCTCAAAGTCTATGCCGGAAAGCCCCTGGGGAATTTTGGAGTTCTTTGAAGAAGGCAATGTAAGGAAGGAATTCTCATCTTCTCCACCCCGCTTCGTGTCGGTCATGATTCCCAAATTCCTTTGGACAAGGGATGGTGGCAAAAGCTTTATCAGGACCTTTTCTATCTTGTCGCTGTCAACAGGCTTTGCAAGGTAGTCGGCAAAACCTTCGTTGATATAAAAGTCCCTAGCACCCGATACGACGTTTGCGGTAAGGGCAACTACGGGAGTCTTGAGGTTAAGGTTCCCGTCCATGGCCTGCATAAGGTGGAAGGCTTCAACCCCGTCTATGTTGGGCATGCGGTGGTCAAGGAAAATAACGTCGTAGTGCTTGCGGCACACCATGTCAAACATTTCCTGAGCGCTGAGGGCTGTGTCAACCTGTACCTGGGTGTCCTTGAGCAGCCCAACGGCAACTATGATGTTCATCTTTGTGTCGTCAACGATGAGAATGTGTGCGTCAGGCGCGTGGAAAGTCTCCTTGTAGTTGTCGAGGCCCTGCAGGTAGTTCTCGTAGCTTTCGTCAAAGTCGCCGATGGGATCCCACCAGACGACCCTCTGCTCCACCTTAAAGGAAAATTCCGAGCCGGAGCCGTATTCGCTCTTAACGTCAAGCTTGGAGCCCATAAGCCCTAGCAGCATGCTCACTATGTTAAGGCCAAGGCCAGAACCTTCTATTGTGCGGTTGCGCCGCTCGTCAAGACGCTCAAACACGGTAAAAAGCTTGGGCACATCCTCTGGCTTAATTCCGATGCCGGTGTCCTTTACGCGGAATATAAGGTAGATTGTGTTCTCATCCTTGGTCTCGTAGTCCATGGACATGGTTACGGTGCCAGCGTCCGTGTATTTTGCCGCATTTGTAAGCAGGTTCAGCATGCACTGCTTTACGCGGATTTCGTCGCCGTTCAGAAGGTGGGGGATGCCGGGGTTGATGTCCAGCTTGAATTTCAGGTTCTTGTCCTTGATTCTGGGGCTTATCATGTTAATCAGGTCGGTTACGACGGAGGAAAGCTCGTATTCGGCATTGATGATTTCCATCTTGCCCGATTCAATCTTTGAAAAGTCAAGGATGTCGCTTACGATTTTTAGCAGGGTGTTGCTGGAGCTCTTTATGTTGCGGGCATACTCAAGCACTTTGGGTTCCTTTGTCTCCCTGATGAGCATCTCGTTCAGTCCCATGATTGAATTTATAGGCGTGCGGATTTCATGCGACATGTTGGCAATGAAGGAAGTCTTTGCCGAATTCTTGGCCTTTTCCACCTCAATCTCGGAATTGACAAGCTTAAGGTTCATTTCCTCGTTCCGCCTCTCGTTCTTGCGGAAAATGCTGGAAAGGACCATGCTTAGGCTGGTGAACATGGAGGCCGCTATAACGTCAATGAGGAAAACGTCGGTCGGCTTGTAGCGGTAGGATGCCCCGAATACTGCAAGTATGATTACGATGTTGTTGAATACCTCCGACCTTGCGCTGTTGTCCCGGATGAGGACGGCTGCCAGTATGCGGAAACCGATTACAAGGACAAAGGGGTGCGGCAGGGGCATGCTAAGGTTAAAGAGAACGCCCAGAGAGTAGCAGGTAAAAAAGAACATGTAGACCTGTATGCGCGAGTGCCTGAGGGAAAAAGCCCGGAAAACGTTCACAAATGCAAACCAGACAAGGCAAATGAAGAAGAAAACGACATACAAAACCTTTGAGCGGGCGTTAAAAATGGTCTCCAGCCTGTACAACCCCGGAACAAAGGAAAAAGCTGCCAGCATAAGAAGCACAAAGGTGGAAAAAAAGAGAAGGTCCTTCAGCACGCCGTAGTTGAATTCCGCGTCAATCTGCTTGTGGTCAATCAGAGCCGTGATTTCCTGAGAATTTTCGTCTTTGTTTGCAGTGTTCGTTTTTGTAAGCTTCATTTACCTTAATTATACCATAGAATTTTTATAAGGCAACCTAGAAAAAATCAACTTTTTAAGGCTTTTTAAGACTATTCTGGAGCGTACTCCTATTTTTACTGTGTCCGGCACTCCGTGACCGGCCAAACCATACAATTTATACCCGCTTTCCAGGGTTCCGCGGGACCCTACCCGCTCCATTGCCTAAAGGCAACGAGTTGCAAGCAACTCGCCCTTCCAATCGGGGCTAGGCTGGGGATGCAGAGTCTTAATCAGTCCTTGTCAGTTCGCTTCGCTTCGATTCGTCAATTTTTTTTTTTGGGGGGGGGCGTTGCGGGGGTGTCCCCGCAGAGGGGGTGGGACGCAACAAAGTGCGGCCGCAGGGGAACTTGCAGCGTAGCTTCAAGCAGACTCCCCCCCCACACAGATTAAAGTACACCACTACTGGAAAAACATGCCGAAATATGATATATTGCAGGCTGAGGGACAAGATGATAAAAATTCAAAATGCAAAAGATGTAGAAGAAAGTTTTTTCTCAGGACGCGACTTCGGGGATTCAATCCAGACCGTCCGTGACGTACTAAAGGACGTAAGGCAGCGCGGGGACCAGGCCCTTCGCGACTACAGCCGCAAATTTGACCTTTCTTCCCCGGCAAAGCTGGAAATTCCGCAGGAAGAGCTAAAGGCAGCAGCCGAAAAGATGGAAAGAAAAGACCCGGACCTTTACAATTCCATCTGCTACTCCCACGACCTTGCCCTCAGGTTTGCCAAAAAGCAGAGGGAATCCTTTGATGACTTTGAGATAGAGCTGGAACCGGGCATCTTTACCGGCCAGAGGAACATAGCCGTTGACAGGGCAGGTGCCTATGTACCTGCCGGAAGGTTTCCCCTGGTAAGCAGCGTCATAATGACCATAACACCGGCAGTTGCAGCAGGCGTAAAAGACATAATCCTCTGCACTCCGCCAAGAGTCCACCCTGACGACCTTGAAAATGCAAAGAAGCAGGGAAGCGGCATCCCCGGAAAGCCTTTTGAGGGCGGAAAACCCTATGCAGACGAAAACATAATGGCAGCCGCATACATCTGCGGGGCTACAAGGGTATTTGCGCTTGGCGGAAGCCAGGCAATCGCCGCAATGGCATTCGGTACGGAGAGCATTCCCCGTGCGGACGTAATCGTTGGGCCGGGAAACAAATTCGTCTCGGAGGCAAAGAAGCTTATCTACGGAAATGCCGGCATAGACATGGTTGCAGGGCCAACGGAAGTCTTCGTCATCGCAGACTCTTCTGCAAACCCCCAGTGGGTTGCGGCAGACCTTCTTGCACAGGCAGAGCACGATATTGTAGCGCAGGCAGTTATGGCCACCCCGGATGCAGAGCTTGCAAAAAAGGTTGCAGAGGAAATAGAGCGGCAGATTGAGCTTTTGCCAACAAAGGAAATCGCAAGGAAGAGCATAGACACATTCGGCCGCATAATCATAACGGATTCCATAGAAGAAGCCCTGGAGCTTGCCAACAAAAAGGCACCCGAGCACCTGGAGCTTGCCATGGAAGAAGGCCCAGTGCGCGACAAAGTGCAGGCGGAGGCAAGGAACTTCGGCTCACTCTTCATCGGACACGGTTCTGCGGAAGTATTCGGCGACTATGCAGCCGGCCTTAACCACACCCTGCCAACATCGGGCAGCGCGAGGTTCACAGGAGGCCTTTCGGTAAGGGTTTTCCTAAAAACGGTCACCACGCTGCGCACAAAAGCCGGACGGGGCTACGAGCGTTCTGCGGCTGCGGCAGGCTTCCTAGGCGACGCAGAGGGGCTTGCGGCACACGCAAAGGCTGCCCGATTGCGCCTTGACCAGTAAGAAACAAAATTTTGGAGATACTGATTACTGCAAAACCAACGGCTAATCAGCATTTTCCATATTTGGAGACATGAATGAAGATTTACAAACTTGGCGAAGAAGTTCTTAGGCAGAAGTGCGAGGAAGTAAAACCGGAAGAAATAGACGACTCAATGAGGAAGCTCTTTGACGAAATGTTCCAGACAATGATAAGCGCAAACGGTGTAGGCCTTGCAGCCCCCCAGGTTGGTATTGCAAAGAGGTTTTTCGTTGCAATGTCAGACGACGAGGTGCGCAGGGTATTCATCAACCCGGTAATCACAAAAACCTCCGCCGAGCTTTGCGACTACGAGGAAGGCTGCCTTTCAATTCCGGGCGAAAACGAAAACATCAGCCGCCCTGCAAAGGTTTCCGTAAGCGCCCTTAATGAATTCGGCAAGCCATTCGCCATTGAGAACGCAGACGGCCTCCTTGCCCGCATAATCCAGCACGAAAACGACCACCTGGACGGTATCCTCTACATAGACCACGGCAGCGAGGAAGAAAAGGAAAGGATAATCTCCGACTTTAAGAAAAGAGCCGAACGGGCACAGAAAAAAGCAGCCCAAAAAGAGGCAAAGGCCAGAAGTATAGCGGCAAAAATAGCCGCAAAAAATGCAAAGAAAGGAAATGCATAAGAAATGCTAAGAGTAATTTACGGGGGTAGTCCTACGGCTTCGGCAAAGGCACTGGAGCTTATCCTTAGGGACAGCGAAATGTCCCGCCAGACACCCGAGCAGGAATACAAAATAGTGGGCGTACTCACAAACCCGCCATCCGCACAGGGAAGGCACAGAGACCTTATCCCAACAGAAGTTGGCCACACAGCCCAAATCTGGAACGAAGCGCGTGACGGCGGAATAACCATACTTACACCCGAACACATAAGGGAAGAAGAGCGCAAGCAGATAGCCTCCCTGCACCCGGACATCTTTGTCTGCTTTGCATACGGCCACATCTTGGGCCCCAAGTTCTTTGCCCTATTCAAGCACGGCGGAATCAACCTTCACCCATCCCTGCTGCCCAAATACCGCGGGGCAACTCCGGTAAACCAGGCAATCCTAAACTGCGACAGCGAGACAGGCTTTAGCGTACAAAAAATGGCACTTGGCATAGACGAAGGCGACGTAATCTCCGAGCAGAAGGTAACGCTAACAGGCACGGAAACCGCAGAAACCCTTCTAAAGCAGTGCGCACTCTACGGAGCATCGGAAATAACCACGATTCTCCGCAACACATCAAAGACCGGCAACCTCCCCAACGCCAAGCCCCAGATTGGAGAAGCCAGCTACTGCACCATAATCAAAAAGGAAGACGGCAAAATCAACTGGAAAAACCCGGCGGAAAAGATAGATGCCCAGATAAGGGCATACACACCATGGCCAGGATGCTTTACAAGCTGCAACGGAGTCCAGCTTCGCATACTAAAGGCGCGTGATGCTGCAAAGGTAGCAAACCAGGACTCATCCATACCAAAAAACACGGCGGCAGTCCCCGGCACAGTCCTTTCCTACAACAAGCAGCGCGGAATCCTCATCCAGACGGGGGACGGGGTTCTAATAGCAACGGAGCTTCAGTGGCAGGCAAAAAAGGCCATGGACTACAAGTCCTTCATGAACGGGGCAAGAAATTTTATCGGTTCCGTACTGGAATAACATTGAATAAAGTGATAGGATAGCAAGCATGAGTATTGAAATTTATGATGAAGAACACCAGGGCGCAAGCACAGAAGGCTTTGGTTCCGAAAACTACATGGCTAAGGCTTCAGAGGCAAAAGCTACAGGCTCTGCAAAAAAGAAAGGCTTTGGCTTAAGCGTAAAAAATCAGGTTGAAAATTTTTCAAACGGCGGGCTTCCGCTGCTTGTTACAATTATATTGGCTTTTGCTGCGGTAGTGATTTCCTGCCTTGCAGTATTCTTTACCTCCGTCCAGGGAGAAGAAAAGGTCATGGTTCCCAACATTGTCGGAAAGCCATGGTCCACAGCCTTCCTTGAAATGCAGGCAAAGGAACTCTACCCCAAGCTCTACCTGCGCTATTCAGACAGGCCGGGCGAAGAAGGACTGGTACTTGACCAGAATCCGCCCGGAGGAACAATAGCAAAAGCCTCCCAGCGCGTGGAAGTGACCATAAGCCGCGGAATTGCGGTAGACAGCATAGAAAACTACCTGGGACAGGACATAGATGCGGTCCAGACAAGGCTTCAGACCCTCTTCAGCGGAAACACCCTCGTAGACGTACGCCCCGCAGTTTACCAGAAGAGCACGGCAAAGGCGGGAACAATACTTGCCCAGTACCCGGCAGAGGGAACGGTCATATCCGACCCAATAAAGCTCTTCCTCATCGTAAGCAGCGGCAGCGAGGCGCCAAAGGTAACGGTTCCAAACTTTACCGGAATCTCCATCGACAAGCTGCTTGAAGTAATGCAGAATTCCAAGCTGGTCTTTGAATTCAAGTCACACGATGCAGCTGGCGGAGAAGCCCCGGGAACGGTAACCGCAACAGACAAGGCCGGAGCGGAAGTAGAAGCATTCAGCACCGTAACGCTGGATCTTGCCTTCCCGGTACGCGGAGAAGCAGACGAAACAGTATACGGCGTACTCACATGCAACCTGCCCGAATACCCCTACCCTGTTCCTGTACGCCTTGAATCAACGGACGCAGAGGGCAACACAAAGGAAATCACCACAATCAGCCACCCCGGCAAACAGGTGCAGATTCCCTATGCCGTAAGCAAGGGCAGCGTGCTCACCCTCTATGCAATGGATTCAACAGTAACCCAGCAGACCGTGAACTAAAGTTCCAGAGCAGTGCGGTCACTGAGCCCGTCGAAGTGCAAAACAAAAAAATGCCACCGCAGAGCCAAAACTCAAACGGTGGCATTCTTATTTTCATTCTCCATCATTTATAAAAAACTGATTGCCCCAAGCCTATTCGGCATCCTCGCGGTCCTTTACGGCCTTCCTCTGGCTAACCGCAGAAAGAAGCGCGGCAAGGGCCTTTTTTACGTCAGCATCAGGCTTACCCGCAATGGCACTGTCGCAGGCAGAACTTAACGCGGTAATCTTACCCAGAATGTCCTGCTCAAACTTGGCGGCAAGAATCCCCTCCGCATCCTCCATGTGCTCAACTTCCTCAAGCAGGGATGCAATCTGCTCCTTTTCCTCCTTCCAGGAATCATTCAGCGTGCCGGACTTCTCAAAAAGCAGCCTCATGGAAGTAACAATCTGCTCAAGCAGCGTGGGAAAAGCCGGAATATCATCTTTATCGCCATCGGGCTTTCCAAACAGACCCGAAATTATCTTTTTCACTATCATAGACGACCATAATACCCCATTTATGCAGATTTTTCAATAAAATATCTGTTATCTCCAAAAAGTCAATTTTTTTCTTTTTTATCTGGACCATACCTCAACCGCTAACCCGCTTTCCAGGGTTCCGCGGGTCCCTTCCCGCTCCATTGCTAGCGCAACTCGCCTGCGGCGAGCCCTTCCAATCGGGGGTAGGCTTAAATTTTTAAAGCTCTCATGCAAGCCGAAACCCGAGCAACCTTCACCCTATTATGTTGTGTCTTTTGGCAAAAAAATGCCAGTCAATTAAAAGGCGCGGATGGCACGGACAGCATCAGAATGATTTTTGTCTCCAGACAACAAATATCCTCCAGAGACGACATATTTAGCATTTATAGCAGTCGATGGATCCTGTGTCGAAGTCCAGTGACCTGAAGCGGCGCCTAATTTATTGCAATTTGGATTCAATGCAAGTTTGCTCATTGATCTATCAACAACGCTTTTAACTTCATAAAGTGCCGAAAGTTCCTTCCAGGCTGGCAAATACCAACCATTTGTAAAGCCGTTAACAGTGTATGTGGCGGCAAAATATGCGGCTGGATAATTTTCAGAGCTCCAATCTGTTAAAATCTTCATCGCGTTGGTATTGGACGAGCCGTCAGTTTCGCTTAATGCATTTGGCATTCCAAACGTTCCGTCCAATTTATTTTCATAACCAATCGCCTTTTCGCTATCGCTTGTATAGCGTGCCCAAGGTTTACCTACCAAATGCTTTAACCCCACACCCAATGTTTTTGAGCCTAAATCATAATTTGCAGTTGGAGCAGTATAGAAAATCACCGCAACTGCTGCCGCTTGTTGCGCTGTCGAAAGATTTAAATTCTCGCTGTAAGACTCCGCTGATCCGTCATTAAAGACAATGTCGCCAACAGCTTTAGCCTCTGTCGGATTCTTGCTTCCAACATAGGTTACCGAGTCGTCTCCACCAGAACCGCCGGCGCTGTCAGAACAAGAAATCGCCAGGAGACTACCTCCACCCATGCAAACGGTTAGTACAACAGCCGTCAATGCAGTTGATAATTTTTTCATAAATTCTCCTCCAAAAATTTGTCAAAAAAATTATATCTGAAAAAGTCCTATCCGTCATATTCTAAAGATTCCGAAACACACTTTGCAGCAAGTGCACGCAAAGTGGCGCAGCATTCAGCATGACAGCCGCCTGTCATGCTGAGCTTGACTCAGCATCTGTATAAGTCTCAGCCTGCTTTAGTCAGCCGAGCGAACCACGCGGAAGCCAATATAAATGACACGACTGCTGGCGTGAAAACTCGCGTACCGAAATGCTATTTCACAGCCAGCGGCGGCTGTACGCCAGCCGCCGCCACGGTAAAAGGGGTAGGTGTCAGGCGACCAAGTGTCAGTGTAAGACACACTGCCAGTGGATGGCGTACTTGAATCTATGCGCCAGCACCATTCCAGTACGTTACCAGTCATATCGTATAGTCGCTTTGAATTGGGTACCAGTTTCTTTACCTCATGGACCTTGTCTTCTCCGCTATTACCACTATACCATGCTACAGATTCAATGTTGTCGCTTCCGCTGTATTTAAATTGCCCATTGTTGGTAAGGTTCCCGCCCCGCGCAAGGTATTCCCACTCCGCATCCGTGGGAAGTCTGTAGCCGTTAGCCTCAAAATTACACGTTATGACTCCTTTTATGCTTTCGTCACCAGATCCTGTATGGGGAACATAGCCCCACTGGCTCGTGTCATCCTTTCCGTTCACCTTATAGCAGGGGGTCAGGTTTTCATTTTGGCTCCTCTTGTTACAGTACATGATTGCATCGTACCAGCTTATAGCATAAACAGGATAGTTGTCTCCTGCGCCGTAATTGCGGCTCGGTATACACCCCATTACGGCATTGTACTCAGTCTGTGTTACCTCGTGGTCACATGCAAAAAGGCTTGGTATGGTCACCGTGCGCCCTGTAATGAACACGTAAGAGCCAGATATGGCTGTTGTTCCGTCAAATGTTGCCCCAGAAACCAAAACCATGCCGTCTGATGCAGTCTCGTTTTCCCCATCGGAGCCTCCGTTTTCCACTACCGACTCTTCATAGTCATCGTTTCCACCCCCACCGCCACAGCTTGCGGCAAGCAGGGCAACTCCCAGTCCAAAAATCGCCATGAGGGCTAGCAAAACTTTTTTCATATTATCCTCCATTTTTATTGGTTCGGTTAAACATTCATAGATTCCGAATCCACATTCAAAGCAAGTGCGTGCGAATGTAGCGTAGCAGTTCGGAATAACAGTTACCAACTGCTTTAAAAACAAAAAAACCGGCCTCTTCCGCAAGGGGAAAATTCCGGGTATGTTTAAAATCTCTGTAGAGAAAATTTATGCGCGAATTGCGAATTTTGCAGCGCAGGATAATTTCTGTCAAGAGGCTGCTTTCTGTTAAAACTTTTTTCCATAATTCTCTCTGATGCATTCCATTGTAAGGCAAGAAAGAAAATGCGTCAAGTGTTTGTAAAAAAACTGGGAAATGCCATTAATAAACTATGCCTTCCTTGACCCAATAGGGCAAAAAGGGGTAAAATCAAAAGAAGTGTTCCAAACTGAATTTTTAAGACGGAACCCTTTTTCTTCTATATAACAGGAGTTTTTTATGGTTATCAAACCCATGATTCGCAGCAACATCTGCATCAACGCACATCCGGTTGGATGCGCAAAAGAAACGGAGCGCCAGATAAAATATGCGGTCGCTCAAAAGGCAAAACGCGGAATAAAGACAGTTAAAGAAGGCGGCAAAGGCCCCAAGACAGTTCTTGTATTGGGCTGCTCCACAGGCTACGGACTTGCCAGCAGAATAAGCGCTGCATTTGAATACGGTGCAGACACAATCGGCGTATCTTTCGAAAAAGAGCCACGCGAAACAAAGGGAGGAACCCCAGGCTGGTACAACAACATGGCATTTGACCGCAAGGCAAAAGAAGCAGGCCTCAAGGTTGAAACCCTCAACGGAGACGCTTTTTCCGACGAAGTGCGCCAGCAGGTAATAGAAAAGGTAAAGGCATGGAACGCAAAATTTGACCTTATCGTTTACAGCCTTGCAAGCCCCGTAAGGACAGACCCCGACACAAAAGTAATGTACAAGTCTGTAATCAAGCCGGTAGGACAAACCTACGCAGGACAGGCACTGGACATGATGACAGGAGCACTTTCCTTTATGGAAGCAAAGCCGGCAGAAGGCGATGACATTCCAAACACAATCAAGGTAATGGGCGGCGAAGACTGGGAGCGCTGGATTAAGCAGCTTAGCGAGGCAGGTGTCTTGGCAGAAGGATGCCGCACGCTCGCATATTCATACATCGGGCCAAAGCTTAGCCACGCAATCTACCGCGACGGAACAATCGGGGCGGCAAAGAAGGACCTGGAAGCAAGAGCACACACAATCAGCGGAATGCTAAAGCCACTGGGTGGAGCCGCATACGTAAGCGAAAACAAGGGCCTTGTTACAAGGTCAAGCGCGGTAATCCCCATTATTTCCCTCTACCTTGGAGCTCTCTTTAAGGTAATGAAGGCAAAGGGAACCCACGAAGGCTGCATAGAACAGATGGAGCGCCTCTTTGCAGAACGCCTCTACACAGGTGCGGACAACTCGGCAGGAACAGTTCCTGTAGACAGCGAAGGCCGCATCCGCATAGACGACTGGGAACTTGACCCTGCGGTACAGGCAGAAGTAGACAAAATCATGGCAAACGTAAAGGAAGAAAACGTAGCGGAACTCACAGACCTTGAAGGACTTCGCCACGACTTCCTTAACATCAACGGCTTTGACGTAGAAGGCGTAGACTACGAAAAAGACGTTGCCGACATGACAAAAATCGACTAAATGTAACCAACTGTTACTGCCGCTTGTTATATATAAGAGGCCAGAATTTTGGAAACAATGCTCTGGTCTTCTGGAGGTGCAACATGAAGAATACAACCCGTAAAATAGCAATTTTTGCCCTACTCCTTGCAGCGGCCGTAACAGTACACGCCTACACTAAGGATGATGCAATAGTAAACTACATGGGGTCCTATTCGCGCTACAACTTCAACAAGGAATGGAGCAATGCAGACAAGATTGCCGAAAGCCTTCGAGAATCAATAAACCTTACAAACTTCTACCGTATAACGGAAGAAAACATAGAAAAGGAAGACTACAACGTGCGCGATTTTGCCGAGAAAAACCTTGCAGAGTCCTACGATACGGCAGACAACAACGTCTACATGACCATCGTAACTCGCAACGTAAGCAAGGAAACCTATGACGGCTGGATAATAGTCACCCACTGCTCACAGGCGGAGGGCTTCTACGACTACATTTTCTATTTTTCAGCGCAATAATTAGAAGTCGGCATTCAGGCTGAATACAAGGCCAACCAGAACCGCAGGCTTTTCTTTTGTAGAAACAATATTCACCTCATTGTAAGTTGTAGTCTGGTCGCCGTAAAAGACCGGCACAAGAAAGGAAACTGTTCCGTGGGGAAGGCCTGAAAAGGAAAGGCTTGGAATCACCGAGCCGTAGGTATCATCTATGTTGTGAAAGAACTGCACGTTTGCAGAAACTATTCCGCCTGCTATGTGCCGCCAAGAGCCGATAAAACCAACGCTATTCGTAACTATCGAGCCATTTTCCTTATCACGGTTGTCAAAAACAGTCTCAAATTCAGAAACAAAGCCAATCTTTTGACCCGCCTTGCCAAACTGCCAGAGCCTACTCACGCCACCAACAAACTTTGCGTAGTCAAAGTCTTCCTTTTTCCATGTATAGGAAGTGTAGAGAATTTTTTTGTCGGGAACCTTCGTATGCAACTTTCCCCAGGTGGTAAGATGCCATCCCAAAAGGTCACCGGAAAATTCAAGTCCAACCACGGGGCTTATCGGCTGGGTCTTTGTAATTGCACTAGGCCAATTTCTGGCAAAGGCTTTTAGAGAGAACATTCCAAAGGGATACTCAACGCTGCCCGCAAAGCTAATGAACTCCTTGTCCAGCTTTTGCTTTGGTCCGCTGTAGTAATACTGGGCCAAGGCCTGAATCTCTCCACGCCCAATGGGAATGGTCGCAATGCCAAAAAAGTCCTTGCAAAAATCATCGTCATCATCCGTGTCGAGTACGGAGGAGTCGCCCACAGAGAGGGTTGCATCGTCAAGGATGTTGGTGTCAAATATGAATGAATTCCCCCACTTTGTACCAGTCCGCCCGCCGGTAAGATAAATGCGGTCAAGCAGGATGTAGTCAAAATAAAGGGTTCTTACGTCCCACTCCATGTCCGGAAACTTTGCAAGAACATCTCCCTTCAGGCAAAGGACTGGTGAAGGACGGGCTGTAAAACCGATTGAGGCATAGAAGGATGCGTAGGGGGACTTGTCCTTTTCCGGCAGGAATTTCTGTATGTAGCCCAAATTTGCCTTTACGCTGCCGTTAAAGACTATGTTGCCCACAGGGGAATTTATTGAAGGGGAAGCCGTGCTTGCTACCGGGGTGCTTTCAGTTCCAACGGAATCAGAGGAATCCTCAAACATGGAGTCCAGGTCATCCATTTCGTCAGAGCCGCCCTGTCCGCCTTGCGCATAAAGCCTTGCAGGAAAGCAAAGCCCCGCAAAAAGCAGGCAGGCAAGCGCAAAAAAGTGCATAAAGAATCTGCCGACTTTATCACAAGCAGCTAAAGCAACACCTACAAAATTCCCCCGTCCAAACATCATTTGCTCATCATTTCCACATATTTCTTAGTATAAACCGTGTCGCTCTGCTTTGCAAAGGAAACATTGGTAACGGTAATCTGGGTCTTTTCGTACTGCATCTTGCCGTCAATCTTTTTACCGCGAAGGTTGTCCACGATAAGCATTTTGTCAGGAACAGAGTGGGAGCCGTACTTCTGGTAAGAAGGAATAGCCATAGTACGCAAAAGCTGGCCAGAAAGGCTGTAGTCTTCCCTCTTTCTGATAAGTCCGTCTTCCTTTGTAACCCAAAGCTTTACCGTAGGATAGTCCACGTTCTTTGCAGAAGCCTTTAGCTCAAAAAGCACGCAGTCAAGCTTTCCAAGCATTACATCGGAAAACTTTTCTATAGAATAGTCGGTAGAAAAATGCTGGGGCACAAGGTCAGAATTGTTTGCGTTAGACCCCTGGAACCTTTCGTGGGAACTTGTAAAGACAAACTGCTTGTCTGCCGGGTCGTAGAACCAGATGCTGTTGTCAAACTGGACGTAGCCCTTGCCCTTGTCCTTTGAAGGAGCCGTTATAAGGATTGTGTAGGACTGGGCAGAATCGCGGCGGTACATTACTGCCTGAACGTTTGAATTTCCCTGCCCCGGCTTGCTCTGAACCATCGAATAGTTTGCGGCAAAGTCTGAATCCATAAAAGCCGTGCTCTGGTCGGTTCTCTTGAGCAAAGCCTTTGCCTGGGAAGAAGTAGTCTGGGCATGCAGCTCCGGCGCATAAAAAGCGGAAGCCGCTGCAAGAAGGAAAGACGCGTATACGAATGAAGCTTTAGATATAATTTTCATATTAAATACTCCTAAAATCATGCGGTTGTTGCAAAGGCATTCACAGGACTAATGTGAACGACGTTACGTATCGTAAACAACACAGACAATATCGTAGTTACAGCTATAATACCCAAGAGCAAAAGCCATTTTGCAGGCTCAATTTTTGGAATCAGGCGGCCCGCGGTAAGGAAAATGTCAAAGGCCGGTATTACCGAAAGGTTTATGTAGGAAACACCAAGCGATATGAGCAGGGCAAGAATCACTCCGCAAATAAAACCCGCAAGCAAAAGGAAGAAAGTCTCAAAGAGGAAGACCTTCTTTACCCCGGAACTCTTCATGCCAATGGCCCTGTATATGCCAATTTCCGTAATGCGCTTCATAACGATTACCCTGTAGGTGCTGCCGATTCCGACTGCAATTATAGCCACCAAAATCACGGTAATCAGAAGGGTGACAAAGGAAAGTGCCTTTATGACCATCTGCAAGTCCTTTATGTTTGCATCCAGGGTAATAAGGGCATAAATAGGCTTTGGCGTAACATCGTCAAAAAGTACGGCATAAAAAGCCTGCTTGTCATCCGTGAGCGGGAACATGTTGAATTCCTTCTCCAAGGCAGACTGGAGGGAAAGCACTTCTTTTGCAGACGGAGACCTCTCCCCGTAGTTGAGGCAAATCCTGTTTGTATAGTTCTCCGAGTAGCCTGTTGCCGTACGAAGGCTCTGTATGTCTATGTAGGAAGTGTACATCCCAAAAAGGCTGGCATCCTGGAATATTCCTGTAACCACAAGGTTCATCGTGTTGGTATAGTTTCCTATCGTGTAAAGCTGCAGGGTAATCATGTCACCTGCATGAATTCCAAGACGGTCCGCTATTGGCTCGGAAATAATCATCGTGTTGTGTTCTGGGGAAACATGGGCTCCTCCCTCTACAAAGGTAAAGCTTTTGAAAAGTTCCTTCTCGTCCTCAAAATCAACACCCTTGAAAACCCTCTGGCGGATTTTCTGCCCCTCGTAGTAAAATGCCGAATTCTGTGCGTCATAGTCAAAGCGCTTGTAAAATTTCACGTCATTTGCAACATGGGGTCTTATCTTTTCAAGGAATTCACCAGGATTGTGAATGTCAAAGTCCTTTGAACCGCCCATAAACTGAAGGTCACCGCCGTAATAGAGCTTTGCCCTCTGCTGGACAGCATGAACCATTCCATCTGTAATCAGGACGGAGGCAAGGATTATCGCAACGCCAAAAAGGCAGACCGCAAAAAGGGAGCGGTACTGTGCCCTGTTCTGCAAGATAGATTTTACTGCCAGATTTGCATAGAATTTTGCCCTGGAAAACATTACACCTGCCTCCTCATAGCCTCAACAGGAGTTGCCCTGAGAGCCACCCTAACAGGATAGACGCAGCCAACCACGGCAAGGACTACGGACAAAACGAGGTTCTGTACGGCATTTGAAGCGGTAACCGCAAGGGTAAGAGTCTTCCCGCCAAAAAGCTGCATAAGGTAAGTGTTGGAAATGCCAATCTGGGCCCTTTGCAAGAGGAAGGTAAAGAGACAGCCCAAAATGCAGCCGATTATGCCAGATGTCACAGTAAGCAGCGACGTCTCGCATAGGAATTCACCTATCACAAAGCCGCGCTTTGCACCGAGAGCGCGTATGGTACCAGTCTCGCCTATTCTTGATATGGAAGAAACCGTAAGCGTATTGTTCACCACGATAAAGCCAGTAAGCAGAATCAGGACAATTCCTATGTTAAAGATGATTCTTAAATAGAAGGAAATGTATACCGAACCGCCGGCCGCATCCCGCCAGTTCACTGCCTGGACAGCCCATTCATTTTCCCCGAATGCCTTGTTAAGCTGCCTGATGATTTTATTCTCGTTTGCAGAGGCATCCGTCATGCAGATGATATATGACCACACGGAACTTTCACCTTCCAATATCCCGCCAGCCGAAGCGCCGGAATCCCCATCCGAAGGATTCTGCAAAAGCTCCGGGCCTCCCGCTGCCTCGTCCCCCTCAAAATCACCGGCATCACCAAAAAGGTCGTCTATGGAATCGTTTTCTTCTATAAGATTAATCTGGGAATCGTCTATCTT
This sequence comes from Treponema sp. UBA6988, assembly GCA_002448445.1. Lineage (GTDB taxonomy): Bacteria > Spirochaetota > Spirochaetia > Treponematales > Treponemataceae > Treponema_D. The sequence goes on from DJYC01000095.1 coordinate 17,683, forward strand.
AACCGCCTCCGAAAAGTCCTGCATACCCATAAGGTCGCGCAGGGTCTGCGGAGAAACAAGGGCTATCCTAAAAAGCGTGGGATTCTGCGAATCGTAAGTATATATTCCTGTCAGCGGAAGTGAGCGTATGGTAAAGGAAACACCGTTACCCGCCAAAACCTGAAGCTCCGAACCAACGCCAAGCTCCGTACCTGCCTCTTCATTGATTTTTTTCAGGGCATCCTTGCTTAGCATAATTCCAGCCTCGCCGTCCGCAAAAGCCCGCCCCTCAATAATCTTAATGCTGGACATCAGTCCCGTATACTGGCCACCCGGAACTCCAAAAAACGACATGGGAATGCGGCAGTCATTCACGTTAAGAGCCGCAAAGCCCGTAACTTGGGGAACCACATCCTTGACTCCCTCTGTCTTAAGGGCAAGCTCCTTTATCTTTGCATAGGGCACAAGAGTAGGAATTTCAGAAAGGGCCCCCGTAACAGGCGTTTCGTCCCCAAAAAGGCTAAGGGGAAAGTCCACCTTTGGCCGAAGGACTATGTTTCCTGTAAAACTGTTAATAAAAGTACGCTCCAAACCGTGATCCGTACCGTCAAACACGGCATTAGAAACAAAAAGCAGCGCAATTGCAAATGAGATAAAGAGTATAATTACAAGAGAACTTTTCCTTGAAATGACGTTTTTTAGCGCCAACCTAAGAGCATACATCGCGCCTATCTTACTACATTGCAAAAAAAATTACAATGACAATTAAATTTACCTTTATACTACAGGAGAAAAGTCCGCTTGTAGCTACGCCACAAATTCCCAATTTACCGATTCATTTCCAAGGAGGGGTAAGCCTCCCCCTCGCTACAGCCACGAGTCGCTCCGCAAATGCCGTAAGTGGCAAGTTCATTAAGCGAACGACCGTCACCCTGAACTAGTTTCAGGGTCTGTGCCAATACCAAAATACATTTTTTTTACAACAAGCCACTTCCGTCATTTGCTCCGCTTTGTCGTGTCTTCCGCTACCCCCTCTGCGGGCTCAAACGCCGCCCGCAACGCCTGCTATAATTGATGGCAAGTTCGCATATAATTATCGCGACTGCCCCCGAACGGTCGCTGAGCTTGTCGAAGCGTGATTCGCAGTCTAAAAAGCTACACTTACTACAGTTCAAACAATCTCTCCTGCTAAAATTTACAACGAAGCCTTAAGAGTATGCGTCACCCCCCAGCTTTTTACCTCCTCCACAGAAGAAAAACCGGCCTCAAGAAGGGCTTCCGTCTCGTGGGCAACCGTCAGTGGAGTGTCGTAGTGGTAAAATTCGCCGTCGGGAAGATTCTGCTCCTTCCGCAAGCGCAAAAGCTCACTGCGCAAAAAAGACTCCTCTTCATCAGAAGAGGCAAAATAGTCAGTAAGAATAAAATACCCGCCAGGTTTTAGCGCCTTCCTAAGCTTTTTATAAAGCGGAAGTTTTTCCTTTTTAGTAAAATGGTGCAGGGATTCAACAGAAAGAGCCGCATCAAAGAGATTTTCCCCAAAAGGCAGCTCAAAGTATGAACCAAGGACAAGCTCAATCTTTCTGTCCGCAAATTTATCCCGCAAAAAATCCAGCATACCCTTGGCAAGGTCAATTCCCGTAACCACCGCATCCGGATTCAGCCTAAAAAACTCCTTCAGCTCAAGCCCCGTACCGCAGCCCAAATCCAAAACCCTTGTCCCGGCATTTCTTGGCAGACAGGCAGCCGTAAAAGGATAAAACTCCCGCGCAGACTCAATCGTATTCATCTGGTGCTCTTCATAGCCATCCAAGCGGGCATTAAAAAAGTCCCCCATCTTTTCCAACATTTTTTCTTTCCTTAATAATAGCTTTCTTTTGCAAAGTCAGTATAGCAGAAAATTTTTTTCTTAGCATTAGCATGATAGTATAAAAACACGGAAATCAATTTTGGGTTCCACTCCCAGAAAAATCTGTCAGAAACGCCTCAGTTGCGCGTACAAGGTATTAGACTCGCTACGCTCGCACGCGCAAAGGGCATTTCTGCCAGATTTTTCTTCCGTTACACCCAAAATTGATTTCCTGCATTGCTTTCCTAAAAAATAGGTTTTAAAAGTTTATTTCTATGCTTCCCCCACACACAAAAGACCGCCGCAAGAAAAATACAAAAAAATTGCATAAATATGCACGTTTTTTATTTACAAAGAAATAAAAATACTTTAGTATATTGCTAGCACCTGCGGAGAAGACGCAGGGCTAAGAGGTTATAATATGGAATACAATATTAAGAACGCTTACTGCAAACGTGTATGGGACGAAATCAGCGCACGCTATGCAGATCAAGGACACTTTCTCCAGGCTGTAGGCCTTGTTCTCGAAACAATTTCTCCGGTTGTAGACAAAATGCCGGAACTGGAAAAGAATGCCGTTCTTGAGCGCTTTGTAGAACCGGAACGCATTATCATGTTCCGTGTTCCGTGGACAGATGATCAGGGAAAGGCTCACGTAAACCGTGGCTTCCGTGTTCAATTCAACAGTGCAATCGGACCTTACAAGGGAGGCTTACGCTTTAGCCCGGAAGTTGGTCTTGATGTATTGAAATTCCTCGGATTTGAACAGGTTTTAAAGAATTCCCTTACAACCCTCCCAATGGGCGGCGGCAAGGGTGGTTCAGACTTTGACGCACACGGAAAGAGCGATGCAGAAGTTATGCGCTTCTGCCAGTCTTTCATGACAGAACTCCAGCGCCACATTGGCCCAGACACAGACGTTCCTGCCGGTGACAAGGGTGTTGGCGGACGCGAAGTTGCATATATGTTCGGTCAGTACAAGAGACTCCGCAACGAATACACAGGCGTTCTTACTGGAAAGGGCCTCGCATTCGGCGGTTCACTTGCCCGTACAGAAGCTACAGGCTACGGTCTTATCTACTTTGCAGACTGCATGCTCAAGAAAATCGGAAAGGACTTCAAGGGCAAGACATGCATCGTATCTGGAGACGGAAACGTTGCACAGTACGCAGTAGAAAAACTTACACAGCTTGGCGGTAAGGCAATCACAATGTCTGACTCTTCCGGCTACATTCTTGACGAAGACGGAATCGACGCAGAAAAGCTTGAATTTGTAAAGCAGTTCCGCGCAGAGCACAAGAAGATTGACGAATACGTAAAGAAATATCCAAAGGCAAAGTTCTTTAAGGGAGAAAAGCCTTGGGGCGTAAAGGCAGACCTTGCATTCCCATGCGCAACACAGGACGAAATCTATCTTGAAGACGCACAGAAGATGGTTGCAAACGGAGTATGGCTTGTAGCAGAAGGTGCAAACATGCCTACACGCGCAGAAGCAATCGAGCACTTCCAGAAGAACAAGGTTATATTCGCACCTGGAAAGGCAGCAAACGCAGGTGGTGTTGCAGTTTCCGGCCTCGAAATGAGCCAGAACTCAGAACGCCTTAGCTGGAGCTTCGAAGAAGTAGACGCAAAGCTCAAGCAGATTATGACCAACATCCACGACAACGCTTACGAGACAGCAAAGAAGTACGCCACAGAAGGTGACTATGTTGCCGGCGCAAACATCGCAGGCTTCGTAAAGGTTGCATCTGCAATGGTAGCTCAGGGATTGGTATAATAAACTTCCCGGCATAGCTTAGCCAATAAAAAACCCCGCTGGCAAACTGGAGCAAAAGCTTCAACTGCCAGCGGGGGCTTTTTTTTGCAAAAAAAACTTATATAGTGCTTACTGAAAAAAAGTTAACTACAAAAAGAAAAAAGTTAAAAACACTGAAAAAACTTGCACTGGTCTCCAAAGAAAATAGCCTGTATCAGGATGAAAATTACAGTGAATCAACGCACCCCGCAGCAAGCTACGGGGTATGAGTTCCTCATAAAACGAATCCCCCTGTATCAAAACATCCTTACGCGAACCAACGAGGTGTGCGTTGTTCTTAAAAGGTATTGCAGTCAGGGTTGAATACCCTTATTCCGCCCCAAGGGGCGGGGTATTCACCCCTTCCGCGCGAATAAAAGAATCCGGGTTCTTAGGCATATCGCGAAACGTTGAGCGATATGGCCCTAAGCCGTGCCGGATGAAACGGTAGCAAGGCGTTCCGTTGAAGAGGAGTTTAAGGGGAACTTGCAACGAAGTTTCCAGCAGGGAAAAACCTCGCTTCGGAGTAGGCAACTTT
>DJYC01000047.1 GCA_002448445.1 Treponema sp. UBA6988
GACAAGGGTGCAGAGCAAGTCCAGAAAAATTGCAATCGTCGCAACGGCGCGGAAACTTGCAGAGTTGATGTACACACTGCTAAAAACAGGTGTACCGTATGAAAAAAGGACTTCGCCTACGATACAACAGCTGGTAGGCGAAGCGTTGACAGCGTAAATTTTATGGAATCAGGAACTCATGGTATTGACAAATATCATAGGAGTTCAGGGTGACGGATGGGGGCGGCATATCTTTGCAAGACACACTCGTGAGCCACAATGTGCCACCGCACCAGCATACGCCGCCGTGGAAGGCCTTTAGTCCACGCGCTTGCGCGGGGATGAGCGTTAGCGAAGCCTGGAAGGGCGGTGGCGCAAAGGCACGTCCGGTCGAATTAAGCCAATCCACAGATGGTAGAACAATTAGGATTTAGTCCATAAAAGCACCGTCCAAAAATCAGAATACAAGAGCTGCCTATAAAGCCTACTGCAAAAAGTCGAAATTTATACTATTCAATTTAAATTTACTTAAACAGGAAGGTTGCCATGCAAGAAAAACAATTCAACAGGATAGCCCGAAGCATTCTCTTTACTGATTTGAACTCAGAAGACGTGAATCAGATAATAAATGCTTTAAGGGCAAAACGATACATCATCTCTGCAGAAAGCGCATACACTGCGGATGGCACAAAAAAGACAACAGCCGAAAGTTTTGCACATTTCCTTGAACGATTTTGGGACTTCGACCGCTCCCCCTACATAAAAGAAAAAAATCTTACCGGGCAGGTAATCCACAGGCGCTACGCCAGCATCATGAAAAGGCGGGTTCAGCTGTATTGGATTCCAAGGCTGGGGCAAAGACCGCTGAACTCTATAACAAAAGACGACATAAAATATGTAATGCGCCAGCTTATCCTGTATCCGTCCTACAAAAACCGGATGCTGAGCAGCGAATCCGTAAATCAGATTGTGCGTGCTGCAACTGGCCCCCTAAAATGGGCTTTCAGAAACGGCCTTACCAAGCGAGACTGCTTTAGTTCAATCATGTACTGCCGGGTTACCCACAAAAAGCGCATAATTCCCACCATGGAACAGGCAAGGCTCCTTTTTAGCACGGAATGGGAAAGCCCCGACTGCAAGCTGGCAAATTTAATTTCCATGTGCACCGGAATGAGATGCGGCGAAATTCAAGCCCTTCAGCTTGGAGACATAGAAAAAGACCGCATTTTGGTTCGCCACAACTGGGCACGGATGGAAGGCCTCAAATGCCCAAAAAACGGCTCTGAACGCGAAATAAAAATCCCCCTGCAGCTCTACGAACTAATCCGCCGGCAGGCAGCCCAGAACCCATACGGACAGTGCAAGGAAAACTTTCTTTTTTGGGGCTACAAGCGCTCTGTTCCCCAGCAGGCCCACTACTGGAACGAAGCCCTTCACCGCCAGCTAAAAACTTTGCACATTGCCGAATGGGACAAAATTACCTTCCACTGCTGGAGGCATTTTTTTGCCGCAAACATGGCAGACTTTGTAGACGGCAGGAAGCTTCAGTTTGTAACCGGGCACAAAACCCAGGCCATGCTTGACCACTACGCCCACCACCAAACCGAAGCCGCCCTTACAGAAATTGAAAGCGCCACCGAAAAAATCTTCCTGCCAATAATTGGCGGGGCAAAGCATTAGAAAGGCACTCTTTTGGGGAAGTTTTAGTCTTTCTGGACGATGCTTTTATGGACGAAGTCCTAATTGTTCTACCATATTGTTCCCTGGCTTAATTCGACCGAACATGCCCCTGCGCCACCGCCGTTCCGCCCTTCGCCTATTCGGCTCATACCGCTTGCGCGGTACTACGGGGCTCCATGGCGGCGTAGGTTGAAGCTTCGCACATTCGTGCTCGCTGCGAAATCTGCCCTTCTGACTCTAAAAAAGCAGCGCCAAGGACGGCGCGTCATCTGTTGGGGGTGCGATTTTGCAAGTTTTTGGGAAAAAACTTGTGTGAAAAAAATGCACGGACGCATTTTTTTCACACGGCGTAGGTTGGTGCGGTGTCACGTTGGTTAACTAACACAAGGAACTGCTCCCTGAGCCTTGGTTGGTGAGCGTGTCGAACCAGTCGAAGGGAACTGTATGCAAAAGAAGTACCGGCCCTTCGAGAGCCTCAGGGACCGTACTTCGACATGTCGTTTGACGCTACGCTGCGAGTGCAGGGACCGCACTTTGACAGGCACGGAGCCTTCCGTCACCCTAAACGCACTTGCGAACAAGTAATTTCAGGGTCTGTATAAGTTGTGGCTGAATGTTTCACAGATGCTGAATCAAGTTCAGCATGACAATTCTTCGTTTGGATGAAGTTTTTTTTGCTACCACAAGCAACCGCTCCCTGAGGCTCTCAAAGGGAGCTGTACGCAAAGAAGTGACGGCCTTTCGACTGGCTCAGTGACCGGGGGGGCGTGCAGAGTTTAAAAACAGGAAGCCCCCGGCACTTCGACTATGCTCAGTGACCGGGGGCTTTTGGTTAGGTTAGTGTAGTGTTGGCTACGCTAGATTAGAACCATACGCTAAGAGCAACAGGGATTGCCCATGTGAAGTTCTTCATCTCGCCGTCATCGTTTGCCTTGCCAGTGATTACATTGTTAGCGAAGTTACCGCTGTTTGTCTGTCCCTGGAATGCAACTCCGATGTAGCCGTTAGAAGATACGCTCTTTGTTACGCCAACAGAGAATGCCATGTGGTCTGAGTTGTCAGCCTTTTCGCCGTCAACCTTAACAGGTGATACATAGCGGAAGTCTGCGTTTGCAGCAAGACCGTCGCCGAGGTCATAATCTACGCCAACACCAGCCTGGAAACGTGGGTCAACTTTTACATCAAGTGTCTTGTAGTATGTAAAGAAAGCACCGCTTGCGCTAACTTTGAGCTCTGGCATAACCTGGTAAGAAACACCTGCAGCAATCTTCATCTGGTTGTCAGTAGTCGCAGTCTTATCTGCATCCTTGATGTTGTTGTACTGGAAGCCAACGCCAGCGAAGAGACCTTCTACAGCAAGAACGTCAACTTCTGCTTCGAGTGTGCAGTTGCTGTTTCCGTCTGTTCCTGCATCATCATCAGAAGCTTCGCCCTTACCGATGTACTGTCCCTTAACCTTTGCAAGGCCAGGTACTGTGTATGCAAAACCACCGCGGAGGTTCTTGTATGTTGTTCCAGCCTTTACCTCGTCTGTTGTTATAGGAGCCATAACCTGGATGTAGAGCTCTTCCATCGGTGTGATTTCAGCCATAAGACCTGTTCCACCGTTGCCGCTCATCAAGAGGCCTTCGTCTTCTG
>DJYC01000046.1 GCA_002448445.1 Treponema sp. UBA6988
TTCCTAAAACGCGGCTTAGGGCTCTGCCCTAAGAACCCCATCTTTTACTAGTGTTTTTTTTGCAATGTTCCCTTCGACAAGCTCAGGGAACGGTTTTTCTTTCTTGCCAAGAAGTATTGAGCCATGGAGGGCGGGTTGGCAGAGGGGATTTTCCCAGGTGACCTACGCCGCCATGGAGCCCCGGTAGTACCGCGCAGCGGTATGAGCCGAATAGGCGAAGGGCGGAACGGCGGTGACGCGGGGCATGGACGGTCGAGTTAGCCAAGGAATGGATGGTAGAGCGCCTTTAGGTACCGTCCATAAAAGAAAGAAAAGGTGAAATTTTAGGGGGTGGGGGAGTGCAATAATTGGAGTGGAAAAAGTTGGAAATATTTGAAATTTCATTTGACAGGATTAATCAACACGTGTTACAATATGCTTAGTTGGGGCTTTGGAAACGTTTTACATGAATAAAGTTATAAAAATATGGGCAAAATGGAAGTTTTGTGCGGAAAAATAAGATTTTATTCAAAATCCGTATTCAAAGCATTTCCTTTTGACTTTTTTCGTGTAGACTAAAGTAGGTGGAGTTAACGGAACTTCAAAAAGACCGGAGTTCCCTTTAATAAAAGGCACGTATTTCGTAGGAGGAAATATGAACAAGAAGTTGGTATCGGCTGTGGCAGTTCTTTCTGCCCTGACACTTGGTTTTGTTGCAACAAGCTGCAGCAAAAAAGACGCTGCAAAGAGCGGAGGTTCTTCTGAGCAGATTACGCTTACAGTTTGGGAATCATTGAACGGTCCTGATGAATTCATCAAGCAGGCTGGTGAAGCTTACACAAAGACTCACCCGAACGTAAAGGTTGAATTTGTAAACGTAGAGCTTGGCGATGCTGCCGGTCAGATTGCGCTTGACGGTCCAGCTGGTGTTGGCCCGGATATTTTTGGCGCACCTCACGACAAGCTTGGCGAATTGGTTAGCGGTGGCCACGTTGCACCTACAGTAAACCCAGACCAGGTAAAGGCTGCTGTTCTTGGCGCATGTTCACAGGCTGTAACATACAACGGAACAATGTACGGCTATCCTGTTAGCGCAGAGACTTATGCTTTGTTCTATAACAAGGACCTTATTTCTGATGCAGAAGTTCCAACAACTTGGGAAGGTCTTGCAAAGTGGGCAAAGGACTTTAACTCAAAGAACCCTGGCAAGCGCGCATTCATGATGGATGTAGGAAACGGATACTACACAATCACATTCACAACAGAGAACGGAAACCGCCTCTTTGGCAAGTCTGGAACAGATGTTTCTACATCTTACCTTAACACAGAAGATTCTATTAAGGGTATGAAGTTCTTCCAGTCACTCCGCTCAATCCTCGACGTTCCTTCTGCAGACCTTAGCACAGGAAACTGCGACGCTGCATTCCAGTCCGGGACAGCCGCAATGCACATCACTGGTTTGTGGAACGTAAAGCCATTTGAAGAAGCTGGCGTAAACTTTGGCGTTGCTCCTCTTCCATCTCTTCCTGGAGACAACAAGCCTTCTGCATCATTCAGCGGTACAAGGTGTATGTTCGTAAGCGCATACTCAAAGAACCAGGAGGCAGCAGCAGACTTTGCACGCTTCCTTATCTCCCCGGAAATGCAGCAGCTCCGCTTTAACATCACAGGTGCTATGCCTTCAATCAGCACGGAAGTTAACAGCAAGTACATTCCTGGCTTCCTTAAGCAGCTTGACTATGCCTTCCCAATGCCTTCAATTCCACAGATGGGCGGATTCTGGGATGCAATGGGCAATGCTTCCAAGAACATCTGGGACGGTGCAGACGTTAAGGGCGAACTTGATGCCGCTAACACTGTAATCATCGGTCAGTAAAAGCAAAGGGCAAAGGCCGCGCGTTAGAACGACAAGTTTTTGCGGTCTTGCCATTTTTTGTTGGGGCGTTACGGGGCATTAGCAAAAAAAATTGCCCCGTAGAGAGGGTAGGGCGCAACGAAGTGCGACCGCAGGGGGAGACTTCCCCCTCCTTATTGCCCAATATGAGCGAGTTCGTAAATTTCATTAAGACAGGAGTAACAATATATGCAGATTGAACCTGACGGAAGTTCGGGCAAGAAAGTTACCGTAGCGGCATGCTGCTTTATGGGACTTGCCCACATACTCTATTTGAAGCAGTACATAAAAGGCTTGCTGTATGCACTCCTTGAGCTGCTCTTTATTGTTGCCATACCATTTTTTGCAAAGAAATTATTCCAGCTGGTAACGCTTCCCTACAACCGCGAGCAAAAAATGTTTCCAGTCTTTATGCTGATTGACGGAATCCTTGTTATATCGGTTATTCTTATTTTTATTGCGCTTTATGTTATTTCTGTTAAGAGCGCAAAAACTTCATACACAGATTATTGCCGCACCAAGCGCATGGCATCTCAAAAGACTTCTCTCTGGGAAGTAACCAACCGGGCTTTCCCGATTACAGGTCTTGCTCCCTGTGTAATCATGCTTTTGGTTTTTGTAGTTGCACCGCTTGTTTTTTCCATTAGTGTAGCTTTTACTAATTTTTCGGGCCCAAGTCATGCTGTTGCAAACGACGTGGACTGGGTTGGAGCAAGTAACTTTAAGGAGCTTTTGCTTGGCGGTTCCACCTGGTCAAAGGGTTTTGCCCGCATAGCAATATGGACTTTGGTCTGGGCTTTCTTTTCCACATTCACATGCTACTTTGGCGGCTTGCTGGTTGCCGTTCAGCTTAAAGAAATCGGCGTAAAAATTGCGGGTGTCTTCCGCTTTATCTTTATACTTCCCTATGCAGTTCCTTCCGTAATCACAATGCTTGTATGGAAGAACATGCTCAACGGAACCTTTGGCATAGTAAACAGAACGTTAAAGTCCCTTGGAATCCTTGGGGCAGATTCAATAATCCCCTGGCTTGGAAATTCAACCCTTGCAAAGGTAATGTGTATAGTCATAAACCTTTGGGCTGGCTTTGGCTACTTTATGATGCTTACCATGGGAACAATGACTGCAATCGGAAACGATCTCTTTGAAGCAGCAAAAATTGACGGTGCAAACAACCGCCAGATACTGCACCACATAACCCTTCCGCTTGTAATGTACCAGACAATGCCGCTTATCATCATGAGCTTTATGCACAACATCAACAACTTTGGAATTATCTTCTTCCTTACAGGAGGACAGCCTGCGGTTGCAGACTCAACAATAACCAGGGCTGGAGGAACAGACATTCTTGTTACCTGGATTTACAATCTTACAATTACGCTTTTAAAATACAACTACGCGTCTGTAATTGCAGTTCTTATCTTTGCAGTTCTGGCACCGTTTGCCGTTTATCAGTTCATGAACACCAAGGCATACAAGGAAGGTGAAGTATGAAAACAGGATACCACGTTATTTCTTCGCTGAACAAATTTGTAATCTATTCGCTTTTTGTTCTTATCTCTTTCTTTGTGTTCTATCCGCTGGTCTACGTCGTTAGCGCAGCCTTTAGCCCTTCCAACAACATTGCGGGGCTTAACATAATACCATTTGGCGACGGCTTTACATGGAAGCATTTTATCTACCTGTTTACAAAAACCCAGTATTGGCTCTGGTTCAAGAACACGCTTATCATATCGCTTTGGACTGCCGTGCTTACTGTTATAATTGCATCACTTAGTGCATACGTCTTTTCGCGCTTCAAGTTTGTCTTTAAGAAATCGCTTTTGATGAGCCTGCTTATCCTGCAAATCTTTCCGTCTTTTGTTGGCATGATTGCAATTTACGTAATCCTCTACCGCATCAACGGATTGGACACACTTTGGGGACTTGTGCTTGTCTACGTAGCGGGAAACATTCCCTACAACACATGGATGGTAAAAAGCTACATGGACACCGTAAGCAAAAGCCTGGACGAAGCTGCCCGCATAGACGGTGCAAGCCACATGCGCATATTCGGAACAATAATTCTTCCTATAACAAGGCCAATCATCACTTTCCTTGGCATCTCAAGCTTTACCGGCCCATGGATGGACTTTATTTTCCCCAAGCTGGTACTGCGTTCACCGGGAAAGCAGACCTTGGCATTGGGACTCTTCGCATTCGTCACCGACAAAAAGAACGAGTTCACCAACTTTGCGGCTGGTGCCCTTGTAATTACCATACCTTTTGTAATCTTCTTCCTCTTTACGCAAAAGGCCATGATGATGAGCATGGGAACCGCCGGTGTAAAGGAGTAGGAGCTTAATTTCTTTCTTCTTAATCTGGAGCGCACTGAATGGTTAAACCGCGTCTGCCGCTACCCGGCAGCCGGCCGCACTTTGATCCCGCTTTCCAGGGTTCCGGCTTACGCCTCCATTGCCGTTGGGGTCGCCCCTTCGACAGGCTCAGGGACCGCACCCAACGGCAACGCGTCCCGCGCCCTTCCAATCGGGGCTAGGCTTTATTTTGGAAAAAAGCACAAGCAGGGTTTTTAGGGGTACAACCCCTAAGCCGTGCTAGGAAAGTAATAAATTTTATAAAAAGCAATGCAGGAATTAGTTTCGTGCGTAACGAGAGGAAAAATTTGGATGAAAAGACACTTTGCGCGGGGGAGCGTAGCGACCTTAATACCTAATACGCGCAACCGTGGCTTTTCAGCCAAATTTTTCCGGTAGTGGAGCATGAAACTAATTCCAGTATTTTTTTATCCCTATCAACACGTGTAAAAAGGAGAATATATGACAGATTACACTTTCGACGAAAAGAGTTTATTCCGTGACGGCAAAAGATGGTTCCCCGTAATGGGAGAAATCCACTACAGCCGCTACCCCCACCAGTATTGGAAAGAAGCCCTCTTAAAAATGAAGGCTGGTGGCGTGGACATAGTAAGCGCATACACAATTTGGATTCACCACGAAGAAATAGAAAACGAATGGGACTTTACAGGCGACCGCAACCTGCGCGCCTTTGTAGAAACAGTAAAAGAATGTGGACTAACCATGTTCCTGCGCGTAGGCCCCTGGGTTCATGCAGAAGTACGCAACGGAGGCTTCCCCGACTGGCTAATGGCAAAGTGCAAGGGGACTACCCGCACCAACGACAAGGCATATTTTGCAGAGGTTGAAAAGTACTACAAGAAAATATATGAGCAGGTAGAAGGGCTCTTTGCAAAAGACGGCGGCCCAATAATCGGCATTCAGGTAGAAAACGAATACGGCCACTGCGGAGGCCTTACCGGAAAAGAAGGCGAAGACCACATGCTTGCTCTTACCCAAATGCTAAAGCAAATTGGATTTGACGCACCCTTGTATACAGCAACAGGCTGGGGTGGGGCGGTAACGGCAGGACTTCTTCCCGTAATGGGAGGCTACTGCGACGCACCATGGGATTCCCGCCCGGAAGAAATAGAGCCAAGCGGAAACTTTGTCTTTACCTACGAGCGCAACGACCACGCAATAGGAAGCGACTTTGGCTTGGGAGAAGGCGTTACCTTCGACATGAAAAAATTCCCCTACCTTACAGCAGAACTTGGCGGAGGCCTGCAGGTAACATACAAGCGCCGCCCCATAGCAAAAGCAAAAGACATTGCCGCAATGAGCATTGCAAAAATGGGAAGCGGCTGTAACCTCTTGGGCTACTACATGTACCACGGAGGAACAAACCCCGACGGCAAAGTAACATCCCTGCAGGAAACAAAGGCAACAGGTTCATTCTGCGAACTGCCGGAAAAGACCTACGACTTCCGCGCCCCTCTTGGTGAATACGGACAGGCAAACGGAACCTACAAAGAAATCCGCCGCCTTGCACTCTTTGTACACGACTGGGGCGAAAAGCTTTGTGCAATGGACACCTACATCCCCAAAGAAAATCCCCTGACCCCGGAAAATTTTAAGGACCTGCGCTATTCAGTCCGCTACGACAAAGAAAACGAGAAAGGCTACCTCTTTGTAAACAACTACCAGAGGCGCAACGAAATGCTTGACCACTACGATGCAGACATATTCATAAAAGAACCGGTCGAAGCAAAATTCCACGGAGACATCAAAAACGGTGAATGCTTTATCCTTCCAATCCGCTACGGCACAATAGACGAAAACGTACCGCTCTGCAAACTCAACGGCTACGAAGTATTCTATGCCCACACACCCGGAAAGAACACTGCATTCGGAACAACAATCCTTCTTTCCAGCACTGACTCCCTTAACGCAAACAAAATCACTTCCCCGTCTGGAAAAGAATACCTCATCATAAGCGAAGGACTTGTCTACACGGAAAACCTTGCGGACAAAACAAAAGTCTATCTTGAAAGCAGGAACATTCCTTCTTTTAAAATCATAGACACAAAAGACCGCATCGCAACCCCGGCAGGCTTCCTCCGTAACGAAATAGAAGAACACGTAAACTCCTACATCTATTCAGCTTCAACCCCGTTTGCCCCGGCTGTAAAAAAGACCTTCGTCTCTCAGGACCAGAAGAAGGCCGTATACAAAATCAATGTGGAAAAATGGCCAGCCGACCACTTTGGAACCCTGTGCGATGTCTTCCTAAAAATAAGCTACACCGGAAACTGCGCCCGCCTTTACAAAGACGGAAAGCTCGTTGCAGACAACATCTACTGTGGCCCCGGCAACACTTGGGAAATAGGACTAAAACGCTTTGGCAAAGAAGAACAGGAATTCACACTGGAAATAGATTCCCTGGAAGCAAGCCAAAAAGGACAAATCTACCTTGAAAACTGGCCCTACATCCCCAACAACGACGGTGCAGAATTTGAAGCAGGCTTTGTCTCCGATGCAATCAAAATCGACAATCAGTTTAGCCCCAAAAATGCAGTCTGTTCATTGGACGGCATTACAAGCGAGCATTCACTTCTTGTTGAATTTGACCTTGTATAGTGCTTGCGATGCGGAAAGCAACCTACGCGGGATTGTAGGGGCGAGTTGCTTGCAACTCGTTGCCGTTGGGTGAGCGCGGGCTTTGCCCAAGTCGAACCCCGGCAATGGAGGCGAAAGCCGGAACCCCGAAAAGCCCGTGGCGCAGAGGCATGCCAGCCGAATTAGCCAAGAAATGAATGGTAGAGCGGAAAAAAGCACCGTCCCAAAAAAAGACATTCCCAGAAATCAATTTTGTGTTCCGCTCCCAGGCAAATCCGTCTGAGAAACCCGCTGTGTCGCGGAATAGGAAATTAAACTCGCTTCGCGGCTTGAAGCTACGCTGCCGGGTACGTTCCGCTCCAATGCGGATTTTCAGCCGGATTTCCCTTCCGCTGCACACAAAATTGATTTTCGGGTTGGCTTACATAACAAAACCCTTATATTGCAAATTCTTAGTTTTTTGAATAAAATGAAGCACACATCAAATAGCAGAATGGAGTGCGTGGAATGGCAGTTGGCAACAAAAAACTTATTGCAGGAATAGATGTTGGTTCTACCACTACAAAAATAGTTGTACTTGATGCAGAAACAAAAGAGACCGTCTATTCCGACTACCGCCGCCACCATGCCTCCCAGCTAAAAAGCGTCCTCAATGCACTAAAGGAATTTTCGCAAAAATTTCCGGGTCAGGAATTCCGCCTTGCAATGACAGGCTCCGGTTCAAAGCCTATTGCGGAAAAACTGGGGCTGCCCTTTGTTCAGGAAGTGGTTGCAAATTCAATTGCCCTCCGCTTTGACTATGAGGATGTTGGGACTGCCATAGAGCTTGGCGGTCAGGATGCCAAGATGATTTTCTTTGGCAGGGAAGGCGGCCACCTAAAAGTGAACGACATGCGCATGAACGGAAGCT
>DJYC01000014.1 GCA_002448445.1 Treponema sp. UBA6988
GACGAAGTCCTAATTGCTCTACCATTTATTTTTTAGCTAACTCGACAGACACCTCTTTGCGTCACCGCCGTTTCGCCCTTCGGTAACCCTCATCCCGCTTGCGCGGGACTAAAGGGGCTCCATGGCGGCGTATATTTTTCGGGTCTCCTACAGCAAAGAAACAAAGCACATTGCAAAAGAAACAAACTTAATCATTACACTTTCTGCCTCTTGAATATTATTTATCGTCAGCAAAACACATCTTATTATCTTTGTCAACCCAAAGCAATTGAGGTGAAACATAAGGTAGCCGAGCAGACACGGCCGGGATTGGAGGGGCAGTTGGTTAAAAATTGCATCCGTGCAATTTTTAACCATGAGTTTTCTGCGAAAACTCACATGCTTATTTCATAAACAAACGACGCGCCCTCCTTGGCGCTGCTTGTTTTACATTTGCCCGGAAAGCCCACACAAATGGCCTCCTTGGCGCTATCTGTTTGCAGAAAAATGGCAAGGTGTTCTTTTACTAAGCGTTTGTCCAAAAAAGAAAGTGCCGCAAGAAGATGATAAGAAAAAATTTGGATTAACGGGCATGGCTTTTTAAGAGGTTGAAAATAGGTTTGAATTGATTTAAAATATCTTTTAGGGAGATTGACATGGAAGAAAGCGCACTTCTTTTTGTTCAAGAACATATACGGCAGGGCTGGCTTAACGGGATTGTTGTTTTTATTACGAAGCTGGGCGACGTAGGATTTTTTTGGATAGCCCTTACGCTTGTGCTTTTTTGCATAGCCAAGACGCGGAAGACCGGGATTATGTGCCTTACTTCGATTGGAATAATTCATATTGTTAACAACCTTATCATAAAAAATCTTGTTGGAAGGGTTAGGCCTTACGATGCAATCAGAGAGTTGCAGGCTCTGGTTCCGCCGCTAAGGGATTCGTCTTTTCCTTCGGGACATTCGGCATGTTCATTTGCGGTTGCGGTTGTTGTGTTCAGAAATCTGCCTAAAAAAATTGGGGTGCCTGTTCTTGTCCTTGCATTTTTGATTTCGCTGAGCAGGATTTATGTTGGCGTGCACTACCCCACGGATGTTGTCTGCGGTGCAATTTTTGGAACCCTTTCTGCTATAGCAGCGGAATATCTTGTTAAGTACTTTGCAAAAAAAATAGAGAGTAAAAAATCAGGCGGGGAAAATTAATATGAAAAAGACAAACGCCATGCGTATTTTGGACGGACTAAAGATTGCCTATACTGCGCACGAATATGCGGATGACGGTGAGCATGAACTTGAACGCGGGGCTGCGGAAAAGACTGCGGAAAAGCTTGGCATAGACCCGGCCTGTGTTTTTAAGACGATTGTAATGCAGACGGAAAGCAAGGAAGTTGTTGTTTTTTGCCAGAGTGCCCTGCACGAGATAAACCTAAAGAAAGCGCGTAACGCTTGCGGTGCAAAGGAAGTTACTCCTGTAAAGCCGGCAGACCTTCTTGGGCTTACCGGTTACATACGCGGCGGATGTTCTCCGCTTGGAATGAAGAGGAAGTACCGCACTTTTATAGACAGCACTGCCGAAAAGTTTGAAAAGATTTTTATAAGCGCAGGTCTTCGTGGGGAACAGATAGAACTTGCACCGGCAGACTTGGCAAAAGCCGCTGATGCAGTTTTTTGTGACCTTGTTCTTGAAGGATAGTGTTGTTAAGCTTTTACTTTTCGTCGCTTGGCTGGAACCACCTTGCGTTCTTAACCTTTTGAATCTTTGCGCTGTCCGTTACCTTCTTTACAACAAATGCGTCCAGGAGTTGCTTTCCATCGTAGTAAAGGGCTCCACCGTTCTTTATGATTATGATTCCGTCCTTCTTGGTGTAGCTGTAGGTCTTGGTAATTGTTTCCCTGATATAGTCTATATTGTCATAGTTCACAACCTGTTCATCGCCTATTACATAGCGGGGGCCTTGGAAAGTAACATTGCCGTTGGAAGTGAATTTCATTGTATAGAAGCGTGGGAAATTTCCGCCTTCTGAAGACCTGTAGAATACATGCCATGTGTTGTAGAGAGACCTGGAAGTAGTTTTTGGATCATCTGCCCAGTCCCATGGGTCTGAACCTTCGGGGTATATTGAACGGTCAAAGTTTTCTGCCGGATACACTTCTGCGTCTCCGCTTGAGTGATTGTAGTAAGCATAGGTTGTTCCGTCCACAGTCTTAAAATACCAGCCGTTTTCGCTCTTTGACTTGCTGGCTGTATATTTTACCTTGTACTGGGTGCCAATGCCGTTGGAAGCAAAGGTTGTTGGATAGGTCATGCGCATCTCGTCTGCAGTGGGGAAGTAAATGTACTTCTGTCCGCTTTCGTCCAGGGCATAAACGTCACCAGCTTTTGGAGCGAAGGTAGCTGCGGCTGCTTCTGCTGCGGCTTTTTTGGCAGCTTCTTCTGCAGCCAGTTTTGCTGCGGCGTCTGCTGCTGCCTTGTCTGCGGCCGCTTTTTCTGCTGCCTGCTGTTTTGCAAGGGCTTCAGCTGCTTTCTTGGCTTCTTCTTCTGCCTTTATCTTGGCAAGGTCGCCTTCCCTCTGCTGCTTAAGCTTGTCTACCGTAATTCCGCGGGAAGTGTCCGCAACGTAAACAATGAATGTAAAATTGTATATTGAGCAGGATGCGGTTACAGCCGTGTAGCCGCTCTTTAAACCGGTTATGGTATAACTTGAAGGGTTTGACGCGCTTTGTGTTACAGAAGCAACGCTGCTGTCATCCACTTTGATTGATACAGGATAGCCGTTATCTACAGGGTCGGATGTTGCAGTAAATTCGTAGCGGAGGTTTCCTGTTTTTATATCCATCGGAACCGTTGAGGACTTTCCTGTAAACACCTGGTCATTTGAAGAAACGATGATTCCCTTCAAATCCCAAATCTGCTTCATGGAAGAACATGATGCAAGCGCAAGTAAAAATACCGCCGCTACAAATAACTTGATTTTAGTTTTCATGACGTACTCCTTTCAAATAAAAAGATCGACTATACTAATAGTGTAACACAGAATTTTAAGAAGCATGTGTGTTTGCAAAAAAAATTAAGATGATTTTTAAATCAAGCAGGGCAGGCAATGGAGGGGCATAAAAAATGGGGGCGATTAACCGACAACCTGCCCCCAAATTCATAAGAATTTATTTTATAGAAGAAATACAAGCCTATTTTTTTGCCAGAGACTTTCCTGTGTGCACAATCATTGTGTTGCCGGCATTTTTTGCAAAGTAGTCAATTTTGTCTATCTGCTTCTGCCAGTACTCGGCTTCCGTGCGGGATGTGTAGTCGCCTGCGCGCAAACGGTACTTGAGGGTGCCAGAGTCTTCGTATGTAAACACTTCGCACTTGATTGACTTTGCTTCCAACACAGAGCGTGCCTCGTCTGCATTTTTCTTGTTTACAAAAGAGCCAACCTGTACCCAGTAGCGGTCAGGTGACGGGGCAGCCAAGACGGATTTTGTGGATGAAGCAGCCTTTTTTGTGCTTGCGCTAGCCGTCTTTTTTGTGCTTGTTGAAGCAGTTGATTTTTTTGTGCTGCTTTCAAGAACCTTGGGCGTGCTTTTTGCAGCCTTTGTGTTTTCTATTGCCTGGGCTGCAACCTGGTTCTGTGCCTTTACGGAAGAAGCAGATGCAGTGCCTTCTTTTAAGGAATTCAAGTCGATTGTTGTGGTTCCATCCTGAATTGCAGATGTTCCGCTTGGAATTTCATAGACATTGGTTGCCCCCTGTGAAATTACCGTTACGCTGTCTGCATGTGTTATTGAATTTGGGGCTGCCTCTGCCGGTGTTGAATTTCCTGACAAGACTGACGGTGCGGCAGATGAAGCAGAGCCCTGGTTTGCAACCGGCTGCTCGTCTGCATAGCCATAGCTTGCAGAGTTAGAGGTTAAAAGCTTGTCTTCCGGAATAACCCACATGGATCCGCTGTCTTTCATAGACATTGCCGATGAGTTATTCTTCTGCGAATTGCCAAAGATAAGAAACGCGGCTCCAATAACCACGCATAAAAAAACTCCCGCTGCAATTAAAATCCATAATGTTCTTTTTTGTTCCATTCGTTTTTTCCCCTGCCGGTAATGGGAACTTCCAAAAACATAAGTCTTTAGAGGCTCACTATTGCATTTGGAATCAGGGCAAGCAAAAGAAAGCTAACTTTCCAAAGCTGCCAGAATCTTAATAATCTTCTTTTCCAAACGCTGTCTGGAACCGGTATTCCATACCCTTTGAATATCGGCATTTGAATTTTGATATTTAGCAAAAAGGTCTCTTTGGCTTGCAAAACGGTCAAGAATTTTTTTGCAGGACATGCCATCTCTTTTTCTGGCACGGAAATAGCGCATTATTAGGGGTGCGTCAACATAGAGAATGAATTGAACTTGGCTTAAAATGTCCGGGGTTTTGTAGAGGACTGCCGCATTTATTACTACGCCGGGAATGGAGGAGTCTTTTTGTTTTTCTTCTATAAATTCCCTGATGATGCGCTCGGTCTCGGGGTAGACTATGGATTCAAGCTCCCGCAAAAGCTGGGGGGAAGAAAAGACCACTTCGCCCAGTGCCCTGCGGTTTACGCTTCCGTCTTGATTTTTTAGAACTATGCCCTTTTTATTGGCCTCCCCTGCAAAGCGCTCAAAAATCTTTTCCCTGGCATTTTCCACGGCTCCATGCCCCGCAAGGTCTGCGTCTATGCAGGCGTAGCCCCTTTGCTCAAGGATTGAAGCCGCAGCATTTTTTCCTGCCGCCATTGGGCCTGTTACGCACAAAATCAATGGAACTGCCCCCATGACTTTCCGCTTTCTATGCTTACGCGGAGGGGAATGTTCAGCTTAAAGGAACTTTCCATCTTTGAGCGTATTAGCTCTATGGAAGATTTTACCACGGCCTCATCATCCGGGCATTCAAAAATCAATTCATCGTGAACCTGCAGCAGCATCTTTAGAGGGCTCTTTGTACGCTCAATTTCTTGGTTCACGTCTATCATGGCTTTTTTTACAATGTCTGCCGCGCTGCCCTGAATGGGTGTGTTGATGGCAATTCTTTCTGCCGCCTGCTGCTCGTTCTTGTTGCGGCTGTTTATTCCGCGGATAAAGCGTCTTCTGCCGGTGATTGTCTGGGTAAAACCGTTAGCCCTTGCGTCTGCAATTGTCTTTTCTATAAAGGCCTTAACCTGGGAATAGGTTGTAAAATACTGGCTTATGAAGTTCTGGGCTTGTGTGCGGCTTATGCCCAAATCCTTTGCCAAGCGGAAGGCACTCATTCCGTACATAACGCCAAAGTTTACCGTCTTTGCAAAGCGCCTCATGTCTGCGGTAACTTCTTCCGGCTTTATTCCGTAGATAAGGGCAGCTGTTGCCTTGTGAACGTCTATTCCCTGCTCAAAGGCTGAGCTAAGGTTTTTGTCTCCCGAAAGATGGGCAAGAACCACAAGTTCTATCTGGGAATAGTCCGCCGAAATTAGCACGGTTCCACTTTCTGCGGTAAAGGCCGAGCGGATTTTTCTTCCAGCCTCTTCGCGGACAGGTATGTTCTGAAGGTTTGGGTCGCGGCTAGAAAGTCTTCCTGTGGCGGTTCCAGTCTGCATAAAGGATGTGTGTATGCGGCCCATTTTGTCTGCCAACAGAGGGAGTGTTTCTACATAAGTGTTCTGCAATTTTACCGACTTTCTAAAGTCAAGGATTGCATTTGGAAGGGGATCGTCCGTGCGCTCTGCAAGTTCCTCCAAGACGGCTGTGTCAGTGCTGTAGCCTGTCTTTGTTTTTTTGCCGGGAACAAGCCCCCTTTCTGTGAACAAAACTTCCTGCAGCTGCTTGGTGCTTGCAATGTTAAATTCATGCCCCGCCTCTGAATATATAAGCGACTTCTTTTCTTCTATAATCTTGCAAAGTTCCACGTTGTAGTCCGAAAGAATCTTCTTATCCAGGTGGATTCCACGGTTTTCCATTGCGGCAAGAATGGGCAAGAGGGGCATTTCCGTCTTAAAGAATATGTCGTTAAGCCCTTCTGCTTCTATCTTCTTTTTTAGGATATTCCACAGCTGAAGGGTAAAGTCTGCATCTTCTGCACCGTAGGGGTATGCCTTTTCCAGCGGAACATCAGCAAAAGTCTGCCCCTTCTGAACTATGTCATTAAATTCAATTCCGCAAAGGCCAAGCTTTGTCTCCGCAAGGTATTCAAGGCCATAGGGCGACTTTCCCAAGGCATCGGGATCCAGTAGCCAGGCCGCAACCATAGTGTCTGCTATTTTGCAAGCTGGTTTTTCTGCTGCAATGCAACCTGCTGTATGCAAAACTTCCAGGTCAAACTTTCCATTGTGCATTACGAGCGTTGCGCCGGGATTTTTTAGTATGCGCTCAAGCTGAAAAAGGCAGTCTTCCTTTGCAATGGTTTCTTCTGCAAACATTCCGCCGGGAAGAACTACTGGAACGTAAACGGCCTCCCCTTCTTTTACGCAGAGGCTAAAGCCAACAAGACCTGATGCGTGGGTGTCCAGACCGTCGGTTTCCGTGTCAAAGGCAATTTCAAGACTTGGGTTGGATTTTTTGTCCATGGCTGAATCTATGAATTTCTTTAGTTCATCAGCACTTGTTATTGGGCGGTAATTTCCCTCGTTCTTGCGGATGGGGAGGGGGGCGTTATCTTCGTTTGCAGATGTTGCAGTGGCAGCAGATGAAGCGGGTGCAGCTCCGGATTCAACTGAAGCAGCGGTTAAGGCTGTTGCAGAGGCTATTGCCCAATCAGCATTTCCTTCTTTTAAGAAAGCACGGGAAACAGCTTCTGCCCCAAGTTCAGCAAGGGCCTTTCCTGCCGCAGCGTAATCAAGCTTGGCGGTGGAAAAAGATTCAAAGTCAATTTCGATTGGAACGTCGCTTCTTAGCGAAATAAGCTTCTTGGAAAAATATGCGTTTTCCTTGTCGCCGCGAATCTTCTGGCCAAGAGCACCCTTAATTTCTTCCGCATGTTCATAGATTCCGTCAAGGGAACCGTACTGGGTCAAAAGCTTTATTGCAGTCTTGTCTCCAACGCCCTTAACGCCCGGCACGTTGTCCGCAGCATCACCTGTTAGCGAAAGGTAGTCCAAAATCATCTCGGGACCAATTCCCCACTTGGCCTTAACCTCTTCAACTCCGTCCGTCTCCCAACCGCCGTTTGCCTTGTCCGGCTGCATCTCCTTGCAAGTTTCCGTAACAAGCTGAAGCAAGTCCTTGTCCCCGCTAAGAATGCGAAGCTGCCTCCCCTCATTTGCACACTTTGCCGCAACGGTTGCAATAATGTCGTCTGCCTCAAAGCCGTCAACACGAAGAACTGGAATACCCAAAGCCTTTAGCACATCCTCTATCCAGGGAACCTGGGCATGAAGGTCATCGGGTGTCTTCTGGCGAGTGGCCTTGTATTCAGCAAAAAGCTCGTGGCGGAAAGTCTTGGTACGGCTGTCAAAAGCGGCCGCAAGAAAAGCAGGCTTGTGCTTTGCCAAAAGTGCCTTTAGGTTGCGGAAAAAAATCACAACCGCGCTAATGTTTTCCTTTCGCTGATTTGTGAGCGGATGGCTAAAAAGGGCATAGTAGGCCCTGTAGATAAGTCCGTATGAATCCAAAATGTAAACGGCATTCTCCGCCGCAGAAATGTTCTTGTCCATAAAAAACATATTAGCACTTTTTAAAGTAAAATAATAGTTCGGCATTAAGATTTGTAAAAGGCAAGTGTAAATATTAACACGAAAGCACTTCCATTCCCGGCAGTAAACGCATCAAAAAAGCAAGGGTTGTTTACAACCCCAAGCGCAGATATAAGGTATTAGACTCGCTACGCGGCTTGAAGCTACGCTGCCGGGTTCGCACCGCGCAAATGCTTTTTTGCTGCGTTTCCCGCCTCCATTCCAGTGCTTTCTTAACATATCTTTGCATTACAATTATTAAAAAACCGCACTTGTCTTCTACTTCCATTGCAAGGGAAACTTTGCTATAATTCCCCCATGAAAAAAGTAATTGCATTTGCCACAGCCCTTTTACTGGCCCCTGTATTCTTTATAAGCTGCACGAAAAAATCAGACAAAGAAATAAAAAGCAAAAGCTCCCAAGAAGAAGCATCCGATTCAAAAACGGAAGAAAGAGATGGTAAAAAAGAAGCCCCAGCTGAATCTGCAAAAGCCGCAGAAGAGATAGTCTGGTTTGGCTCAGAAAGCACCCCCTTTGACAAGGCAAGCCTAACCGATGCACCTACAAGCTTTTCTGAATTTTCTACGGTTCTTGCAATCGGTGACCAGATTGTAATTCCACAAGACTGTGACGTATACAAATCGCCCAACAGCCAGGACTTTAAGGAAAGCCCCGGAAAGCTAAAGGAAGGAAGCACAGTGCACCTGCTTTACCAAGACCAAGACAAAAACTGGCTCTGCTTTGTAGACGAAAAAGGCAACAGTGCATGGGCAAAAACGACAGTTTCATTCAAGCAAAGGCAGTACACAAGCAAGGACAGCATAATCCGAAAGCTATGGAAAAAAGACGGCTTTGATCTTGCGGCATTCAGCCCAGACGGAAAAACTGTCGCCTTCCACCGCTGGGATTACCGCTTTAGCTCGGAAAAGGGACTTTGTGTTTGCGACAGGGCAACAGGAGAGGAGCTTTTTGTAACAGAGGCAAAACCACGCAGCCGCATTGCCATGGCATATTCCCCAGACGGCGAATACATTTATTATGTTAGGGACGACAAATATTTAATGCAGGTTTGCATAAAAGACAAGACCCAAAAAGACCTTGGCAGCCCTACCCCCTATCAGGCTTCAATAAACGACCACTCTGAATTCCTACAGAGCATACACCCGCTTCCCGACGGAGAAAACATACTCTGCGGCGTATACTATGAATCTTGGGCAATGTACAACCTAAAGACCCAATCGTGGACCTACAAAACAGGCGGCGACTTTATGTGGGCAAACAGCTTTGCCTTTTCCCCGGATGGAAAATACATAGCAGGCAGCGCAGGAAATCCTACAGACCTCTGCGTGTGGAAAATGGACACAAGGGAAATTGTCTGGCAAAAAATGCGCGACTTTGGCGGAGACCTGTATTATTCTGCGGACGGCAAAACCCTATACGTAGTTAACGGAACAGGAATCACTGCACTAAATGCTTTGACCGGTGAGGAAATTTCTAAGGCCTACATAGAATTTCCCTACCACTACAACATTTATTCTTGGCAGGTAATTCAAAAAAAAGACCGCGTCTTGTTTACAGTCAACGAAGAAAAGAGCGGACAATACGACAGCGAACACGGACTTACCTACCTTTATGTCTATGAACTTTCTACAGGCAAGCTTGTTCAGGCTGAACACATAGAAGACGCTGGCAAAAAAATAGAGGCCCTTGCAATAAGCCCAGACGGAAAATACATCTCAATAAGGATAAAAGACGGAAGCCACGTAAATGAATGCCACCAGGTAATATGCGCGGTAAACCTGGACAAGAAGGCAAAAGAAATGCCCAGTGTAAAGCGCAGCAAGGATGAAGAAAAAAGCAGAAGATTCCTTCTTGAAAATTCCTTTGCAGCCGGCTGGTGGAGGCTAAGCTTTTACCCGAACGGAGTGTACGGTCTTTGGGCAAGGCACGACGGCACCATGACAGGCAACTGGATTCTTAAAAAGAGCGAAAATCGCGAGGGGTACTATGAAGTTGAACTTTCCACTCCCATGCACGGAGGAAAGGAAGAGCCTTATTCCTTTACCAACCAGTACAACATGCAGGCTTCTTTTCCGGGAGAATATATGGTCTATCCCGATTACGAGGATTTTGACTGCAAGGGTTCACTAGGTGCTTATGACGACGGTGACCCCATACTTCAGAGCGAAAGGCCAAGCCCCGCATGGAAGACCTACTATTACAAGGGCGAAAATGTGTTAAAGTATCCGGGCTGGGGTGACAAAGACGCAAAATACCTTACGGTTCTTGAAAACACAAAGATGAGGAAAGAACCTTCCCTTAACGCAGAGACGGTCTCGCTTGCATATTATGACTACAAAAATGAAAAATACATAGAAAGCAGGAACGTTGTCTATGCAGGACAGGTAATCCGAATCATTGGCGCAACAGAAAGAAAAGAGACCATAGACGGAAAAACCGCCCCCTGGTACTTGATTTACGAGGATGACCACAACGGCGGAGAGTTTACGGAAGGAAGCCTTGTCTGGGTGTACGGAGGCTACAGTTACGAAAGCGACATGAAAGACGCAAAGTAAAAGAAATGATTTGCAAATATTGCAAAAATGCGCTATCTTTATGCCTATCTTAATTTTTAATTTTATGAACAGAGCCAAAAGGAGTTACGCATGCTTACATTAGACAAAGTGTTTGATGCCCAAAGAGTTTTAAAAAATATCGTAAGAGAGACAAGCTGCGTAAGGGCTAGCGGAATTGCCCCGGGAGTAGACCTGTGGCTCAAGCCGGAGAACCTCCAGAACACAGGTTCATTTAAGCTTAGGGGTTCGGGCTACAAGATGGCAAACCTTACCGAAGAGGAAAAAAAGCGGGGCGTAGTTGCCTGTTCAGCTGGAAACCATGCCCAGGGAGTTGCGCTTGCGGCTTCCAAGCAGGGAATAAAATCTGTAATATGCCTTCCGGACAGCGCACCCATTTCCAAGATAGAAGCTACAAAAGCTTACGGCGCAGAAGTGTGTCTTGTTGAAGGAGTTTATGACGATGCCTACAACAAGGCCCTTGAACTTAGGGACAGCATGGGCTACACCTTTGTTCACCCCTTTGATGACGAAGACGTTATTGCAGGCCAAGGCACGATTGCTTTGGAAATATTCAAGGACCTGGACGACATAGACGCAATCATCGTTCCGGTTGGCGGCGGCGGACTCATATCCGGAATTGCATGCGCGGTAAAACAGATAAGGCCATCTGTAAAGGTTTACGGTGTTCAGGCATCTGGTGCTCCGTCCATGGTAAAGTCAATAGGCGGCGGTGCTATAGAAAGGCTTCCTTCCGTAATGACCATAGCAGACGGAATTGCGGTAAAACAGCCGGGCGAAAACACCTTCCGCTACGTAAAGGAATACGTGGACGACATGGCCGTTGTAACAGAAGACGAGATTTGTTCTGCAATACTTACCCTGATTGAAAAACAGAAGATGGTTGCAGAGGGTGCGGGTGCAGTATCTGTTGCCGCTGCCATGTTCAACAAATTTCCTGTGCAGGGCAAAAAAATCGTAAGCGTTGTTTCTGGCGGAAACATTGACGTAACAATTCTTTCCAGAATCATAAAGCGAGGTCTTATGAAGTCTGGCCGTGTTACAAACCTTTTGATAGAACTCATAGACAAACCGGGACAGCTAAAGGAAGTTTCCAGAATCATTGCGGATTTGGGCGGAAACGTTACGAGCGTTCACCACGAAAGGGCCGGCGACACGGAAAACATAAACGGCTGCTACCTTAGGGTGTCCATGGAAACCCGCGACTATGACCATGTTAACGCCATCAAAAACGCATTGAAGGACGAAGGCTTAAAAGTAGTTGATTCAATAAAATTTGATGTTTAAAACGCAAATAATTTTACAGGAAAAGAGGAGAAATAAAATGAAGACAGTTTCCACACCAAACGCACCGGCGGCAATAGGCCCCTACTCCCAGGCAAAGATTGTAAACGGACTTGTATTCTGCTCAGGGCAGATTCCGATTAACCCCGCAAGCGGAGCAATTGAGGCTTCTACAATCGAAGAGCAGACAAGACAGGCCTGCCTTAACGTAAAGGCTCTTTTGGAAGCAGCAGGCTCGGATTTGACTAAGGTATTAAAGACCACCTGCTTCTTGGCAAACATGAGCGACTTTGCGGCATTCAATGGAGTATACGCTGAATACTTTACAGAAAAACCGGCAAGAAGCTGTGTTGCGGTAAAGGACATTCCCAAGGGAGCTCTTTGCGAAATAGAAGTTATCGCAGAAGTTTAGCTTTTTGTGACCAATAATGTTAGCAAGGGCAACTTTATCTTTTGCAAATAAAGCCTACCCCCGATTGGAAGGGTGGCGTAGCCAGACCGCCGCAAGGCGGGCCGGAGCGAAAGCGTAGCCCTGCAAAGCGGGTTATAAGAAAAAACTTGGTCCAAAAAAAAAAGAAAAAACTCTTATTGAAAAAAATGGCAAGTTAAAATATACTGTCGCACATGAACAGAGCTTTTGCACGCGAGGCTGCATCTTATACGACTCCTATCTTTTTTGGCTATGTGGCAATCGGCATTCCCCTTGGCCTTATGGTGGTAAACGCAGGCTACCCTTGGTGGCTTGCACTTGTGATGGGACTTTTTATGTACAGCGGAGCAGGCGAATACGTTGCAATCGGGCTATTTGCGGCGGGGGCAAGCCTTGCAGAAATTGTCATAACGGAATTCTTTGTAAACATAAGGCACATTGTCTACGGCCTTTCGCTAATAGAAAAATGCCGGGGCTGCAAAAAGTGGAAGCCATTCATAATTTATTGGCTTACGGACGAAACTTATGCCCTTTTGTGCTCAACGGAAATTCCTTCCAGAGCAGAAAAAGGCCCCTTCCTTGGAACAATAGCCTTCCTTGATTTTTTTTACTGGGTGCTTGGAAGCGTCATTGGGGCTTTGGCATGCAACGTCCTTCAGCACTTTAACCTTGCCCAATATCTTAACGGTGTAGACTTTGCGCTTTCTGCCTTGTTTGCGGTAATCCTTTGCGGGCAGATTGGGGGCGGAATTTTGGAGGCAAAAAAAGCCGGCAAAACCGGGACTGCAAAATCCATCCTTGAACCCTTTGTGCCAGCTGCAATTGGAATTGCCACATGCGTACTTGCGGTCCTTCTTTTTAAGGTTGGACTTGTGCCTTCCTCAAACATAATTTTTCTTTCTATATTAATGGGAATTGCGCTAATCGTTATTTTTAGGGGCATAACATTCTATTCGGAAAGGGGGCAGTCTGCAAAGACGGCAATACTTATTGCACTTTCTGCAATGATTCTGGCGGGCATTGTTTTTGCGGCAGGGCTTTTCCAGATTAAGACTTCGGGAAGTGCGGATTCAGCCATAAAAGAAAAGCTTCCGCTTTCACTTGTAATAGTTGCAATTTTTATCTGCGGGGCAATCATTTTCTTTGAGCGCTCATTTTCTTTCCTTTTGTTCAGCAGGAAAGAACCACCGCCACTCATCAAGTTCATAGAAAAATACATACCGTCCATGATAATTGCAATTCTTCTGGTCTACTGCTTTAAGGACATAAAACTTGTGGCCTTCCCCTACGGGCTTCCTGCATTCGCGGGGCTTTTCTTTGCAGTGCTTGTGAACCTTGCCGTAAAGAATTCAATGGTAAGCATTTTTGGGGCAACCGCACTCTATATGATTCTTTCCGCAGTCATGGTTTAAAACTACTCGGGCAAACTTCGAGTTTTATATTTGCAGCAGAAAAATTGGCTCCC